>CAZWDH010000238.1:0-11219 GCA_964632865.1 uncultured Nitrospiraceae bacterium
GAATGATTCCCGACCAGCCGATTCTCGACAACCGCGCGCACATTCAATGCTTGGCGTTTACTCGATGACTCAACCCAACACCCTCTCAAAATTGCGCCGAGTCAAACCCCCCGCACCATATACGCCTGCAAAACCCCTGACTCATCCGAATTGAAAAACCCCGTCCTCCCATCCGGCGACAAGAACGGATGCATATGCGCGCCCTTCACCCACGAACACTTCGGATGCGCCACGGTCCGCAAGTTCACCAACGGACTCTCCCCGGGCGTCCCTAACTCCGCAACCACTACGCGCCCCTCCGGATTCATCGGACCCGTGTCCGAGATCAGCCGCGTCCCCTCGATGTCCGTGGCGAAATGATAGAAATCCGGCTGCTCCAGTTCCCGGCTCAGATCGTTCCGGACGGCCCCCGGCGTCTCCAACCCGAGATGCCCCTGATCCGCCACGGCGCGCCCCTCGATCAATCGCGCGCTCCGCGGCTCCCGCGTGCCCGTGCTCGTAATGGCCCATTCACTCCGCCCGCGCCAACACTGGTGACCCTGGCAATGCTCGTTCCCGTCCCGGCCCCACGGCATCGTCCGGAAGTTCGTCCCGTCATCGCGGATCACATGAATGTCCGCGCCCGCGCCGCTTACCAACGTCGTGATCTCGCCTTGCGGATTCGCCTTGTTCCCATGATTTTCCTGAATGAGGATATCGTGGCTCGCCTCCGGGTCCAGCGACCGCGAATACTGCGCGTGCAGATTGCACCACGTCTGCCCTTGCAGGATCAGCTCCACCGTCGCCTTGGTCACATCGAAAATCATCAGCCCGAACGGCGCGTCCTCCGTCTCCCCATCCCCCATGAACGCCGACAACGCCAACCGCTCGCCGTCCGACGAAATGGTGGAGAGGGGATAGAGGTGGCTTGGCCGCATCCCCGTTCCCGGCACGCCATCGTCCAGCACGAGGATGGTTTCCCGCTCCGTGCCGTCCAGCCGCACCCGTTTCAACGTAACACGCCCGCCGTTCACCTCCGTCTCGTTCACGAAGTAATAGAGGTACTTCCCGTCCGGCGTCATCGACGGCGCCGTCGCGCCGGTCTCTTCCGTCAACGGCGACAACGAACACCCGTCTTCGATATCGCACAACAGATACCGGTGCTCCGGATCGTTCTTGTCGCTCCCATGCGCATGCGCTGACCGGTGCAAGACAAACCGCTTCGAATCCGGCGAAAAGATCTGCGCCTCCATATACACATGACAACTCGGCACCGCCTCCGACGTCAGTTGAAAAACCTCCGTCCCCGCAGGCGCATCCGGCGCCACCAGATCCGGCCGCGCAATCCCCTTCATCCCCGCCGCCCCCGTTTCCTGCGACGCAGCCCTCCACCCCGGCAACCCCGCCACCAAACCCAGCCCCCCATAACCCAATCCCCGCCGCAAAAACGATCTACGCGTGTGCCTGCTCATACGCTAGCCCCTTGAGTTCTATTTGTTGTAAGCCTTCGTTGACGAGGTGGTTGCAAGAAACGTCGGTCCCTCTTGTAGCAAGTCGTGTCACAAGTTTGTCGCAAGTTCACCTTCCATCGAGTTTCAAAATTGCAGATGAGAGGCTACATGCTCCCGTTCGCGTCATTCCCAATGTGCCCAACTCCGACGACAGTGACAATCGGCAAGATATCGTATCAGAGTCCAACCGCGCAAAGCGGGGCGAAACTGGTCCAATCGGCGGTGTCAGCGTGACGGACGGCTAAAGTTTGTCCATTCCCGCGCCGATAAATCGATTGGGAAGGGCCATGCCTTTGGTAGCGGAGGTCAAGGACGATGCAAGTGAACGGAGTCGGTCAGTCTAATTCCCATGCGGCAAAGGGAATCGCCCGCAGCCAGGCAGCAACGCGGGGTTCGGCCAATACAGATCCGAAACCCGCATCCTCCCAGGTCACGACCGGAGACGACGCGAAAGTGAAGGGCGTGATCCGTCTGCTTCAGGAAGGCCACTTTAAAGGCGTGGCTGACGTTCGTCTGCGCATTAACTTCTTCGACGAACTTCAGGCCATCGAACACGCTAGTCTAGCGGAAGCAGCCAACACCGACGTGTCCGGCCTGCTCGAAGCTGTAAACGCGAAAGTGGCCGAACTCCTCGACTCCGGTGAGTTGACCGAGGAGCAAGCAACGAGCGTGGGGGAAGCCCGCAACACCTTCGTCGGGGCCGTTCAGCAGGCGGTCGACTCCTTTCAAACTGAAGAGGGCACAAATACCCAACCGCTTCTGGACGCTATCAACGCGGCCTTCGAAGAATTTGCATCATCATTGGAATCCATCCTGGCCCCACCCGAGAACGTCGAGACCGTGGACGAGTCAGTAGCGCCCGAACTAGTCCCTGTCGATGAAATAAACTCGACGTCCCTGGCGGTGACGGAGGAACTGGAAACTCCGCCCGTGGAAGAATCCATCCTCGAGACATTCATCGCGGAACTGCGCAGCATTTTTGACGATGCAGTGGGCCAACTCAACATCGGTCTCGCCTCGGCCACGACGCTACCTCCCCTGTCCGAACCCTCGGGCAACGGCGCTGCCTACGCGAAATTCCTCGAGATCTATAACGGACTTCTGGGAAACTCCTCCGAACCAATCGGTGATGCGGAGACGTCCATAGACACGCAGGTCTAGTTCGCGGCGACACAAACCACAACCCGGTACCCACAGAAACGGGTGACTTCTTGACAGTCGATTACACTTGCTGTTCGTAGCACCGCGAAGTTGCGCATGTCTTTTGCCCCTTCCCACATGGCCTTCGGCCTTCATGGAAAGCTCGCACCGGGGACCTGCTTGGAAACGACTCCCGGCAGGTCCCCGGTTACTAGATATTGACGGACGATACGGGTCCGCGTATGCGCGGCGATTAGTTCTCGAGGTCGAAACGGTCCGCGTTCATGACTTTCGTCCACGCGGCCACGAAGTCCTTCACGAACTTCTCCTTGTTGTCATCCTGCGCATAGACTTCCGCGTACGCGCGCAGGATCGAGTTGGAGCCGAACACGAGGTCGGCTCGCGTCGCCGTCCACTTCACTTCGCCGGTTTTGCGATGACGGATGCTGTAACTGTTAAGGCCGGTCGGCTCCCAGACGTAGCTCATGTCCGTCAGGTTGACGAAGAAATCGTTCGTCAACGCGCCCGGACGGTCGGTGAAGACACCGTCCTTGCTGCCGCCGTAGTTCGCGTCAAGCGCCCGCATGCCACCGATAAGGACGGTCATCTCCGCCGCCGTGAGCCCCATCAGTTGCGCGCGGTCCAGCAGCATCTCTTCGGGCTGGACGACATAGTCCTTCTTCTGCCAGTTTCGGAAGCCATCGGCGACCGGTTCCAGCGGGGCGAAGGATTCGGCGTCCGTCATGTCGTCAGTGGCGTCGCCACGTCCGGGAGCGAAAGGCACGCTCACATTGAATCCAGCCGCCTTCGCAGCCTGCTCAACGCCCCAGTTCCCCGCGAGCACGATCACATCGGCAACGCTGGCCCCCGTCTCCGCGGCGATAGGCTCGAGAATGCTAAGCACCTTGGCCAGGCGTTTCGGCTCGTTGCCTTCCCAGTCCTTCTGGGGCGCGAGGCGAATCCGCGCACCGTTTGCGCCGCCGCGCATGTCGGAGCCACGGTACGTCCGCGCGCTGTCCCAAGCCGTCGCAACGGCGTCGTGGACGCTCAGACCGCTCGCGGCGATCTTCGCTTTCACCGCTGCGACATCGTAACCGGTCTTGCCCGCGGGAACCGGGTCCTGCCAGACGAGATCTTCCTTCGGCACGTCGGGGCCGATATAGCGGCTCTTCGGGCCCATGTCGCGGTGAGTCAGCTTAAACCAAGCCCGCGCAAACGCGTCGTCGAACAGCGCCTGATCCTTGCGGAACCGTTCCATGATCTCGCGGTAGATCGGGTCCACCTTCATCGCCATGTCCGCATCAGTCATGATCGGCATGCAGCGGATCGACGGATCTTCCACGTCCACCGGCATATCCTCTTCCTTGATGTCCACGGGCATCCACTGGTTCGCGCCGGCCGGGCTCTTCTTCAATTCCCATTCGTGATCCAGAAGCATGTCGAAATAGCCCATGTCCCACTTGGTCGGATTCGACGTCCACGCGCCTTCGATTCCCGAGACCATCGTGTCCCGGCCGATACCGCGGCTTTTCATTTTCATCCAGCCAAGGCCCTGATACTCCAGTCCCGCCGCTTCGGGATCGGGGCTCAATTCCTCGGCGCGGCCGTTGCCATGGCACTTGCCGATGGTGTGGCCGCCCGCGGTTAGCGCCACGGTCTCCTCGTCGTTCATCGCCATGCGCGCGAAGGTCTCGCGCACCTGCGCCGCCGTCCGCATCGGGTCCGGCTGACCGTTCACGCCCTCCGGGTTCACGTAGATGAGGCCCATCTGCACCGCCGCAAGCGGGTTCTCCATGGTCGAGGGGTCATTAAGGTCCCCATAGCGCCCGTCGCTGGGGGCGAGCCACTCTTTCTCCGATCCCCAGTACGTATCTTTCTCCGGGTGCCAGATGTCTTCGCGGCCGAACGCGAAGCCGAAGGTCTTCAGGCCCGAAACCTCATAGGCGATCGTTCCGGACAGAATGATCAGGTCGGCCCAGGAAATCTTGTTGCCGTACTTCTTCTTGATCGGCCACAGCAGGCGGCGGCCCTTGTCGGTGTTCACGTTGTCCGGCCAGGAATTCAGCGGAGCGAAACGCTGATTGCCCGTGCCGCCGCCGCCGCGCCCGTCCGCGATGCGGTACGAGCCCGCCGCGTGCCAGGCAACGCGCGCAAACATTCCCACGTAGCTGCCCCAGTCCGCCGGCCACCACTCTTGGCTCTCCGTCATGAGTTTGCGCAGGTCTTCCTTCAGCGCTTCGAAGTCCAGCGACTTGACTTCCTCGCGATAATTGAAACCCTGGCCCAACGGATGGGTCTTCGTATCGTGCTGATGCAGAATATCGAGGTTGAGGGATTTGGGCCACCACTCCATCTCACGCGTGCCCTTGGTCGTGTTGCCCCCGTGCAGCACCGGGCACTTCCCGCCGTTGTCTGACATACACCGTCTCCTTATGGTTCAGTAACTTCGCCCGCTAATCTTCGTTCGTCTGAAATTTCAACGCATACCCGCATCCGGAACCGAACCGCGACATCCCGGACAGATGCCCCAGAAAATCACTTCTGCCTCGTCGATCGTGTAGCCCGAGTCGTCCGCCGCATGCAGGCACGGCGTCTCGCCCACGGCGCAATCCACATCCTCCACCGTCCCGCACACGCGGCAAATCAGATGGTGATGGTTGTCCCCGACCCGGTCCTCATACCGCGCCGGCGACCCCGCCGGTTGGATGCGCCGGATCAGCCCCTTCTCCGACAGGATACCCAGTGCATCGTACACGCCCTGCCGAGAAATGGCCCCAATCTCCGCCCGCACATCCTCCGCAATGGCATCCGCCGTCCCATGAGGACGCGCCGCCACCGCCCGCAACACCGCCAACCGTTGCGCGGTAACCTGGACCCCATGATCGCGAAGATATTGAGCTGGATCGGACATGTCGAAAGTATACCCCCAATTGTTGACTTTGTCAATACTTAGATCTATGACAATATTTGTGAATGTAACTAGCGACCAGCAAACGAATTGGGTTTGAGTGATTTGCGAAGTCCCTTGTCAAAAGCACATGCTCTGCTACGGTCCAGATGATTCCGGGACCTCAACTTGGGGAACGCAAATGAAGATCGTCGCCGCTGTAAGTCTGTTCATTCTTGTCGCGACACCGATCGTGGGCTCAGTGATCGCGCCGGCCCTAATGACGGGATGGAGCATCGTCGTCGCGGACGACGCCGCTCCGAGCGAGCGTTACGCGGCGGAGGAGTTTCAGGCGTTGTTCCAGCAATTGACCGGACTCTCCCTCGACATCCGCGGGACCGCCCCGGAGAGCGGTCACGCCATGTATATCGGACCGGGCGCTGCGATTCATGCGCCGTCCATCGGGTTTGACGCCGAAGGAAAGGGGGAGGAGGCGTTGCGGATTCGCAGCGACGGGGATAATATCGTCATTGCGGGCGGACGACCCCGCGGGACGCTGTATGGGGTCTACGAGTTTTTCGAGCGCTACTGCGGCGTGCGTTTCCTGACGGCGGACCACACGCATTTCCCGAAGGCGGAGAGTGTTCCGCCCATTGGTTCGATTGATTTCACCTATGATCCGCCGTTTTCGTTCCGGTGGAGTTACTACAAGGCCAACGCGGATCATCCCGAGTTCGCCACGCGGCTCCGCGTCAATACGGTGACGCGCGAGGAGAAGCTCGGCGGCATGACCGGCCAAACGCTTATCGGACACAGCTACGCCCGATGGATCAACCCGGAAACGTACGGCGAGACGCATCCCGAGTACTTTGCCTATATCGACGGCGAACGTAGAAGCACCATCCCGGCCCCCGCCACGGAACCATGCGTGACCAATCCGGAGGTCATCGCCATCATCACGCAATGCGTGCTCGACGAAATCGCCGCCAATCCCACGATGGAAAATATTGCGGTAAGCCAGAACGATAACGATGCGTACTGCCGCTGCGCCGAGTGCGAGGCCATCAACGAACGCGAAGGCAGCCCCATGGGGGCCAACCTCGCGCTGGTCAACGCCGTGGCCGAGCGGGTCGAAGAAAAGTATCCGGATGTGATGGTTGGCACCTTAGCCTATTGGTATACCCGCAGGGCGCCCAAAACCATCAAGCCCCGCCACAACGTGCAGATCCAACTGTGCAGCATCGAATGCTGCGAACTGCACCCCATCAACGATCCGGCCTGTCCGAAGAACGTCGCGTTCTGCAAAGACGTCATGGACTGGAAGGCCATCAGCGACAACGTGTGGATTTGGAACTACAACACCAATTTCTCGTATTACGATCTGCCGTTCCCGAATCTGCGCGTTATCGGTCCCAACGTCCGCTTCTTCCGGGACAACAACGCCAAGGGCGTCTTCATGCAGGCCAACGCCATGGGCGACGCCGGTGAGATGTGCGACCTGCGCAACTACCTCATGGCGCGCACGCTGTGGAACCCGGAGCTGGAAAGTTGGCCGCTTGTGGAAGAGTTCTGCGCACTGCACTACGAAGACGCCGCGCCGGTCATCCTCGAGTATCTCAACCTCAATCACGAGAACGCCGAGGTTCACGGCAACCATCCCAATTGCGGAGCCTTCCCGGTGGAGTTGGGGTTGACGCCCGAGGGCGTGGAGAAAGGGTTCGACCTGTTTCAACAGGCCCTGGCGCTCGCACCGAACGATACCGTGCGCGCCCGGGTCGAAATGGCGTCCATCCCCGCGTACCGCGCGCTTATCGTGGCGAACGGCAGGCCCTGGAAGAATTCAGACGGAGTGGTGAAGCGCGATTTGCCGGAACGGTTCCGCTCCGTGATTCCGGACTACATCGCCTTATGCAAGAAGTACAACATGTCCTATGTGGCCGAGGGTCGGGCGTCCAGTATCTATTTCGAGCAACTCGAGAAAATGGCCGCCATGCCGGCCGTGGGGATCGAGAATGATGTTTGGCGCTTGACCATCCTTCCCGAACAGAACGGCAAGATGATCGAACTGGTTCACAAACCTTCGGGCCGTCACGTGTTGCCGGCCATGACCCACGACAACATTCTTCAGGGTTGCCTCGATGAAGTTGCCCAAGCCGGGTTCACGTCGGATGCCTTCTCGGTCTTCGACGCCCAAGTTGAAGACAATGTGATTCGACTGGTTCGTAAGCTCGAAGATGGCAGTACCGTCGAACGAAGCGTCGGGTTCAAGCCCGGCGAGCCGGACGCCATCCTGTGCACCTCACGGGTCACAAACCACGGCGCCGAGTCCCGTCTCTACCAGTTCCGAACGCGTCCGGAGTTCAACGCGTACAGCGGCAGTTCCGATGAGAAGGTCGTGGCGGCCTACGTGAATGGGGACACCTGGGTCCAGTTCAACCGGAAGTGGAAAGACGGTACGGGCCCTGACAGCGATCTCCTGGTAGAATCCAGAGGAGGCGGCATGGCCTACTTCAATCACGAGGCCCGGAGCGGCATGGAGGTTACCTACGAACCGGACAGCGTCAAGTATCCCCGGCTGCGCTGGTATCCCCAGTACGAGCAAGTGAACCTGGAGCTATTCTCCAACGACGTAGAACTGAACCCCGGCGAATCGCTCGCGATGGATTACACGCTCCGCTATCTCGCCGAACCGCCGCAATAGGTGCAACCCAAGCTAAGAGAAGTGAAACAATGGTGGAGGCGGCGGGAATCGAACCCGCGTCCGAAAGTGCGTCCCTGCAAGCATCTACGTGTGTAGCCCGTCCTTTAGGATTCGCCACTGGGGATCGCGTCGGGCTCGCTATCCACAGCCGCTAGGCGGGGTCGGTACTCTCCGCCGAAGTCCCCGTCCGGCTCCGGCATCGAGGCCCGCTGTCGTCGCCTTAGCCCCCTAGCAGGCGGTCAGGGGTAAGACGCGCTACTTTAGATTAAGCAGCGAGTGCCAATGGTTCGTTGGCATTTGTTTGGTAATCGGCTTTTTACGAGGCCAACCGATCAACCTCGACACGCAACTTACGCTTCAACACTCCCGTCGAAACCATGTCGCCCCCACGAGGCGAACCAACCTAAGACGGCAGTATGCGCATGGATGGCTCACGCCATCTCAAGGGGATTATGCCACATGGTGGCCCATTTACGCGAATGTATGGACGATATGGACACTATGGACGGTATGGACCCTGTCGTTCGGGGTGGAGCGAGCGCGCCGCGGGTGGTAAGATGCTGCCAATGTTCCGGAACTTCACCATCTCATACGCCCGCAAGAACATCCGCATGCGCGAGGTGCGGCCCCTCAGTTTTCAGCGGCAAAGCGTTGCATTCGTCTTGTCGGAGGCGAACCGGAAGATCCCGTTGGCCGCGGGCAACGTCGAATTCGACATGACGCCGGTGATCGAGTACGGCGAGCGCGTCATCGCGGAGATCAAGGCGCGTGAGGGGAAACGGCCGGACGACGATGTGACCCGGATGGCGGTGCACAAGAATCTGTCGGCCTTCTACCTCAAGACCATCGCGCACGTGGTCTATCACGTGCCCGTGATGAACTCGATCCTGGAATGGACGCCCATCCGCGACGGGGGAACGCTCTACGAGTTCGAGGATATCTGCCCGTCTTTCACGGTCCACACGAAACAGGGGGTGCTTGCGCCAGTCGTGCAGAATCCGCACCAGCGCACGCTGATCGACGTGGCCAACGAGATGCGCGTCCTCACGCGCAAGGCGCGCCGCACGGACATGAACGAACTGTATCGCCGCTGCGCGTTGGAGTACGTGGGGTATGCGCTGCGGGAGTTCGACTTCTCCGGTTTCGCGGGGGCGTGGCTCTGGGCCAAGTCGACGCTGTGGCCCGAGCCCGTGCCGGAGAACATGCGCAACGTGCCGGAAGACGAGAAGCTGCGTCCGAAGGAAGTCATCGGCGCGACGACCACCATCGCCAACATCGGCATGTCGGTCGACGGTTGGCAGACCATCTCCGCCATGCCGCCGACGTTTACGTTCGGCTGGGGGATCGGTCACATACGGCAATTGCCGCGCATTATCGATGGCGCAATCGTGCCGCGTCAGATCGTGACGATGGCCGTTGTGTTTGACCACCGCGCCATGGATGGCGGCGATATCTTCCCCTTCGTGGAAGTCATGAACGGGTACATCAACCATCCCGAACGCATCTTCGAGTGGAAACCCGGCGACCCCGTTTAGCGGTTGCGGTGACCTGCCGAAGGCTTCGATGATTATTGAAGAACATCTCCCTAGATCCCCCTTCGAAGCGGTGCAGTTCTGGCAATACCGGTCATGCACTCTGGAAACCGCAATATAGTTGTGAGGGCATGGCCAATTGCTGTAGGCACAATGGGTCGGGCTTTCAGCCCTATGGACAAAAGACACTCCCTTTCCTGGGCCTGCGGCCCAGGCTGGTATTAGACGGGCCGTTGGCCCTCCGGAGAATTCCTTCGTGGTACGAGGATTGTGACATCTGCGCCAACGGCGCGCTCTATACCAGCATGGGGCAACGCCCCATGAAAACGTGAATACAGGCCATGGAGGGCTGAAAGCCCGATTCACGTTCGATCGATAGTTGCTTTGGAGAACCCCTGCTACAGAGTGCAAGTCGAGCGGTACCGAAAGAACTGCACCCCTTCGAAGGGGGAGTTTTGCCCATCAAAGTCGACGGGGGCAAGCGGGGTCAGATTCGCAGAATGGGGCTTCTATTGGCACGAGTTCGCGACGCAAAGCGTCGCATTGTATCAGCAAAAAATGACCGTCGATAGAGTTCCAATCCTTAGCGTCCAACCTTAGGCATCGCATGGCGAAATTCCCCCTTCGAAGGGGGACTAAGGGGGATGTACTTCAGCGATCCGGGCTATCGCGTTTCACAGTTGATTGTGATCGACGAGACCTCGGGTTACGCGGGTGACGATGGCGATTGCCCAGCGTCGTGGAAGAATGCGGGCGAGGAATGCCGAGAAGCGGGTCATCAAGGGGGCGGAGATGGTCTTTCTGCCGAGGTCGCGCAGGGCGAGTTTGGCGATGTATTCCGGGCTGGATGAGAACCGCCAGATGCGATCGCAGTCGGCCTGGGAGAAGCCTTCGGCTTTGAAGAAGTCGGTCTTCATACCCGCGGGACACACGGTCAGGCAATCGATGGGCGTATCCTTCAGTTCGCCCCAGAGGGATTCGCCGAAATGCATGAGGAAGGCTTTAGAGGCGCAATAGGCGGCTTCGTTGGGACACGAGATGAACGCTTGCAGCGACGAGACGATGATCACCGCGCCGGCCTGCCGCTCCAGCATCTGCGGGAGTAGCGCGCGTGTGAGCAGGAGGGGAGCGAGACAGTTCAGTTGAACGAGTTGTTTCAGCTTTTCGGGGTTTCGTGTTTCGAAGGCGCCGCCGTGGGCGACTCCGGCGCAGTTGACGAGGATGCCTATCGGAAGATCCGCGAGACTTTCGGTGAGATTGCCGATGGCATCGTCCGATGCCAGATCGATTTCGAGGGGGCGGCACGTGACGCCGTGCTTTTCGCCCAGCTCGCTGGCGAGCGCATCCAGCGCGTCTTGTCCCAATCCGACGATGACGCAGTTCACGCCTTCGGCCGCGATCTGCCGCGCGAACTCGCGGCCCAGACCGGAAGACGCTCCCGTAATTACTGCCCAGTCTCCGTAGCGACT
>CAZWDH010000239.1:0-11196 GCA_964632865.1 uncultured Nitrospiraceae bacterium
GCATCCGCGGGTGGCGTCGCGTGGTCACGGCAGACGCGTCCATGGCCGTTCTCATTGGGATCGGCGTTACTGCGGCCTTCATGATCGCCGGTGCGGGCGTGCTCGGCGCGCAACAAGTCGCGCCCGAAGGGTCCGAAGTGGCCATGCAACTCTCTCGTATTTTTGGCGACCGCTGGGGCGAGTGGGGCGCGCACCTCTTCGTGCTCGCGGGATTCGCCGCCATGGTCAGCACCATGATCGGGCAGTTCGCCGGTTGGCCCCGCCTGCTCGCCGACTGCGGACGTATCCTCATCCCCGGCGTGGCAAAATGGACCTGGAAACGCCAGTTCCGTACGGTACTCGTGCTGTTCGCCGTCTCGAACATGGTCATCGTGTACACCTACAACCGGACCCCCGTTCTCCTGGTAAAGACCGGCGCGATTCTGGACGGCCTCCTGTTGACCCCCCTCCAGGCGCTCGTCGTTGGCTGGGTTCTGTACAAAGTCATGCCCCGGTTCTTCACGCCCGAAGTCCGGTCCATCATTAAGCCCCATCCCATCTTCGCCGTCGGCCTGACGCTCGCCTTCCTCGTCTTCAGCTACGTCTGCATCTTCCGCCTCATCGAGATCGTTTAGCTTTTGCTTTGTGCTATGATTCGCGTCCCGGTGAAACGGTCTTATTCTAAAGCCCATTCTTGAGGAGATAGCTGTGAAGAATTGGTATGTCTTGCTGTTGTGTCCGATGCTTGCTCTGGGCAGCGTGGTATGTGCGGCGCAGGAGACGCCTGACGGGGCCGCACTGTACAAGCAATACTGCGCGCAGTGCCACGGTGCGGATTTGCAGGGCGGCAACGCCCAAAGCATGGTGGATGGCGTCTGGCAGTTCGGTGAGGGCGCCGGATACATGTTTCGCAATACGAAACATGGAATCACGCACCTGGGCATGCCCGCCTACGAAGCGACGTTAAGCGACGAACAAATCCGCGCGATCGTGGACTTCATCCTCAGCCAGGAAAAGGAGTCCGGGGCCGTCAAACCGCCTCCTCCAGACCGTATCCAGACGCTCGACTACGAAATCGATGTCGATGTCGTCGCGGAAGGTCTCGAAATCCCCTGGGCCATCGCCTTCCTGGACGCGTCGACGGCCTTGATTACCGAGCGCCCGGGCCGCCTGCGCATCTTGCGTGATGGGAAACTGGAATCCGACCCGGTGCAAGGCACGCCCGAAGTCCTCCATGAAGGACAGGGCGGCCTGATGGACGTGGCCGTCGACCCGAAGTATGACGAGAACGGCTGGGTGTACCTCGCCTACAGCCACGCGCTGCCCGTAACCGGCGATCAGGAACGGCCGCTTGCGATGACGCGCGTCGTGCGCGGGAAGATTGACGGCAACGCCTGGACCGGCGAACAGGTGGTTTTCGAAGCGCCCCACGATACGTACCTGCCCACACGCATCCACTACGGCTGCCAGATCACCTTCGACGCGGAAGGGCACCTGTATTTCGGCATCGGCGAACGCGGCCAGCAGGACCACGCGCAAGATTTGAGCCGTCCCAACGGCAAAGTCCACCGCGTCTGGTCCGACGGGAGCATCCCGGACGACAACCCCTTTGTCGGAAAGGAAGGCGCGTTGCCCTCGATCTTCAGCTTCGGCAACCGCAACCCCCAGGGGCTGTCCGTTAATCCAGCCGACGGTTTGGTGTGGGAAAGCGAGCACGGTCCCATGGGCGGCGACGAGTTGAACGTTATCGAAGCCGGCAACAATTACGGCTGGCCCCTGATCACCTACGGCCGCAACTACAACGGCGCGCTGGTCTCCGAATACCGCCGCAAGGAAGGATTAGAGCAACCGGCCCTGTACTGGCGGCCCTCCATCGCCGTTTCAGGCGTGGAGTTCTACACCGGCGGCCAATTCCCACGATGGCAAAACGCCTTACTTGTGGGCGCGCTCAAGTATGAACAGGTAAGTGTCCTCCAGATCGAAGATCACCGCGTCATGCACGAAGAGATCATCCTAAAGAACATCGGCCGCGTCCGCGACATCAAATGCGCCCCGGACGGATTAGTCTATGTCGTGGCCAACAGCCCCGATATCGTGCTGAAGCTATCGTTGATCGCGGAGCGAAAGTATTAGGTTTCTCCGGAATCTGATCGATCCCGGGTGTAAGGAAGTTAGTCGGTATCGCTATCGCTATCGGGATCGGTATCGGAAGCACTTCACACTTCTCGCTTCGATACCGATTTGGAATTGCCGCTAGTGTCCTGAACCCTAAGTTCCTTCTCAAAGATCTCGTATGACGTGTCGCCAGAAGTCCCCCTTTGAAGGGGGATTTAGGGGGATGTTTCCTCAGATACCGGTACAACAAACGAAACGAATCTTGAATTCGCTACACTAGTGACACAAAACGGCTTGCGGGTGCCGTTTCTTGCCGAGGCGGCCCTGAAGCGATCATACGGCGCGCCGAGCCACGACAATCAGGTCACTCGACGTCTCCGGATCGAAGGCCTGGCGCGCGTATCCGCCATAGAACTCGATTTCCGAAAACCCGGCTTGCTGTGCTGCCGCGGTTAGGATTTTGCGATCGACATGAACCTGCACGGCGGCTTCGGACACGGTTTCAATGCCGTTTCCCGAGTGTACGAAATACGTCAACGTCAGATAGGTCTTCGATTCACGCGGCGCGAGGCATTTAACGGCAATTACATCGTTGCCGTCTATGCTTCGTCCCTCGATCCGCGTGCGCGGTTTCTGGTTCGCCGGCACGGCATAGTTCAACACCTGCGCCACGAAGAGGCCGCCTTCTGCCAAGGCCGAATGCGCATTCGCCAGCGTCCTATGAACACTCGCCAAGTCGCCGGTGAGCGTCAACGAGTTCCCGAGACATAGGATGAGATCGTACGACCCTCGCAGCGGCTCCCGCATGTCGTGAACCGCGTACCGAACATGGGCGTGAGGTCTTTCCCGTTGCGCCTGTGCAATCATGCCTGCATGCAGGTCAAGCGCATCTACCTCCGCGCCGTGCTCGGCGAGGAACAGCGCATGCATGCCGGTACCGCAGGCCAGATCCGCGACCCGATTCCCCGGCGCGCGATCCAGCAGGTCCAGCAGAAACGGGCCCTCGCGGTCCAGGCGTCCTGCCGCGTTCGCGAAAAGCTCGTAGTACCGTGCGCCCCGATCGAATGCGTCCACGATGCGCTCACCCTCCGGAAGTGTTGGTGTACAGAACGATGTTGTTCGTAGCGGTGCCGATCGCAACGATGTCCGGCGCGCCGTTGCCGTCTATGTCGGCAACCACGACGCCCGCGGCGCCCATGCCGCCTTCGTCGATGGTAACGCGATTCCACCGATCGGCATCCGTGTCAAAGAAATAGAGATAGAGGTTATGCTCCGCCCCGCGATAGCCCGCGACGATTTCGTCAATGCCGTCTCCGTTGAAATCCGCGCAGGCGAGGGCGTGCCCATCGGCCAGACTGTCGTCAATCACCGAACGCGTCCAAAGGCCGCCCCCGGTTTCCGGGGCCGTGTACACGACCACTTCGTTCCCGTGCCACGGCTCGATGGCGGCAATGTAACGGGCGCCATCAGCGCCGAGCCTTCCCATGCCGACTTCGCTGGACCCCTGCCCGGGCCGCGCTGCGCGTTTCCCCGAGCCGAGATGCCGGCTCTCCCAGCCGCGATCGGACGCGCCGCGCCGAAACAACTGAACGCCCTCGAAGCTGGCCGTCAGCACTTCCGCGGGCGGGGAATCATCCCAATCGACAATCGCGATTCCGTGCGCCATATGAAGGCCGTTGTCAATGACATGCGACGGCCACGCTTCCTTCGCCGGGTTCTTGGGCACTTCGTAGGCTTTGAACTGCACGCCGACCTGGTACTCCGGCGGGGAGGCGCCGATGCCAATGATGGGTAGGTTGACCAAATCCGGCCTGCCGTCACCGGTGATATCGGCCCATCGAATCCGGTGCGCGGTCGGCACGCGATCGATGTCGTGCGCTGTCCACTCCGTGTGTTCGATCGGATTGGCGGGACACTCCAGCCATCGGACCAGCCCGCCATGCAGCGATTCGCCGAGACTGAATTCGCAGGCCAGGGCCAGATCCGCATCGCCGTCCCCGTCGATGTCGTGGGGCGCCACGTCGATGTTGCGCTCGCTGCCGCTGAGGATCTCGTATCGTGTCCAGTCGGGGTTCCGGTACCAGGCCAGGCGCGTGGGCGTCGTGGCCAGGGCAAGGATATCCGGCCGCCCGTCGCCGTCCACGTCTGCAAGACTGACCTGGTATCCCTGTTGGAACGTGTCGTCCACGACGGTCTTGTCGAAGGAAAGCTCCGGTGCGCCCGCCAAGACGGCACCGTGGAACAGCGCGACAAGGATGCTCGGTCCGCACAATTTCACACGCATAGGTCGTCTCTTTCTTGGCAGGCGCTTTCGCATCCGGTTCGCCTTGCCCCTCTCCTTGTATTCGGGCTTTATTTGATACCCGGACTTCACATAATATCGTAATGTGCTGCGAGAGAGCAGAGCCGGGATCGCGCGCCTCGCTCCAAGTGTGCGAATGGAGCATTGGATCGTGGTCGCGGCCATGTCAGGGGACCCATGTTAGTAGGAATTATCGCCGATCTCCACGCCAACCTCGAAGCGACGAAAGCCGTTTTTCGTAAACTCGACGAAATCCGGCCGGAGCGGGTTGTGTGCCTGGGAGACGTTACCGGATACTACGCGAACCCGAATGAAGTCATTGACATGGTTCGCGAACGAAACATTCCTACGTTGATGGGCAATCACGATGCCGCCGTGTGCGGTCTGGAAGAACCGTGGTTCTTCAATGAGAACGCCCAAGCGGTCATACACTGGCAGGCGGCGCAGTTGCGGCCCGAACACCGCGATTGGCTCCGGGCGATACCCCGCGAGATCAGCATCGATGAGGATACGCTGGCCGTTCACGGCGCGCCCGGTAACCGCGACGACTACATTCTCGACTGGCTGGACGCCATGCGGTACGTCGAATACCTCATGCGAGCGAACGCACGCGTGTGTTTCTTCGGCCACAGCCATCGGGCCGCGCTCTTTGGCGAACGCGGCAGCGGGCCCCAGTCCACCCAGTCCAACTGTTTCACCCTGAATCCCAATAACCGGTATTTCATCAACCCGGGCTCCGTCGGCCAACCTCGGGACCATGATCCCCGGGCCGCCTTCGGGATTTACGAAACGGAAAAGCGCGTTTTTGAGTTCTGCCGTGTCGAGTACAACATCGCAGTGACGGCCCGCGGCGTAATCGAGGCCGGATTGCCGCCCCAGCTTGCGCGGCGCCTGGAGCGCGGAAAGTGATGCGGACCCGATAGTCCCGTGAATGCTGGTAGGCTCTGATATACTGATGACTAGGAGTGAATCCATGAAGTCGCAAACCATACGCGTCCTGGTGGTCGACGACGACGAAGACGAATACATCGTCGTTGACAAGTACCTCCGCCGGGCCGTCACGGCGACCTACTCCGTTGATTGGGTGTCCACCTTTGAAAAGGCGCTCGAAACGGTGGCGGAGGACGTCCACGAGATCTGCCTGTTAGACTATCAGCTCGGCGAACACACCGGGATCGAGTTGCTCCGCGAGATGCGAAGCCGCGGATACCAGCGGCCCGTCATCCTGCTCACCGGGCATGGCAACGTGGAGGTTGACATGCAGGCGATGGAGTTGGGCGCGTTTGACTACATTGAAAAGGCCCACCTGACTCCGGCGCTGATCGAACGTTCGATTCGCTATGCCATCGAGAACCACCGCGTTCGCGCGGCCTTGCGCGAAGCCAACGAAGAACTGGAGAGCCGCGTGCGGGAACGCACGGCGGAACTCCACCGAAGCAATCTCGAACTCGAACAGTTCGCGGAGATCGTCGCGCGGGACCTGCAGCAGCCGTTGCGCATGTTGGCCGAACACGTCCGCATTATCGAGCCGGAATTGATGGGCGCCGACCCGCAGAGGATGTTGGCTTCCTTGACCAGTTCCATGGACTGCGTCTTTCTCGAAGTGCGCAACATGGAGATGCTCGTCCAGCTGGTCCTGGACTACTCCTTGACGCGGCGGCAGCGCCAGCCGTTCAGCGATATCGATTTGGGCCAGATCGCCCGGGACGTGTGCGGCGCACTCGAGTATCGCATTCAGCGCGCGGGCGCCCGCGTGACCGTCGGTGAACTGCCCATCGTCAAGGGCGACCCCCGTCTCATGCGCGGCGTTTTCGAGAACCTTATCGATAACGCGCTGAAGTACCATTCGGACAGTCCGCCCAGCGTCGAGATCAGCGCTTCCCGCAAGGGCGACCAGTGGTTTTGCGAAATCCGCGACAATGGCTTGGGTGTTTCTGAAGAGGACGCAGACGAGATCTTTCTCATGTTCTCGCGCGGCAGCCACGGTCAGGCGGCGCGGGGCGTGGGGATCGGCTTGGCCCTATGCCGGAAAATCGTGGAATATCATGGCGGTCATGTCTGGGTGGATTCGCAAGGGGAAGGCGGATCGACGTTCTACTTCTCGTTGCCGGTGGAGCCGCAGGAGGCTCAGGACGGCAGTACGACCAAGTCGAACCAGTAATGCTCCAGATCTTGAATGGCCCGAATGAAACCTTCCATACGTACGGGCTTCGTGATGTACGAGTTTACGCCCAGATGATAGCTCCGCGCCACGTCCTCTTCCCGCGATGACGTGGTCAAAATAACCACCGGAATGCTGCGCAGGTTTTCATCTTCCTTAATCCGTGTCAGCACGGCCCGACCATCGAGTTTGGGCATGTTCAAATCAAGCAGTATCAGTTCCGGGCGCGGCGCCTCGTCGGGGTTCGTGTACTTACCGCGCTGATACAGGTAGTCCAGCGCTTCCTCGCCGTCGCTGACAATCTTGAGGGTGTTCAGAAGTTTGCTGCTCCGAAGCGCCCGCTTGGTCAACTCCTGGTCATCCGGATCGTCTTCCACGAGCAGAATGACCGCCGGTTTCATCCTTTGCGCAGTCATCTGCCTGCCGCTCCCTCCTCCGTGTCCAGGGTGAACTTGAAATGGGCCCCCTCTCCGGGCGCCGATTCAACCCAAATCTTACCACCATGCCGTTCCACAATCTTACGGCAGATGGCGAGGCCAATGCCAGTACCCTCATATTCGCTCCTTCCGTGGAGCCGTTTGAAGGGCGCGAAGATCTGTTCGGCATACTCCTGCTTGATGCCGATGCCGTTGTCGGAAACCCCCAGCTGCCATCCGTCCGGGGTCTCTTCCGCGGTTAACCGGATGACCGGCCCGTCGTCGCCGTGGAACTTCAACGCATTGCCAACGAGATTCTGATACAACTGAGCCAGAAGGGTGCGATCTCCCATCACCGTCGGCAGATCATCTTGTTCCACGACGGCCCGTTCCTCGCGGATGCGGAATTCCAGGGTATCCAGCACGAGAGCCACACAGTCGGACAGGTCAATGGATTCCCAGGACATGCTCTGCCTTCCGGACCGCGACAAGGCCAGGAGATCCTTGACGAGGGTCTGCATGCGTTGTGCGGCAGAGGCGATGATTCCAAGGTCGCGCTCCACTTCCTTCTGGTCGCCTGCCTTCATGTCTTCCTGGAGCACGTCGCTGAACGCGATGAGCTTGCGCAAAGGTTCCTGCAAGTCGTGGCTGGCGATATAAGTAAACTCGTCCAGTTCCTGATTTCGCAGCCGCAATTCCTCATTGGCCTGTTCGAGCAAGTGGGCATGGGACTCCAAAGTCTGCGCCAATTCCTTGCGCTGCGTAATGTCGCGGCTCATGCCCACGATGCCTTGCGGGTTTCCTTCCTTGTCAAACCAGGGCACTTTCGTGGTCAACAACCAGCGGGGCGTGCCGTCCTCCGTGAGCACGGATTCCTCGCGATTGACCAAGGCTTGCCCGGATTCAATCACCTGTTGCTCATCCGCAAAGTACTGGTCTGCCAAGCCTCGCGGAAAGATGTCGTAGTCCGTTTTGCCGAAGACCTCTTCGGGAGCGTTTGCGCGCAGCAAACGGGTGTGTGCGCGGTTGTTAAGGATGAAGCGGCTGCTGGCATCTTTTGCGTAGATGTAGTCCGGCAGGTTATCGACCACGGTGCGGAGCAGGTTTCGTTCATACCCCAGCGTTTCCTCGGCACGCTTATGTTGCAGCGCGTTGGTGAAGACCTGGGCCACGATCTTGAGCAAGTTGATTTCGTCCTGCGTCCAGTCCCGTCCTCGAACCGGAGATCCCATGCCCATGAAGCCAAGCACGTCACCCTTGTAGTGCAGAGGGACGTGCACCAGCGATTGAACCCCTTGCGATTCCAGCAGCGTACGCTCGGCCTCCGCTTCGGACGGCAACTCGGCAAGCGATGAAAGCGCCATGACCTCCGCGCGCTGCAACCGTTCAAGCCACCATGGCAAGGTTGCAGCGTCAAGATTGGTGACACGTTCTATTGGACCATCAAGTTCGCCGGAATCCCAAAGATGGGTCATGGAGAGGCGATCTCCGGAATCCGTGAACTGAAACAGATACGCCGTATCGGCCTCCATGAACCGTCCCACGCTGCGCAGGGACTCCTCCAACACGGCGTCGTATTCTTCCAGGAACACGCCCACGAACCGGGACGAAATCTCGGAAACAATTCGGCCGAACTCGCTGCGGTACCGAACCGCGTTCTCCGCTTCCTTCAACTCCGTGATGTCGTGGAGAATGACCGCCATACCCTGCAAACTGCCGCGGTCATCCACGATTCGCTCCAGCTCGATTTCGAAGTGCCGGATGCCCGTGCGGGTGTTTACGGATTTGTACTCGTCCGCCATTCTCCGGATTCCCGACATCAGGCCGCGCAGGGTCTCGTCCAGCCAGGAGGGCAGATGACGGTTGGCTTCGTTCGCACCCGCCCGTTCGTTTGTTTCCGGCGTTTCGGCAAACAGGGTTGTTGCCGCGAGGTTTCGGTGCACCACATTCCCGGCCGGGTCGAGCAAAATCATCGGATCGTGCAAGCTTTCGAAGATTCGCAAGTAGAGGTCGGACGGTGATGCCATGGCGCGCTCCCCAGTCGGTAGGGTCCGGATGCGGCGCGGCGTATCGCCCCACTCTCCAGACCCACTGCTTGACCGCCATCATCTTACCCCAGGTCCCTAATTACGAGCCAGCCGATATGCCGGCGTTCGTGGCTGCACGCCCGGCCCCTGCGGTACACTTGCCGTGACGTGATGACCGCGTCAGCACGCGTCCACACCGGTACCAGAAAGACCTGTATTCGAGGAGGAGTTGCAACCATGACGAGACGGGAGTTCATCACTCGATCCGCGGCGGGGACGGCCCTCACCGTTGCCGCGGGCGACGCCGCACACGCCGCTACACCATCGGAATTGCCGGCTACGCAATCTGGTCCCTATCCCGATTTAGGAAGCCATTGGCCGTTGTTCGAGAAGCTGTCGGGCCGTTGCAGGCCGTCCATGAGCTTTCTGGAGGATCGCTATTCCGATCCCGTCGCGTGGGCCGAAGAGGCGCGGGCCACGCTCTTGGCAGATTTTCATTACCAGCCTGCCCCATGCGACCCGAATCCCGAGTTGGTGGAAACGGTCGACCGCGGGGCCTTCATCCGGGAACGCTTGCTCATCAACACCACGCCGGATATCCGGATACCCGTGTATGTGCTGATTCCCAAAGATGCGCCCAAACCAGCTCCGGCGATCGTGTGCCTGCACGATCACGGCGGGTTCTACTATTGGGGCAAGGAGAAGATCGTCGGAGTTGAACCCGAGAACCCCGCCCTCACCGCATTCAAGGAAACGTACTACAGCGGCCGCAGCATCGCGGACGAACTGGCCACGCGCGGGTTCGTGGTGGTCGTCTCCGACATGCTCCACTGGGGCGAGCGCGCCATGTATTTGGAAGATGATCCGGCGCGTATTAAGAATCGCACGCTCGAGGTGACGCAGGACGACGTGACTGCCTTCAACGCCCGTTCCTGGGCCCATGAAGAGTTGATGAGCCGTACGGCACTCGCCTGCGGCACGACCTGGTCCGGCATCAACGTATGGGACGACCAGCGCGTGACGGATTACCTGCTCACGCGCCCGGAAATCGACCCGGAGCGCGTCGGGTGCTGCGGACTCAGCCTGGGTTCCGTCCGGTCTATCTTCCTCGGCGCCATTCATCCGCGCGTGTGCGCATCCGTTGCTGTCTGCTGGATGGCCGAGTACCAGCCCATGGTCCGCAATAACGTCCGCAACGGCATCGGCTTCACCAAGCTCGTCCCCGGACTCTACAATGACCTCGACTGGCCCGACGTGGGCGGCCTCCACGTCCCCGGCCACCTCATGACCATCAATGGTCTACAGGACCAACTCTACCCCCTCGACGCCGCCCGCGCCGCCACGGCCAAACTCGAACGCATCTTCGAGAAGGCGGGTGTGCCGCAGAACTACACCGCCGTGTACTTCGACGGCCCCCACGAGTTCAACGCCACCATGCAGGAGCGGGCGTTCGCGTGGCTGGACGAAAAGTTGGCCTGATTTTACCGTTCGGGTTTCTGTAGTCGACGGGACAATTCTTCAAAGGCGAGCGGAACGTTTGCCGGATCGGGAATCCCGGCCGTCCCGTACACGTAGGCGCCCGTCCGCGCAAAGGCGACGCCTTTGTACAACGGGTCCACCGCTATCCGGCACGGGGTAGATCCGACGTTCTCCTCCTTCACGGGTGCGCCGTTGTTCTCCAGGAACGTGATGTAGGCTTCCAACCCTTCGTGAGCCGCCGTCTCATTGCTAAAGATCGCGACGAATATGCGAAACGAGTCATCGCCGGAAACGGCGTTTGCCAGCAAGCCCCGTGGGAAGAATTCGTATCCGAGCAGGCTGTCCGCGATGTAGGTTTCCGTTTGCGGGGCGACACCTTCGACGGCGACGAGCGCTAGTTCAGGAGGAGGTGTATTCGATTTCGGAAGGCGTTTTCGGATTGCTTCCGCGCACGCGCGGAGCGCATCTCGCGGATTGGAAATCGTCCCCAGGGTCGTCAGTTTCACGAAGTAGGTGTCCACGTAGAACATCAACTGTTGATCGCTGAGAAACCCTTCGCAGCCAAGTTCGAGAAAGTCGGCTTCGGGATAGCGGAAGTTCGAATAAATCCCGAAGGCATCCAGTGGAGAACCCATCTCGTATACGTCCGCCTCGATGCTCGCGTCTGGAAGTTTTTGGTTCTCATAGGAAGCGTAAACGGCCTGCTTGAAACCGTAC
>CAZWDH010000240.1:0-11123 GCA_964632865.1 uncultured Nitrospiraceae bacterium
TATGAGATCCACCAGATGTGGTTCGACTACATCCGCTCGCGCGACGCGCTGCGGCTCAACGTGGTCTTCTTCCACCACAAGATGGATATCCTCTCGCTCGTAGCGTTGACCGCATGGCTGTCACGGTGCCTGTCGAGTACGGATGGCTCTGGATTTGAACATACGGAAGACCGATTGTCACTGGTTCGCGTGTTGTTCTCGCAGAAGAAGTACGAAGACGTGCTGGTTCAGGGTGCGCGTTTGCTGGAGGCCGAGGAGCGGGGCGAATTGCGGAAGGAATGCCTCGAATACATGGCGCTATCCGCGAAGCGGACTGGCGATTTTCAGCGCATGGAAGAGAGCTACGCGTTGCTTCTGCAAGAGAATCCCTCAAACCTCATCGCCCGCCTGGAACTCGCCAAATATTACGAACACCGTACCCGCAACCTCGCCGCGGCCGAACGCCTCTGCGCCGAAGCCATCGATTACCTGGAAACTCGTGCCGCACTGGGCCGGGCCACGGAGTTTGAAGCGGCTCCCCTCGCTGCCTTCCAGCAACGCATCGCCCGCGTCCGGAAAAAACTCGCGCGCGGCAAAGGCGATGCGGTCACCGAATTGTAGCGCCCGGCTTCCGCGCCGGGCGGGGCCGGAGCAATGGGCCAGTTTTCCGGTCGAAACGTCATTGCCGCGAAGGCTATCGAGACGTCCATGCGAAAAGGACGGACGTAGATCCATCTCTGTGAAAACGCCCGGTGTGGAAGCCGGGCGCTACGGCGGACTGAGATCGCACCGCAACCTAGAGCTTGAATCTGGGGACTCGCTGCAATCCGTCGATTTGACTCAAACCACCATCTCGCGATACCATACGCGCTCTGTCGGGGTGTAGCGCAGCCCGGTTAGCGCGCTTCGTTCGGGACGAAGAGGCCGGAGGTTCAAATCCTCTCACCCCGACCATTTAAATCTCATCCAATCGGCGACTTACGTGCTATAATGCGTAAGTCGCCGTGTTTTTCCGGTATGGATCGTATCTCCAGTGGCCCGATAGGTAGTTAAAGGAAGTAACCAAATGCCCACGATCTTCTCCCTGTTGCAAAGCCTGAGCCAGTTCTTCCAGCTCATTCAGTTCATCCAACAGATATTGAGCTTCTTCTCGCTGTTGTCACCTGTAGGGTAGCATCCATCACCACTATCCGGTGGTTCCTCTAGTAGCCTGCGATAATTTCGGTCCCAACGATCTGCGGTCGCATGGCCGTCGCCGCGATGCCGCTTGGCGGCCTCAGACGGGTTTGTGGTTTCACGCGAAATCGTAGGATAATGCTGGGGACATTGCCAAAACCAGGGCGTAGGGGAACTTTTCACTATGAACACAAGTCGACGATCCTTCCTGAAGACCGCGGCGGTCGCCGCCGCTCCGTTGATTCTGCCGTCCAGTGTTTGGGCGGCTAAGACCAAGCCCAACGATCGAATCACGATGGGATTCATCGGGATGGGGAAGCAGAACCGGTATCTGCTGAACACGTTCCTGCAATACGATGAATGCCGTGTTGTCGCCGTGTGCGACGTGGATACGACGCGGCGGGAATCGGCGCACCAGATGGTGCTCGAACGCTATGCGGACCGGCCGGTGTCTGGTGCAGCGGAATGCCAGGCGTACAACGATTTCCGGGAGATTATCGCGCGGAAGGATATTGACGCGGTCTGTATCGCGACGCCGGATCATTGGCATGCCATTCCCACCGTCGCCGCGTTGGAGTCCGGCAAGGACGTCTATTGCGAGAAGCCGCTGACGCACAACATCCACGAAGCGATCGCGGTGATCGATGCGGTGAAGAAGAACAAACGCGTTCTGCAGACCGGGTCGATGCAGCGTTCCATGTCGGAGTTCCGCATCGCTTGCGAGTTGGTTCAGAACGGGGCCATCGGAAAGATCGATCGGGTGGAGTGCAGTTTTGGTCCTCCCGGTATTCCCTGCGACCTGCCGGAAGAGCCGATGGAGCCGGGGTTGGATTGGGAGATGTGGATCGGTCCCGGGCCGATGCGGCCGTACAGTTCGGTCTTGAGTCCCCGCGGCATCCACGATCATTTCCCCGATTGGCGAAATTACAAGGAGTACGGCGGGGGCATGGTCTGCGACTGGGGCGCGCATCATCTCGATATCGCTCAGTGGGGCCTGGACATGGACGAGAGTGGACCCGTGGAGGTCTGTCCGCCCGACGATCCAGCGGCGCAGAATGGAGGCGTTCTCTATTACAAGAACGGCGTCCGCGTGATCCATGTGAGCGGGTTTGGCGTGGAGTTCTTTGGCAGCGAAGGCGAGGTCAAAGTCAATCGTGGCAGGTTCGAGTTTTACCGCGACGGCAAGAAGGTGGCCGGTTTCGTGGAGCGCACGGACGGCTCGCTCGGCGCGACGTTGCTGAAAGTTGAAGAGGAATATCTGAAGGACGCGCGCATCAAGCTGTACAAGAGCGACAACCACCTCAAAGACTTCCTGAACTGCGTGAAGTCTCGCAAGAAACCGATCACGAGCGAGATCGTGGGCGGGCATTCGGCCATATGTTGTCACTTGCTGAACCAGGCGTACTATAACCACTCCGCGATCAAGTGGAAGCCGAAACGCGAGCACTATGCGAAAGACGGCGGCCAGCCGGAATGGTTGACGCGAGATTATCGCGCGCCCTGGAACGTTTAGGAGACGTTGCAACGGTCATAAAGCGGGCCCGGGGAGCGGCGTTTCCCCGGGCCGCTTTTCTTTCTAAGGGGACCCATGCACCTACACGGTTGAGTTGTTCCCCTTTATTACGATCGCTCGCAAATCAATCTATTCTTCAAAGTAACAAGCCCATGCCGTCCCCGAGAAGAATCGCCGTAGCTCGTCGTAGTTATCAATCACTTCTGACAAGGGAACATTGCGCTGTTTCCGCATCGAGGTAGTGAGAGTTCGCCTGGTGACCCCCAGGAAGTCCAGTACACGGTTGCACTCAGCATCCCACTCAGACACGAGGGTCTCATAGAAGACCTCCAGCTTCTCGTGGTCTTGAAACGCTTCGTCATAGTGCGCCTCCCACTCCCCAATGCGCCGGAATTCTTTCTCACAATCTTCCGCCGCAAGACGAATGCTAACGTTATCGGTCCTGGACCCCTTGTCGTTTGTAACAAGGTACTGCTTGGTGAGCGCGGCTACGCGAATCGAAGCGAGGCAGGCCAAGCGATTCCGGCGTTTCAGGTGGATGACCCGTAGGGTCTTCCGGGATTTCAAAAACTCCATTAACTCCGGCAATCCTTCCACGCCCCATTGCCGTGCATACGCATCTTCGACTTGATAATAGAGAATCTTAACGCCCACAGCCGACTCCAATCCGGCCCTTTCGAAGCAGCGCGCCACATAGGGTACGGGCCCCAAATCCATAATCGCTTGTTTTACGTCAGGTTGCCGCAGCGCAAACTCGCCCACGATTTCTCCATAAATTCGAATTTCGGGATGTGAACTCAGTAGAGACAACAATAGATTCGAGCCGGTTCGTCCCCTGCTGATCACGGCGAACGGCAGGGGTTCGGGCGTCTGCAATGCAGCCGCAACCCAACGTATGATTCGTCTTCTGACCGATCCTGAAGGTTTCCGACGCATGGCTCCTCACGTTCACGACTATCTGACAAGCCATTGGCTTGGACGGGCTCCCCGACGTTCGTTACAAGAGACCCTCACCGGGTCTTTCCTCGCGACCCCGCCAATTTCGTGGCACATTTAACACGATCTGCGTAGCGGCAGCGACATTCACTAACGTATTCAGGCACCCGCCCAGGGGGTGCAGCCATCCATACCAGGAAGGTACGTCAGACTGCTTTTCGATCCCTCGATGTCTTAACGCTTGTTGAACGCATGCCGCGCCCGCCAGAACTGCGTAACACAACATACCAAAGTTCCAACCGGACGTAGTCGCAGCGATCCAGAACGAAACTATCGCAAGTGGCAACGGCAGTAGACTTGGAAGAGACTGACCACTTAAAGCTGCAAGGGGATGAATCAGCTGATCTCGACCGTAGGTCCGCGTTTTCGAAATACTGGTCTGAAGCGTATGCCGCCAACCGCAGAACATTCGAATGGAAAGCAAATCGGGCGCATGAACAAGGTCCACCCGGCCTCCCGCCTCCTTAATCACGCCGGCGAGCAAGGTGTCATCGCAGTATATGTGCGGATACCGGCAGTGTCCGCCGCTCCTTTCATAGATCGAACGCCGGACTAACATGAATGCGCCAATGCCCAAGGGAATCGCATCGGGGTCATTGAGATGCTCGTACGGCACCGCCAACCCGATTCCCCGCCACCAATCCGGAAGCATCAACTTCTCCGCCAGTGACCCGGTCTTCAATCGGGGAACGCAGGTGAGAAAGTCCAACTGCATAGAAACCGCCCGTGCCAGTGCAATGCGCACTGCCGACGGATGAAAGACGACGTCGGCATCTATGAAGAGCACCCAATCGTACGGTACGTCCATATTGTCTAAACCATATCGAATGGCGTTTGGTTTCCCCATCCATCCTTCGCGGGGCGGAGGATCATGAAAGACACGCAGGTCAGGGTAGGCATCCGCCAGCCGGTTAAGAATGACGGGAGTCATATCCGTCGAGTGGTCGTTGATAACGGCGAGATACAGATTCTTGTAGTCTTGGTCTACCAGGGACATCACCGCCGTTTCGATTTCACTTTGCTCGTTCCGCGCAGGTGAAACGACTAAAACCGTGGGGCCATCATCCGGAGCGTGTTCGGCATCCTGCGGATCGAGACAGGGGACGTTCTCGTACGCTTTCCGAATATATCTGGAAGATCGAAACACACCCAACCACTGCAAGAAAAATGCGACGGCACCGGCCAGATACAGCCACGTGCCTCCCACAAGAGGAGCCGCCAAGGTAATCCCATGGGCGCCCCACTGACAAACCGTTCTCGCAACTCGAAGCCTGGGACGAAGGCGGTCAGGCAGATCTTTCCCCGAAGGCATATGCCAAGGCTTTCGCGCGGGTGGTGGATTCGGAAATCTCATAGGACATGAATTGGAAACACTTCTATCACCAATTTGAACGAGTCCAACCCGCCTTGCTGATAAGGCTGGCAACGGCCCGATGGTCCCAGATCATATGACGTTTTTTAGAGAAGCCCCTCATTCTCACGCTCCAGTCGGCCGCGCCACGCACGCGGCGACTTCCGCAGAACTTCGACCAGTGCCACGATTTGCGCTCCAGTGGTCAAGAGTCCGGACAGTGGATGCAACCATCCGTAGCACGCGGACACGTCCGTGAGTAATCCGAATCGGCGGTAGCTTAAGGATCGTTGGATATACGTTGCGATCGCGGCTCCACCGTAACCAAGTATGGCTAGATCCAATTCCGGTATTGACACCGAACTCCAGAACGCGATTAACGCCAACGGAAGAGGCAGCAATGCCGGTAGCGTCTGTAAACTCAGGACGCCTATCGGATACCACGCGCTATCCCCCCCGAATGAGCGGGACTTGGCAATATAGGACCTTAGCGTGTGCCGCCAGCCGCTGTATAACCGGACCGATAAGAGCTGCGGTGCCAGCGCGAGGTCCACGCGTCCCCCAGCTTCCTTGACGACGCCCGCCAAAACCACATCCTCGGCGTGCGTCTGTGGATAACGGCCATGGCCGCCACTCGCGTCGTAGATCACTTTTCGCACAAGGAGAAACGCTCCAATACCAACCGGAAGGGCGTCGGGATGGTTCAAGTGCTCATAGGGCACGTTGGACCCCATATTGCCCCACCACTGTGGAAGTATAAGCTTTTCAACGAGAGAGCCCGTCACCAACCTCGGAACGCACGTGAGGAAATCGGCCTCGTGTTCAAGTGCGCGTGCGATTGCCACTCGAACTGCCGAAGGATGGAACACGACGTCTGCATCTGTGAACAGATACCAGTCGTACTCGCCCGAAACATTCTCGAGCGCGTGCCGTATCGCGTTCGGCTTTCCGATCCAGCCATCGTGAATAGGCGGATCATGGAACACGTATAGATCGGAATGCTTCGTTTCGAGTCGTCGCAAAATGTCCGGCGTCGAATCCGTCGAATGATCGTTGATCGCAACTACCTGCACATCTCGATAGTCTTGCGCGAGCAACGAGGTCAACGCGACCTCGATATCGCTTTCTTCATTGCGTGCCGGCGAGACGACCAACACCCGCGGACCGTGAGCAGGTGCGCCCGCCCCGTCACGATCTGTTAGGATTGGAACCGTGCGAAGGACGCTCGCACAATAGGCTGCGGTTCGATAGGAGCCGATAAACTGCAGAAAGAACACGAACGCGCCGGCCAGATATAACCACGGCACTTCGGCAAGAACCGCAGCCAGCGTTATGCCGTGAAGAGTCCACTGAGATGCGATGCGGACCCGGCTGAGCGGCGGTCGCAGGCGTTCGGAGAGTTCGGCGCCCGGAAACATTTGCCACCGGAGGCGCTTGGTTTCCCCCATACCCCCATTGCCGATGCGCTTCGCCGGAACCGTGTCCTTCATTGGAGTTACCGAATCTGGCTCGAATGTTTGCACGCCGAGTCTGCGTAGAGTACCAGCGCTGGCCTTTCAGGCATTTCCTGGATCCCTAAATAAGCGGACCAAGCGGTTTCGGAATCGGCAGAGAAACAGCTAACGGGTATCCGACGCGGATCCCATTCACGGGTCATGCTTTAGCCGCAGCAATGCGACCGTACAAGTCTACAAGGTCTTGAACGTCCACGCGGGCCGCGAATCGCTCACAAACTAATGGTGTCTGTAATGTAGGGGCTGCCCCCGAAGAGGTTGATAAGAAACGCCAACAGGACGCGGATTAACGAGAAAATCTGCCCGAAGAAATTCATGATGAATTGACCTCCGTCATCACTATTTGTCGCTCACCTTGCCAGTGGCAGTGTAACAGCGATACTTTGAATCGTCAACAGGGAGAGTCCTTCGCTCGACCGTTTTGCATCAGTTCTTGTGCGCCGACACGTTCCACTTGACGTTCGGCGTGTCGAAGGCAATTTCGAGCGCGTGAAGTCCGCGGCCCAAATTCCGGAACGGGACCGATGCTTTGTTCAACACCCAATTCTCGGAAAGGTGGATATACACATTTCCCCGGAGTCCCTTGGCGCGGTGGATTGTGCCAGACAGTTGGCCTTTGGCTTCATCCCAGTCAAGGGCGGCGAGTTCGGCCTGGCCTTGTGAGAGGTGGAGGTCGGTGCCTACGTATTGGGGCCTGTCGAGTTGCGGCCAGAGCGCGAATAGGCGCACAGCCTTGGCAGGAACCGCAGCGGTGAAGGTGTCCTGGCTAGCCCCCTTGAAGTCGTCGGTCCAGAATTCGCGCGCAAGGTAGGACGTGCCCGGCTGCACCCCCATCTCTTCCCAGGCAACGGAGTAGCTGCGTTCCTCATCGGAAAAATTGAAGAAGGCGAGCAGTTCCCACTCGATGCCGCTTTGCTCGATGTGGAGGTGCCAGATGTTGGGCTCGCCACCGGCGAAAAGGTTTAAGGGCCGCGCCGCCTGAGCAAAGGCCGGCATCGTCTGTTGCATCATGCGGATGCGTTCTTCGGGGAGAGTGGTGAGGTCGTCGGAGTACATGATGCTCGAACCGGAGAGGGCGAGCATGGTCGCGCGCAGGCGGCATTCTTCCGTACTTCCTTGCGCGCGGATGGACAGGTCGCAGGCTTCGTGGTTGTACAACCGGCCGTGGAGCCAGTACTCGGCGGACGACATGGCGAAGACGCTGCGGAGTGTGGGCCACGTGCTCGTGCCCGCGTCGAGGGTGTCGCTGGTCGCGTATACGCCGTCGGCAAGACCGGTAGACAGCAGCGGTGGCGTCTGGCAATAGCGCACGTAGGCTTCGTCGCCCGCGCCTTCACGCACGGCCTCCATGGCACGACGCAAGGGATCCCAGCCGCGCGCGTTCACGGGGTCGGCGGGGTACAGGTTCTCGCCGGCGCAGGCCGCGATGAAGTCGATCTTGTAATACGAAGCCCCGGCATCGGTCAGGCGCCGAAAGGTATCAACGATGTAGTCGTATGCGTCCGGCTGGGTCGCATCGAGCTGGAACTGCTGAGGATTTGGTTCCCAATACCAGGTCCAGGTGACCGCGGGTTGGCCCGACGCGTCGCGCAGCACCCAATCCGGGTGTTCCTGGAAAAGGCGCGACGTTTCCGCGACTTCGGTAGGCGCGATCCAGATACCGAGTTTCAGACCGAGATCGCGCAGGTCGGCCGCGAGCGCCTCGAGTCCTCCAGGGTAATCTGCCATATCGACGTCCCAATCGCCGCAGATATCGCCGATTTGCCATCCGTGATCGAGCAACATCAGGTCCATGCCGAGATCGCGGAATCGTTCGGCGACGACCTGAGCGTTCGCCATAGTGAACGCGTGGCTGATCGGAAGGCGGATGGCGTACCAGGAACACCAGCCGATTGTAGCCGGTGTGACGCGTGGCGGGTTGGTTCGAGCGAGCAAGTCGCCGTAGGTTTCCAGTGCGTCCAAAGGACTGGTGTCGCCGCGGAAAACGAGCCAGCCGGTTTCGATGCGTTCGCCTTCCGCCAGTTGACGGCCGTGGAAACGTGCCACGCCCGAGACAAAGATCTCGTCCGTGTCCGCCGCGTAGCGGACGTGAACGACGGGGCGGCAACTCGGTGCGGTAATGAAACCGGCGGTAAACGCGGGTCCAGACGGAAAGCCGAACGTAACCATCCCACTACTGTCGGCGTCTAGCGCAGCTTCTGTTCCGTCTTCGTTGGTGGATACGAAGGCTTCGATAGTCGGATGGCCGGGGCTGCGTTCGATGTAGGCGCGGGCGTCGCGAGCGGGTTGTCCCAACGCGACGCGACTCGGCGTAACGAGGGTGAAATCGCCCAGCGCTACCGCTGCGCCGGAGTTGTTGGCGACCTCCCCTTGAATTGCCACCAAACCGTGTTCGTCGTAACGTCGCAATCGGATCGTCACGTCGACAGGAAGATTGCCTGCGCCGAGCGATGCAGATATCTCTGTGGCTTTCCCCAGTTCGTCGTCGACCGCGTTCTCAGTGGGCGGGTCGAGCGGCCGCAATGGGTATGCGTTGCCATTGACGTCGATCTGCAAGGATGCGTTCGCGACACCCACGTTAATCGCAGCCCACGTTGCCGACCAGACCCATGTGTCCGGGTTCGTCTCCACGTGTACGGAATCGACACCGCCGGAATCCTGTGCATCTGCGGCTGGAATCAGGCATAGCAGGGCCAGCAATATGGCAGCATGAAAGAGCGGTAGTCGATTTCGCGAAACGATCATTGAAAGACGTCCCCTTTTGGGTTGAGGATTGTTGGCATCCGATTGCAACTGCGATCCAGACCACCGCAAATGAAGGTCGCTCTGGCTAATGTATTCAGACTTCTGAGGAGGGCGGGTTTTCTTACCCGCCCCGCATACGATTGCATTTGTGAGGCAGACCTCTCAACTCCCGCGGCACCTCACTGAATCCATCCCTAGGTCACACCAACGCAGTGCCGAAAAATGCATGGCGTGGCGGGTTGGAAAACCCGCCCTCCTATCAATCCCAGCGCTTGGTATGGGCTGTTCCGACGCTTCTTTTCCATCGGAGGTACAGTGTATCCTGAATTGCAGAAAGGCCCGATGTCGCAGGCCATGAGGGGGAGTTTTGCGAGTTACGCATCGAGAGAACTTTGACCGGTTGATAGGGAGCGGCCAGGCGGAATGGATTCCGTTCACGCTGGACGTGGGCGGGGTCCCGGGGTTCACGCCGCCCATTCTCGAACGCTTTGAGCGCGAAACGGGGTCACGCCACCCCGAGGAATACTTTGATTATGACTTCCGGACGGTATCGCAGAAGACGCGGTTTGGCGGGGTCGACCCGGCAGCACTGCACGCGTCCGTTCCGGAAGGGACGACCTTTGACGAGTGGGGCATCGGCCATTGGGCGGGCGGCGCCGCGGGGACGTATGAAAAGACCTTTCCCCCACTCGCGCACGCGGAATCAGTTGCGGATGTAGAGTCGTTTCCGGTTCCGATCATCGAAGCGGGGTCGGCCGCGGAGACTGCTCGCGGATATCGCGAACGCGGGTATCCGGTATTCGGGTATGCGGGCAGCATCTACGAATGGTCATGGTGGCTTCGGGGGATGGAGCACTTCATGATGGATCTCCTGTCCAATGCCTCGTTGGCGGAGGCTGTAGTCGGGAAAGTGGCGGAGTACACGAAGTCACTTGCGCTTCAATCGGCGGCTGCTGGAATCGATGTGCTCTGTTTTTATGACGACGCCGGAATGCAAACGGGAATGCAGATCGATCCGGACCTTTGGCGGCAGTTTATTAAGCCTCAATGGAAAGGCGTTCTCGATGCGGTGCGGGCCGAGTATTCGGACGCGTACTTCTTCCTTCACAGTTGCGGCAACATCGAGGCGATCATTCCAGACATCATCGAGGTAGGCTTCGACATCCTCCACCCCATTCAACCCGAATGCATGAACTTCGGTGCCATACACCGGGAATACGGAGCGGACATCACTTTGTGCGCAACGATTAGCGCGCAGAAGCTTTTTCCCTTCGGAACGCCGGAAGAAATCTGCGCCTGGGTCCATCGAACCAGGGAATGCTGCGCGCCGGATAACCGCGCCATCCTGTGTCCGTCGAACATGGTGCAACCGGAAACGCCCTGGGAGAATATCGTCGCGTTCGCAGAGGCGGCCCGAAACCCCGGGTGACTCGAGTATCGAGTTGTTACAATGCGTCTGTGATGTTGAATCCGTCTACGCGAAGTACGGGCTTCGCGCCGCCGAGGTCTGCTGTCGCAAACGTCGCCGTCACCGTCCGGGTGGCGCCAGGAAGCAATGAGAAGTCATTGTCTTCCCAATAGCATGGCGCGACTTCGAAGCCGTCCGCCCCCTGCTTGATTCCAAGATTGATAAAGAAGGCGATCTGATCCGTGGGGTTCTCGAGAATAACGCTCGCTACGGTTTCGTCGCCCTTCTCGACGGTGTTCATCTTCGTGGTAATTGCCACCTTGGGAAGACTGCGCAGCGCGGTCAGATCCGCGATCGACTTCGCGTTGATCTGAAAATCCATCCAACTGTCCTTCATCTCGCCGGGAATGTCTGGCACTGTGGAGAGCCAATATAGGTTTT
>CAZWDH010000241.1:0-11111 GCA_964632865.1 uncultured Nitrospiraceae bacterium
AAAGGGTAAGCCGCTCGGCATTCTCCAGCGCGATGCTGTTGTGATGGTGCGTCACGAGATCTTCAAGAACCAGATCCCAGTAGTCGCCGAACGATACTCCGAGCAATTCAGCGTTTCTGCGGGCCGCGTCTGCATCCATGCTGACACCCAACGGAAGATACGAATCCAGGATTTCGTAGTGCCTGGGCGGATCGAGTTTGGCCAGCCGGTCCTTGTCGCGCTGGCACGCTTCCTGTTCGGTGGCGCTCATGGCTCGAAACCGGACCGAGGCGATTTCGCAGGACTCCGTGGTGCGGGTCGTCGAATACAATCGGAAGATAATGGCGTTGATGCTCGCGGGGACCCCGCCGTGGGGAATGAGATGAGCGAGGGTTGTCCATTGACGCGTCGGGGCGAGATTCTCGATGTGCATTCCGCCGGGGTAGGTCCAGACGAATACCGGGATCGCATTTTCGCTGGTGCAGCGGTACGTAATCTCGAGAATGGGGTACCGGTTAACATCGACCGGCATTCGGGGGTCGTTCCAGCCGATGGTCCCCAGGGGCACCCAGAAGCTGGGATCGTCGGCGGCGATGGTATCCATCTTCCGTACATCTTCGAAACGGCCGACGAGGCGCACGCCTTCGTCGGTACGTGCGCGGTGGACCGGGGTCTTCTTCCACTCGCGGTCGGCTTCGTGATCGCGGGTTTGCCAATGCACGATCTCGTCCGCGCCGAACTCGATGTACTCGAGGTGGTCGCGGGCATTCTCGTCCGGTGCATAGAGGATAGTCTTCAGATAACCGGAGTATTCGTAAAGCATAGTCGCATCCATCGAAAATCGTGAACGTCAGGCGCGCGCCGCCCGCCGCCGAGAGAATAGCTCATCGACGCTGACGCCGACGAGTATCGCGCCACCGATGACAACGTACTCCAACTGGCTGGGAATCTCCAGAATATTTACCAGGTTCTTCAACAGCACGATCAGGGAGGCGCCGATGAGCACGCCGAGGATGTTGCCGGAACCGCCGCGCAGGCTGCACCCGCCGAGTACGGCCCCGGCGATGGCATAGAGTTCATAGAAACTTCCGAAATCGCTGGGACCAAGAGAGTTGATTTTGAACGCCAAAAGAATACCGCCGACTGCGGTCAGGAGACTGCAGAGCACGTATGCGGTGATTTTTAACCGATCCGTCCGTATGCCGCTGAATCGCGCGCCGTCTTCGTTGGCTCCGATGGCGAACAAGTGCCGGCCGTGGGGCGAGAAATGCAGATAGGCTCCAATCACAATCGCCAGGAAGGTCAGCACGAGAAAGGGTGCGGGGATAACGTCGAAGACGAAGCCATTGCCGAACCAGCGCAGCCCGCTGTACGCGGTGCCGAACCCCTGGCTTTGATCGCCGGTGATGAGCCGTGCGATACCGCGGAAAAAGAACAATCCGCAGAGGGTTACCACGAAGGGTTGGAGGCGCACCTTGGCGACGAGGAAGCCGTGCCAAAGTCCGATGACCGCGCCCAATAGAAGACAGATTGGGATGACGATTGCCGGATGCATCCCCTCGCCTCGGTCCATCATGATGGCGGCGCTGATCCCGATAAGGGCGGCGACGCTGCCGACGGAAAGATCGATTCCGCCGATGATGATCACGATGGCCTGTCCCAGGCTGAGCACGCCAAACAAACCCACCCAAGTCATGAGGTTGCGCAGGTTTGCGCTCGTGAGAAAACTGATGCGGCCGTCGCCGGTCTGCCACTCCCAAAGCGAGGTGAGCACGACGAGGGCGTTGAGGAGCCCAAGTAATCCGAATACTTTTCTCACTAGCGGCCGATCTGCTGGCTCAAGGTGGCCCGGAAATCATCGACGTTTTCCTGCGTGATGGTCTTGACCGGCACGTAGAGCGTCCCATCTTCGGGAACGACAGATCGGTCGCCGTGGGCAAGCTGCACGAGCATGCGGACCGATTGGTACCCGAATTCAAAAGGCTGCTGGACGATGGTGCCTTCGATATGACCCTCGGCGACGCCGAGCAGGGTTTCTTCCTCTTCGTCGAAGCACACAATCTTGACGTCGCCGAGTTTGCCGGAATCGCGGACGCCGTTGAGAATCGCGGGGCCGTTGTAACTCCACAGGCCGACCAGGCAATCCGCCTCGGGGTGGGTGACAAGGGTATCCTGGACATTGGCCATGGCTTTGGCGCGGTCGGTTTCGTCGGTCATGGTATCGATGATCGTGATGTTCGTTCCTTCGAGCGTGTCCTGTATGCCGCGCTGACGATCCTGGGCGTTCTGGGCATCGAGCCGGCCGACGTACATCATGATCTCGCCGCCTTCGGGCAGCGTTTTCTTGATCAGTTCGCCCGCGGCCACGCCGGCATCATAGTTGTTGGTGCCGATGTAGCAGATCCGGTTGCTCTCGGGGGCGTCGGAATCCTGGGTAATGAGATTCACCTGTTCGGCGAAGCGATTCAGAGTCTCGGTCCAGTTCTGGGGGTCGTTGGGGCTGATCGCGATGCCCGAGACGCCCGACACGATCAGGTCTTCAATGATCTGCTGCTGCTCTTGCGCGGTCCCCATAGATGGTTTCCGGAACAGGACTTCGCAGCCCAGCTCCGAGGCCGCTTTCTTCGTTCCCGCCTCGGCGATGGTCCAGAAATCGGATGTGTTGTTGGTTACGAATGCAACGCGGACCGTCCCTTCCGGTTCCGATTCGTTCGCGGACGGCGAGGCAGCGGTGTCTGACGAGGCGGCGCCGGGCGATTCGGACGCGGGCTCCGGCCCTCCACAAGCGGCCGCGACGAGGGCCAATACGATAAGAATGGAAAAACGCGCCTTCATTTATCTCTCCTTTTGCACCGCACGCGGTCGGAGCCCAAAAAGGACCGGATCACTCGACCGGCTCCGGCTCTTGAGGCCAACGCGACGAGCGATCGGGACGCGGGTGATCGCGCACGTACCGTTCCTTCGCGTTGTCCCAGAATACCATTTTATCCTGCTGCCATGAATCACACCCCATCTTCACTGCGGCCATGGCGCGATACGCGGTTTCGGGATCGCAGTGCACAGGCCCGCGCGTCCGAATTGCGTTCAACCAGTTGGTCATGTGGTCTTCGCGGGGCTCCAGGGGTACGATGATTTCAGTCGCCCCATACCGTTCCTTGAACCATTCCTTGAATTCGTCCTCGGCACTTACTTGCATGCCGTCGTCGTGAGGTTGGATTGTCGCCCGATGCCCGCGAATCATGACCGGGTTGCTCTGCCGGTTCGCCATGGAAGACGTGAGCACGACGGTAAAATCCTCGGGATAGTCGAGAGTGACCATGAACGTGTCGGGGACTTCGCGGTCATCGTGTTGCACGAAGATGCCTCCGCCCGCGCTTACTCGTTCGGGCGCACTCGCACCTAAGGCAATGGTCAGCGGAGCGATGAAGTGATACATCAGGTCCGTTGCAATGCCGCCGGAGTAGTCCCAGTACTTCCGGAATTGGAAAAACCGGGCCAGGGAAAAGTCCCGGTTCGGCGCGGGGCCGAGCCATTGTTGCCAATCGATATAGGCGTCGCCGGCGCTGGGATCATCGGTGGCATCGGCATCGATATGGTAGTTCCATTCGCCGCCCCGATCGTTGGGTCCTCCCGTGGAGTTGCGGCTGTAGTCGCCTTGTGCCCACACGACCTTCCCGATGCCGCCGGATTCAATAAACTTGCGGGCTTGCCACCAGAAATCGTCGGAGCAGCGTTGGGCGCCGCATTGAAAAATGCGGCCGGTTTCGTAGGCTTTGTCGCGAACGTCCAACGATTCTTCGATGGTGAGCGTGACGGGCTTCTGACAATAGACGTCTTTGCCCGCTTCCATGGCGTGGATGCTGGTGAGCGCATGCCAGTGGTCGGGCGTGGCAATGACTACGGCATGGATATCGTCCCGTTCGAGCAATTTCCGGTAGTCGTAGCAGGCGTCGATGGCACGGCCGCTACGATCGCGCACGCGCTGTTGCGCATTCGTGTTGCGCCGGGTATAGCAGTCGCAAACGGCACGTACTTGAATGTTTTCGCCCTTGGTTTCCCGCTCCAGCAGGTCGCCAAGGTGGCCGCTACCCATGCCGCCGACCCCGATCATGCCAATACCGATGGTCTCGTTCTCGTTCAGAAGCCGGCCGGTGGTGGGCGCGTGCGTGTCGGCGCGCGGTACGTCACGGCGTGCCGAGGCGAGTTGTGCGGCAGCCGCTCCGACTCCCGCGAGGGCGGCGCCTCGCCCCGTACGACGGAAGAAATCGCGACGACCCATCTTGCTGACATCGTATGACATCGTTCTCTCCCCCGATCGCGCAATTCCGTTTGATTGGAAGTGGGCATCAGTATACGAGGCATACGTGCCGAGTTCCACCTCCGAACGGGCACGTTGCATCACCGATCAAGTTCACGTTACCGTAGCGAGGTGGGAGACGAGAGGAGTTGCCGTTGATGCCGAAGTATCCACTCACGCCGGAAGTGCGTGAGATCATCGCCGATTCGCTTCACAATGCGTTGCTGAAGTTCATGCAACCATCCATCACGCACATCGGACCCATCAACACGATCGGGTGCTTTTTGCTGAAGCACTTAACGGGCGACAACTACGTTCCCGTGGCCGGTTCGATCGAGGTCCGCTGTGGAGGGACGCCGTTTGGCATACAGGCGCATATCGAGAATATCGATATCCACGGGTACTATGTGTGGATCGAGTGCCCCCGTGACGGTGTAACGGAACTGGTGGATTTTGGCGCGCGTTACTGGAAGCCTTGGGCGGCGGACGAAGGCGTACTTTGGACGGGACCCGCGCCGCCCACGTTTACGTGGGGAATGCAACACGAACTGAACGGGTACGCGGAGTACACCGCGCACGAAGAAATCTCCAACGCGGTGCGTCACGCGATCGAGGACGCGGTGGCCGTGTTGAAACCGGATAGCAGTGTGGCCAAGTGGGAAACGGCCATCAACGACTCCATTGACGGCATCCTCAATACGGAGGCCGGGCTGGAATACCTGATCCAAATCGGAATTGCGAAGCCCGTCGATGACGACGAGGAGCCGTTCCAGTAGCACGCGCCTTATAACTGAAGGACGCGCTCGCTATCTCTCAGGATTCTCAGCACGTCGGTCCCGCCGATACGGGTGAATCGCGGATCGATATCCTCTTCCGAGACGCCGCGATTCTTCAGGCAGGGCATGCAGACGCAGAGTTCCCCTCCGCTGCCAGCGACGCCGGATATCAGTTCCGCAACGGGCTTGAAGGGTTCGCCGTTGTTCAGGGTGTCGGCGTGACCCGATACGGCGAGACGCACGCCTTCGCTCATCAAAATGACCCATACGGAATCGTCCTCGCCCAAGGCGGCGTTGGCGAGTGTGAGGCTGATGGTTGCTTTGTCGACATTGTCATCTGCGTAAGCAACGACGATACACCATTTCATGGGACAGCTCCTTTCCAAGCGAAGTTTGCACTCTCGCTCTACGCCTGCCGAATGGTCGCGTGCAGGCTAACCGCGTAGTAGAAGACAACGTATGCAATGGACAAAATCGTCACGGAGATGTGCACCACCGGATACTGAATCCACATGACGACCAATGTAACAGCCCATGCAAGAGTGAGCAAAACGTGGGTGACCCTGAAACGTTCCGCGCGCGATGGGTACAAGTACCGGACGGGGACAAATACGAGAAACGCGCACGTGAGCAGAAGCACCAGATTCAGCAGCGGATTCGCGTTGAATACGAAGAGATAGAAGACGGCGACGTTCCAATAGGAGGGCCACCCGGTGAAAAAGTGGTCGGCGGTCTTGGCATCCACTTGGCAGAACTGATAGGCGGAACTCAGGATCATGGCCGCGGCAACGGGCACGCGCCAGGAATCGGGGATGAAATTCGCTTCGTATACAAAGAATGCGGGGACGACAACGTAGGTGAAGTAGTCGACAATATTGTCGAGCAGCGCGCCGTCGAAACCGGGGAGTATCCGGCGCACCCCTACCAAGCGCGCGAAGAGGCCATCGACGCCGTCGATGAGCACGGTCAATCCCATCCACGCGAACGCGTCCAGCCAACGCGCGTCAGCAATCGCGATCAGCGCGAAGAATCCGGCAACAGCGCCAACGGCGGTAAGCAGGTGAACGCCCCAGGCAGCGGCCTTTCGCCAAGGCGCTACGGGGGCGGCTTGCGGCGGTTCAAGATGGGTGGGAACGCGTGCCGTACGGCGAAAGCGCAGTCTCATTACGGACCCGTGTTGGGGTGCCGGTCGCTGTGCCCGAGGCCCTTGTCCGGTGCGACACAGTCACGCACCCGTTGTTTGAGTTCCTTGATTTCCGGAAAGCCGCCTTCCGCCTTCCGGGACCAGACTATCCGGTCATCGGCGGTTATCTCAAAGACGCCTCCCGTTCCGGGAACGAGCGCCACTTCGCCAATTTCGCGTTCGAAGGTCGTGAGCAGTTCCTGGGCCATCCATGCCGCCCTAAGCAGCCAGCGGCACTGCGTGCAGTATTGAATGACGATGCGTGGCCGATGAACGTCCATGAGGTTACTTGATAATGCGATCCGATTCGCGGCGCCCGCGGGCATCGGCGTTCAGGGGCATGAGTTTGATGTTCTTGAACCAGCACGGGCCGCCACCGTTCTGGAGGGCGATGTATCCCTGCCGACTATGGGTGTACCAGGACTTGTCGTACCCGTGTTCGGAACCGTCGGGGCGGCGGTTGGGTTCTTTAAAGTCGTCGAGGTTCATATTCGATACCGTCTGACCGTTGAGTTCAACGGTGATCAGGTTGCGGTTGCAGGTAACAACCATCCGATTCCACTCACCGACCGGCTTCATCGCGTTGGCACTGGGCGCTACCAGATCGTTGATGGCGCCCGTGTCGGTGTAGTCCGTTCCGGTCGAGTCAGCGATGGCGACTTCGAGGCCGTTCCAGGAGACGGGATTGTCCCGAACGGAGGTGAGCGGAAACAGGCGCACGAGTACGCCGGAGTCGCAGTCGGCGCCGATCTTGAAATCGAGCGACAGGATGAAATCTCCGTAGTATTCCTTGTATACGACGAGAGGGCTCGAAGCGGTGCTGGGATTAATGGCGCCGTCTTCCACTTTCGCGGTAGTGGGGGTTTCGTCTTCCGCCATCCAGCCTGTCAGGTCATTGCCATTGAAGAGCAGAACCCACCCCGCCTCTTTCTCGTCCGCCGTCAGGGCGTTGTCGGGCGCGTCCTGTGCGTGAACCACCAGAGCACACGTGACCATTGCGAACAGCAGCCGCTTCATCGTAGTCGTATCCTTTCGCCGGTGTGGGATTGCGGGAACTAAGTCAGCCTTCGCGTTCATTATACGCGCGGAGAGGCGAAGGGCGTCAACCGGGCTCGAATTGACGAATCCCAAAGCATCAGACGAAGACACGTGGACTCGCCCTCGCACCGTGTTGTATTCTGGCCCGACGAGTTTCACGCAACCCGCTTCACACAGCCGCGAAGGAGAAATCCCATGGCAAATTTGGATAGACGTTCGTTTCTGACCTCGTTGGCCGCTGCGCCGATTCTGGCGGGCGCGGCCGGTTCGGCCTTTGCGGCAGAGGGCGGCAAACGGTATCGCGCGTGCATCATCGGTGATACGGAGCACGGGGGTTACGGGCACGATGTCCATCGTGTGTGGGGCGTCCGGGACGATGTGGATGTCGTGGGCCTGGCGGACCCAGACGAGGCGGGCCGCACGAAACATGGCCAGGAAGCGAACGCGCAAAACCTCTACGCGGATTGGCGGGAAATGCTGGAGAAGGAGCAGCCGGATCTCGTAGCCATCGCGCCGCGGTGGACGATCAATCATAAGGAATAACTACTGGGCTGCGCAGAGATCGGCGCGCATGGGTTCATGGAAAAGCCGCTTTGTGTGGACCTCGCCGAAGCGGATGCGATGATTAGCGCCATCGAGGCGAAGAATCTGAAGTGGAGCATCGCGTTCAATTTCCGGGTGACCGACATAATCCAGCACCTGAAGAAGGCGATCTATGAGGACAAGGTCATCGGCAGTCCGCTCGAGATCCGAGGCCGGGGCAAGGAAGACAACCGGGCGGGCGGCGAAGATCTCATTGTGCTGGGCTGCCATGTTTTCGATATCATGATTTGGCTGCTCGGCATGCCGACCTGGTGCAGCGCGGATATCACGTGGAACGGCAATCCCGCTACGCCGGCCGATGTGATGGAAGCGACGGAACCGCTGGGGCCCATCGTGGGCAACCGGCTCCAGGCGACGTATGGATTTGCGAAAGGAATACCCGGGTACTTCGCGTCGATGAAGAGCCGCGACGTGAGCGGTTCGCGCTGGGGCCTGGATATCTGTGGCGCGGAAGGCGTGATTTCGGTCCGGATGGACGTGATTCCTGAAGTGTTGTTGCTGCGCGATCCGTCATGGACGGGCGCGAATGGCGCACAGTGGGAACCGCTGCCGGGCGCGCCGGAACAGGTCATGGAGAACGAGCATCTGGAGCGGTACGCGCCGATCATCCACGACCTGATCGCATCCATCGAGGAGGATCGTCTCCCGGCGGTGAGCCTGCAGGATGGACGCAACACCTTGGAGATGACGCAAGGCGTGTTCGAGGCGTACACCGCGGGCAAGACGGTCGAATTGCCGCTCAAGGAGCGGAGCCATCCGCTAACGCGCTGGCCCTAGGATACTGAAACCGAAATCCTCTCGCGTACCTCGAGTGATGCAAGACAACATCCCCCTAAATCCCCCTTCAAAGGGGGACTTGGAGCACCGCCTTTCCCAAGATATTGGAGATGGGACCTAAGGTTCAGGCCTCAGGCGGAAAAATGGGGACAGCCACCATTTTCCTTCTGTGCGCCCGTGCAAAGTACTGAGCGATCTAAAAGGAAAATGGTGACTGTCCCTATTTTTCCTCAGGCGGCTTCGTTGGCCGATTCGGTGTCGCCCGAGTCTTGCGTGACGAAGTCATGCAGTTCCTCAAGCGTGGGCTCAAGGGCGTCCAGGTGGCGCAACGGTTGGCCGTCTCGAACGACGTAGAAGCGCGGCGGTTCTTTTCCGGTGAGATGGACCCACTCCAATCCGGGGATCGGATGGATGATGAACATGGGTTGAGCGATGGCGTTGAATTCGTTCAACTCGTCCGGACTCTCCGCCAGCAGCAAACTCACCGTCGTGGGCACGCCAGGCATGAACATGAGTTCGTTCAACGTCGGACTGACCGCCTGACAGTGTTCGCAGGTTGCGCTCAACATAACGACGAAGTACTCGCCAGTACCGAGGTCGATTTCTTCTCCCATATCGCTGGTAAAGACGAATTTCCCGAAGGGGGTTTCGGATTTCTTCACTTCCGGCGGTGGTTCGGAAAAGGCCGCGGCCACGATGACGGTTGCAATGCCAACCGTCGCGAGCAGGTAACCAAACCGACCGGTTGCCTTCGTTCCCGCGACATCCGAAGGCTCGAGCTTCCGGAATCCGTACCAGGCGCCTATCGCCAGCGCGGCGAGAACCACGTTTTTCGCGAGGGAAGCCTTGGGCCCCATTTTGATTACGTTGCCCAAGCAGCCGCAGTCTTCGAGGCCGCGATAGGTCCAGGCGTAAAGGATCAGTCCGGAGAATACGGCCAATAGGGCAACGGTGGCCCAGAACGTCGCCCCCCGGAAGCGGAACCCGCCGAGCAGGCATACGCCAAAGATCGACTCGAGGAAAATCATGAAGTAGGCCAGGGGCTGGACCAGGCTGGGCTCGGTGACGACGCCGTAGTAGGAGACTTGCTCCGCGAAGTCGTAGGGCGCAATAGCTTTTGACGCCGCCGAAAGAATAAAGACGGCTCCCAGGATAATCTCAAGAACGCGCGCGTATCGCATGGCGGGTATTTTGGCAGAAGTCGGGGCTGGAGACAATCTTAAGTTGCCAGGAGCCATCTGGCGCGGTGCTTGATATTTTACTCCGCAGATTCCAAAATGGTACGACCCGTCTGGCGCGGAGTCTGAACTTATACCTTACGTACGCGCGGGCCAGGGGGAAAAACCAAGAGGGATGGGGACCATGGCGAAAGAGAAGAAGGTATATCTCATTTCTAACGGCGACTTTCGCGATTCGGCGAATGTGGTCTGTTGGCCGATGCAGGAAGCGACGTTGAAATCGGTAAAGGCAGCGTTCACGAAGTTGGGGGTGAAGACCGAAGTCCTGCCGAAGTTCGATTCCAAGAAGAAGCACGGATTCCTGAACCGGCAGTGCGCGGGCACGGATGTGTTCTCGACGATCGAGCCCGATGCGCCGGTGGTGATCGTGCTGAGTTGCTGGGCGTACTCGACGCACGTGTCGGGCGCGTTGCAGACCCATCGCGGACCGATCCTGTTGCTGGCGAATTTTGACGGCACGTGGCCGGGGCTGGTTGCGCTATTGAACCACGCGGGCACGCTCGCGCGCCTTGGCGTGAAGCATTCGCGCATCTGGAGCGAGACCTTCGCCAAGGACGAGGGCTTCATGAAGCAGCTCCAGACCTGGGTCAAGACGGGCGTCATCAACCACAGCATGTCGCACGTGACGGACGCCAACAAACTCAAGCTGTCGTCCGCGGCGCACAAGTTTGGCGAGACCTTCTCGAAGGACATTCTCAAGAACCGCCGGATCATGGGGCAGTTCGATCCGGGATGCATGGGCATGCTGAACGCCGTGCTCGATCCGGGCAAGGTGGGCGCGGTCGGAATGCCGATCGAGTATCTGAACCAGTCGGACCTGCTCGCCGAAATGGACCTCGTCTCCGACGAGGAAGCGCAGAAGATGCTGAACTGGCTCATCAAAAAGAAGACGTGGTTCGACTGGGGCTACGACACCTTCGAGCACCTCGTCCACGGGCAGGTGTTGAGCCAGATGAAGATGTATGTGGCCGCGGGTCGCATGTATGAGCGGTACGGTCTGTCCGCCATCGGTATTCCGTATCAGCTTGGGCTCGTGCGGCAGGTGCCGGCGTCGGATCTGGTCGAGGGCATGCTGAACAACGCGGACCGTCCGGATATCGTGAGCCTGGATACGAAGAAGGTAGTCGAGAAGGGGAAACCACTCCCCCACTTCAACGAGGGCGACCTGGGCTCCGGCATCCCGCAGATGCTGATGAACGAAATCTACCAGCGCAAGAAGA
>CAZWDH010000242.1:0-11076 GCA_964632865.1 uncultured Nitrospiraceae bacterium
CAAATGGATGGCGCATTCCCAATCACAATCCGCGCTGCGCGACGCGTCGGCGATATTCTGAAGTACGTTCCCGAAGCCGAGGAACCTCGGCCTCAGTATTGTTACTACATGTGAAGAGAAGGACACGACAGGATTTGGTATCTCCAGCAAACATACATACTCCGCCAACCGACGAAGACCGTCTCAGTCAGATTCCGGCGCTGCAGTTGCTGCAGAATCTGGGATATCGGTACCTCATGCCGGAACGGGCGCTTGAGTTGCGCGGCGGCCGGGCGTCCGAGGTGTTGTTGGTGGGGGTGCTGGAAGAGCAACTGCCGAAAATCAACAGCATCCGGTTCAAAGGGCAGGAATTTGCGTTCTCGGGCGGGAACATCTCAGCAGCCATTGAGGCACTGCGGGATGTTCTCTTCGATGGGCTGGTGCGAACCAACGAAAAGATCTACGACCTGCTGTGCCTGGGTAAGGCGATGCAGCAGTCGGTATTGGGGGACCAGAAGAGCTTCACCCTTCACTACATCGATTGGGAGAACCCGGACCGCAACGTGTTCCACGTGACCGAAGAATTCAGCGTGGAACGCCGGGGCAGCAAGGAAACGCGCCGGCCGGACCTGGTGTTGTTCGTGAACGGCATCCCGTTGTGCGTGGTCGAGTGTAAGAGTCCGAACCTGAAAGATCCCATTGGCCAGGCCATATCGCAGCACATCCGCAACCAGAAAGAGGACGAGATACCGAACCTCTTTTTGTATACGCAATTGCTCCTAGCCGTATCGAAACAGGACGCGCAGTATGGCACCGTCGGCACGCCGGCGAAGTTCTGGGCGGTCTGGAAGGAAAACGGGGACTGTACCAAGCGAAGCGAAGCGGAGACGGGACTGTCCCCGTTTTCCGAACTGAGTGAGCTTGTCAACCGCCCCATGGAGACCGTTGCACGCGATTTGGTTTTCAGTTCGCGGCCGGGCTACGTGAGGGAAGAATACGAACAGTACGGCACGGCCGCCCGGGAAGTGACGGATCAGGACCGCGCGCTCTATGCTTTGTGCCGACCCGAGCGGCTGCTGGAACTGAGCCACCGGTTCATCCTTTTTGATGCAGGTGAGAAGAAGGTTGCGCGATACCAGCAGTACCTTACCGTGAAGCGCTTGCTGAGTCGTATCCGCGAGCGAGACTCTGAGGGGCGCCGGAAAGGCGGTGTGGTGTGGCACACACAGGGCAGCGGCAAGTCGCTCACCATGGTGATGTTCGCGAAGAGCCTGGCCTTGGAGCCGGGCCTTCACAACCACCGCATTGTGCTGGTGACGGATCGAATCGACCTCGATGACCAGATCCGCCGCACCTTCGAGCATTGCGGGCTGGAGCCGGTAAAAGCGCGCACAGGAAGTCACCTCGTGGACCTGCTCAGGAAGAAGAAGGAACGTGTCATCACCTCAATTATCAATAAGTTCGAGGCGTCGGCGGGGGTGAAGGGGGCGCGTTTCGACGATCCGGACGTATTCGTATTGGTGGATGAGAGTCACCGCGGGCAGTACGGTCCGATGCATGCGAAGATGCGAAAGGTGTTGCCGCGCGCCTGCTACGTCGGATTCACCGGCACGCCGGTCATGAAGCGAGACAAGAACACCGTCGAGAAGTTCGGCGGGCTCATCCAACCTACGTACACCATCACCCAGGCCGTAGAAGATGGGGCGGTCGTGCCGTTGCTATACGAAGGACGCTACGTGCCGCAGGATGTGGATGAGGACGCCATCGACCGGTGGTTCGACAAGATCACGGAAAACCTAAGCAAGGAGCAGGCGGCAGATCTGAAGCGGAAATTCGCGACGTCAGACCATCTGCAGCGGGCTGAGCAGCGCATCATGGCTATTGCGTGGGACATCAGTACCCATTGGCGCGACCACTGGCAAGGGACGGGGTTTAAGGCGCAACTGGTGGCCCCGTGGAAGCGCATCGCTCTGTTGTATAAGAAGTACCTTGATGACTTTGGCATGGTCTCTTCCGAGGTACTCATCTCAGGTCCTGACGACCGAGAAGGTGAAGAGGACATCTACCAAGAAAACCGCGAACCGGTAATCCGATTCTGGAAGGCGACAATGGAGAAACACGGTTCGGAGGAGGAATACAACCGTAGCGTGATCGGCCGGTTCAAGAACGATGACGAGCCGGAAATCATCATCGTGTGTCATAAGTTGCTGACCGGCTTCGACGCACCGCGCAACACGGTCATGTACCTCGACCGGGACCTGAAAGAGCATACGCTTCTGCAGGCCATTGCGCGGGTAAACCGCATCTACGAAGGCAAAGACTTCGGCTACATAATCGATTACCGGGGCGTCCTTAGCAATCTGGGCCGGGCACTATCGCTGTACGCAGCGCTGCCAGACTTCGACTCTGAGGACTTGGAGGGTACTCTGACGGATTCGGGTGAGGTCGTGGCGCGTCTGCCGCAGCAACACTCCGATCTCTGGGACGTGTTCAAGACCATCGAGAATAAGTACGACGAGGAGGCCTACGAACAGTTGCTGGCCGACGAGGCGCTGCGCGCACGCTTCTACGACCGACTCCGGGCCTATTCGAAAACGCTCACCATTGCTCTCGCGTCCGTTTCATTTATTGACGAGACGCCCGAGGAGCGCGTCCGTAAATACAGGCGGGATTTGAAGTTCTTCCAAGCGTTGCGGACGCGCGTGAGCCAGCGCTACGGCGAAACGGTGGATTTCTCGGCGTACGAGCCGAAAATCGAGAAGCTCATCGACCGGCATGTGGGCGCCGGCGAAGTTGAACGCGTCACCGAACTGGTGAATATTTTCGAGAAAGAACGCTTCGAAGAAGAGCTTACGCGCGTCGAAGGTGAGGCGGCCCAGGCCGACACTATTGCCCACCGCACCAAACGCGCCATCAGCGAGCACATGGAGGAAGATCCTGCCTTTTACAAGAAGTTCTCCGAGATGCTGGAAGAGATTATCCAAGCCTTCCGGCAGAGGCGCATCGAGGCCTCGGAGTATCTGCGCAAGACGCGGGAGATTATGGAAAGCGTCGTCAACCGAACGGGCGATGTACTGCCCAGCCAATTGGTGGACGCCGAAGTAGCCAAAGCCTTTTACGGTGTCATCCGGCCAGTTCTGGATTCGAGTGCTGGTTCCGAAAGCGAGGAACTGAGTGCGGACGCCGCCCTTGCAATCGACGGAATCATTCAGGACTTGCGGATCGTGAACTGGGCTAACAATGTTGACCGGCAGAATGAGATGCGAACCCGCATCGAGGATTATCTTATTGACCTGAAAGACGAGCGCGGTCTTGCTCTCGACTTTGAAGGTGTGGATGAGATTATGGAGGAATGTCTCAAAATCGCACGGTTACGGTACGCTTGATGTCAAAGACAGAACCCAAGTGCGCGGAGAAGCACGCCATCGTGTTTGGCAAGCAGCGCATTTGCTTTACTCTCGTTTGGCGAAATCGTAAGCAACTCGGGATCGAGGTGCATCCGGATAGGTCGGTCGTCGTACTGGCGCCCGCTGGCAAAGCGCTGGAAGCCGTACTTCAAAAGGTGCGAAGACGGGCAACCTGGATCATACGTCAGCGGGACTACTTTGAAAGATTTCAGCCCCTACCCCCACCGAAGCGATTTGTAAGCGGGGAAACACACCGATACCTTGGCAGACAGTATCGTCTGAAAGTAGTGGCGAGCGAAGACGAATCTGTCAAGCTCGTCGGCCGGTTCATCTGGGTATACTCAAGCTACCCGGCAGACCCGGCGCGCACGGAAGCGCTTCTCCAAGCCTGGTACGCCACACACGCAAAGGCTATGTTCACCAAACGGCTGGCCGTGTGCCAAAAGGTCGCGAAAGGCGTGACTGAAACCGAGCCGCAAGTCATCGTGCGAAGAATGAAGAGCCGCTGGGGAAGTTGCAGCAAACGGGGCACGATTCTGCTGAATACGGAGCTTGTGAAAGCTCCGATTGACTGTATCGACTACGTTATTGTTCATGAACTCTGCCACCTGCGTGAACGGAATCACACGCCCGCGTTCTATCGCCTACTATCACGCTGGATGCCCGACTGGGAACGTCGGAAGGAGCGCCTAGAAACAGTCATTCTCTAATAACTGTGCCTCGGTATTGCGAGCAATTGACCGTAGCCCCAAGTTTGTAGAGTCACGGCAGGCTGTTGACTTGGTAGACGCACTCAAAGTAGAGAGAGTGGAGTTTATGCGTCGCGTCGGATCGAGGGTGGTAGATAAACTGATCGCCTTCTGCGCCGTACGCGAGCGAAAGGTTTATAAATCTTCGGGTCTTACGATTTCTGGTACCACCCACAGTAGGGTTTGCTTACTTTGGGGTGCGGGTGCGAGTCTCACTGAGATAAAAACAAGAAACCGCACGGGATCATCAATGGATCGGAAAGTACGCTTTCCCCCTACCGCACGTAGAGTGCGGACATGCTGACGCGTAAACTCCACACTCTCTCTGCCTTTCATGTTTCGGGTTCGCACAACCTTGCGAAGGGCAGGGTAAAACACACGAACTTAAGGGTTCAGACAAGCGTATTCTGGACTTGCGGGTATTGGGACACGGCGTGAGCGGTTTTTGCGCAGCCACGCCCCTGAAAATGCGAAATCAAGCAGCTTGTGGTTCCATCTCATCCCCTGACCCCATCCCGGGGTCGATATTCTGGATTCCGTGTTTTTCAAGGAACTCCCGTCCTTTTTCGGTTAAACGAATAATTCGAATGCGGCCCGTAGAAGTCCGGTCTTCGTGCTCCTCAATGAAGGACTGCTTTGTTAGACGGCCTTTGAGCTTTTGTCCCTGACGTACACTCATTTCCAGCCGCTTGTACCGGGCGGCCACACCGCTTTCCGGATGGGTCAAAACATCGCGGAGAAACGCAATCTCACGTGACAAGGTCTCACTTTCCGGATCCGTTCCAGCGTTCGGAATCACCGGTTGGGGCTGGACAGGCTCTACATCGTACCTCATAGCATCATTGAGATAAGCCATTCTCATTTGAATCATGTCATCCGTGATCGTGCCCTTCCGAATCGGGAATTCCGGGACCGTGATCAGAAACGGTCTAGGAACTCGCCCCTGAAGCTTCACCACGGCTTGGCCGACTTCCAGGCTACCGAGAAGGTCCTTCTCGGCCCCTTCGAGGAGCATACTTTGGGCCATGGCACTCACATCTTTCTGATGCTTCAGGTTGAGGCATATCGTGCAGTACGTATTCCCGAGCGCCGCAAGTGAAATCTTGCTCGGATGCTGATCGAGTGCCACCACGGCAGTCCCGTATTCGCGAATTTCCCGGAACGTGATTTCCATCACCGACTGTCCGCCTAGCAGACTTCTCCGTTCGTTGGACAGTACGTGATGGGCCTCCTCGATGATGATCGCGTTTTTGAACGTCTCCCGTTGTCCCTCGGCCATCCGCAGATGGTGAATGTACAAGAGCAACGCGCTGATGATAAAGATCTTGTCCGATTGCCCCAGCGCGTCCATTTCCAAGATGACCGGTTTGGTGAGTAGATGTTCCAGGGTCCGTCGCTGGTCTTGTGCGGTGTTCAGAAGCTTTTCCATTTCGCCGAAGTTGAGTGAGGAGAGGGCACGTAGTGTCGAGGACAACCAGGCAGATTCCCGGCCGCGGGCGTTCCGTTCCCGTGCCCGTTCCAGGACCTCTCGAAATGTCGGCCATTGCGTGACCGTGCTGTCGTAGACCCCATGCTCCGTGTATACGGCGTGCAATGTCTCCTGGAGCAGATAAAGCACACCATTACCAAGCATGTACGAATGTGCGACGACCTCAATCAGTTGTTTGAGCCATGTCTTCGGGTCCGTGCCCGGTGGGGGAATCAGCGGATTGAACCGAAAGGGCGCCACATTTCGTCCCACCGTGTACACCTCGATGTCCTCGAAGCCAGGCAGGGTGAGCAGGTCGCGGTAATTCCGTTTCCAGTCAAATACGAGGACAGGTTTTCCGTGTCGCCGGAGTTGTCGGAAAATCTCGAAGCCAAGGTTGGTCTTCCCCGCCCCACTTCTTCCGAACACACCCGCGTGCTGGATCCACTCACTTTCCCGAAGGCCAAAAGGGTACTGGGGTTTGCCGCCGTATTGTACCGTGCCCAATTCATAAGACCCGGCGGCCGTGGAAGCTGGTGGTGGAACGAGATCAACTTCTTGAGCGTCCAGACTCGTGGTCAAGTGCTTGTCTGCAAGGGCCTCGAGGTAGAAAAGAATCTGATCTTTGCCGACTGCGTCTTCGGCGGTGAAGGCCATGTAAAGCTGATCCATCTTGTTCCCGAGGATAGGTTTGAGTTTACGGCACAATTCCCGGACTCGCTGCCGTTTTGCCGAAGTGGGGTCATTCATGGTACCCATCTCCTTGCGACTCGGCGTTGGCCAACAGCGTAGTTCGTGTCTTTAGCGCTCCGTACTCCTTGGCGAGTTCGAAAACACGGTCACGTAGCTCTGCGCTGTCTGCCCAGAACCGCAGCTCCTCTTGGCGCCGCTGCTCTTCGAGTTGTATCAAAGTCTGTTCGATCCGTGTGGCTCGACGATAGCCGTCCAGTCGCCCGTGCAAACGCGCGCCGAACAACCGTTCTTGTTGTTGAATATGACGGCTGTCTATGTCCTGGAGAAAATGCTTGTGAAGGCGCGACCGTTCGGATAATAGATTCAGGACGTGCTCCAAACCTGCATGCTGTTGCCGGAGCTGGCTTCCGAAGATCTGATCCGCTAGGGTCGAATAGTCATTAAAGGTCACTGGTTGTAGGAGTTTTCCCAAGGTCTGTGCATCGCGCGTCATGTCTTTGACGGGATTTGCGGAGGTCCAGGATGGAAGAGCATATGGAGTATTTGGATAAGGAGTCAGGGCCGGCGCAGAGTACGAACTGGTACTTTCGTAGAGACGACTTCGATTTGACGTAGGTTCATACAGGGTCATGGTGTCACGCTCCAATGACAACAGATGTATCAACCAGTATTTAAGCCTTTCGGTCGCGTGCACGTCTGAATCAGGCAGCGGTGAGGTATTTGACGCGAGACTATTCGTTCCACCGAATAACTCCGGCAAAGAAGACGGACAGCCATTCACGGGCTGTCCGCCTTCCAAATGCTACGTGGCTGGCAAAAAGGCGCCCGTGAACGTAACCCTCTCCGTTAGCAGGGCAAAGGCCAGTTCCTCAACCGTATAGGTGGTGTTTTCATGGCCAGCATCGAGAATGGCGTTCCCGCGCAGATGCCGGATGGCGTACATGGTCAGCAAGAGATTACGCAGATAGCGCACATCCTTGAGATGTGGCAACTCGGCGCTGGCCCGCGGGGTTGCGGCAATGCGGATAAGCCGATGGTCCCGGAAGAACCCGTCGAGCGTGGGTACTACCTCTAGATAACGTTCTCCGGCGAGCTTGGCCAGCTTTTTGACTAAATCCCGCTTGTTGCCGGTCATCGAGACTCCATACTCCCGCAATACATTTCGCAAGGCATCGCCGTGACACCGGCTCGTGAGATATCCCCCGATGCGAAAGGCTTGTACTTGCGAAGACTCTACTTCCACCGTTGCCGCCGGGGTGTAATCCTGCGAGGTATAGTTCAGGTAAGGAAACGACGGAATGGCTTCGCGTTTCTCCACCATCTCCGCCAGCCTATCCATGGCGGTCCGGAACACGAGCTCACCGTTGTCCGTCCGCCACCGCCGGGCGATTTCGGCCGCTGCACGACGTTTAGGCAGGTTGTTCGCCAGGTCAGGACGGAAAATGACGGATTTTCCGTCCTGTGTAACGTGCCAATCGACCCGCATTCCGTCGATGTCCTGCGATTGTGATTTGGTAACCACCGATACGCACACGTGCCGGATCTCCGGAACCAATCGCAGACGCCCGCTTCCATCCGTAAAGCTTGCCAACACGCTTGCCCTACGGAAATTGGTGGACGGGATCCCTTCTGCAACAAGGAGCTTGTCATGATGATCAAAATCCTCTAGCGAAAGGAGCGATCCCAGGTTGTACCCATCTACATCCTCGTAACTGGAAAGCTTCACGGAACGGTCTTTGGACTTGAGGAACCGCCGCAGTTCCTGGAACCCGCAATGGGCGGACTCGGCAAGCGTACGGGCGACGGTATGCGACCAACAGTCCCGAAGCCGCTGTTTGGCAATTTCCACCAGTTCCAGGTACGTGAGGCCGTCGACAAAGTACACCTCGTTCTGAATGGTCTTCAGCAGTTCCTGGAATCGACACGCATCATTCCTGAAATAGTCACCGTAGTAACTCAAATCGTAGCCGTGGCCCAACGACACCAGATCGGGTATCTTGGCCGTGTCCGCGTTCAGCCGCTCCACAAGTGCGCCGGCCAACGTACCGTGTTGATTTGGCCCCATCCACGGGTGAATCCCCTTCAACAGAACGTCGGTGATGGAAACATCCACTAGCCTCCAGTGCAACCGCTTGAACTGCGGTATCTCCGGGTCCGGCTCAAGCCAGAAACGAAACGTCTTTAGCGTATTCATGCTGCCTCCCCTCCTTTCGTCTTGTCCGTGGGGCCGGCTACGAGCCGCTCGAAGGTTTCCAGGTCTTGCTCGATGGCACGGGCGGTATCCTGGATAGCAGCGGGGGTTACATTGCCCGAGCCCACGAGCGCGCTAACGTGCTGGTACGCTACGAGCTTCGCCAGATCCGTGTCCCGATCGAGCAGGCGTTCCACGTCCTCGATATATTCGATGGCGTCGTCCTCTAACCGCGGAATTGATGCCGTGCTCAGTGTTTCTGGAGACACCTTGGTACACAGCGACGCCAACAGTTCCTGGGGAACCGTGCCGGGCCGGCGGGCCTCTACCTGTAGTGCCGTGTACGCCAGGAGCGCGATGTCCCGATCCTCGGCCATGAGGTCGGTCCAGGCCTTGGATAGGACGAATTCGCCCAGGTCCTGCGTCAGCAGCAATTCGGCCTTTCGCATGAGGTCAGCGGTACTGAACAACTCGTAGATGAGATTCACCGTGTGGAGTTCCTCACCCGGTTCGAAATACCGGCTTAGCAGGTCGAAACACACTTCCATCTTGTGCACCGCCTCTTCGCGCTTGAGCGAGGCGTCATTCAGTCCAACGGGGATACTTGATTGAACGACGTACGCGGCGGACGACACGAAATCGGGCACTGGTAGACCCAGGATTTCAGACTTCGCGAGTTCACTGGCGCGGTTTGCCAGCAGGTTGCGGTAGATGAACCCGAGTCTGCGCCCGTCGAGCGCGACTTCTCCCTTGGTCTCACGCACGAGCAAGTCCGCGAACTTGGCCAGGAATTCCGCCAACGTCGGTAACTGCTGCATGAGGCGGACGAAGTGGCCGCCAGCAACGTTCAATATGCGGCGCATAGACTCGCCGGTCTTCTCGACGTCGGCTACTGCGACGCTGCCCGTAGTGCTGCCCTCGGTCCATTCAGCGAGGCTCGGGGCATCATCGCCGTTGATGTGGGTCGCGACGCGAATCCGGTCATCTTCCTCCATCTGGAGCACGTCCGGTGGATAGAGAAATAGGGCGAAGCGGCCGACGAGCGCATCGTCCAGGGCCTGGGTTGCGCTGTAACTGAGCGGGTTCATGGCGCTCCACACCCATTTGACGTTGGTTGCGAAGCCCATGATTTTCCGTGACCGGATGACCTCCAGCCATTTGGACTGAAGTTCGGGTACGGCGCGGTTGAGTTCGTCGATGAGCACAAGCTCCTTGTCCCAGATGGTCACGGGGCTCTGGATGTACTCGACGGTCCCGTGTTTCAGCTTTTCCACGTTGGGGTAGCCCAGGACGTCCTCGAACATGGCCTTGGAAGCGTCATAAACCAGGAACTTGCGTCCCAAAGCCTGGGCGACCTTGTTCGCGACATGAGTTTTGGCGCACCCGTGGTTGCCGATGAGCAGCAGCGGGTCGCCGGTGAGGAGGGAAGCGAGGACGAGATTTTCATCCGCGTCCTTCCAGCCAAAGATACCGAGTTGTTGCAGAATCATGATATTGGTCTCCTTTCCTGTTGCGTTTGACAAAGAAGAAGGGAGACACCCCAACAGCGGGATATCTCCCTCATGACTGCACTGCATGTGAGGAACTACGAAATCAGGTTGCACTCCCAGATGGCGATGCCGGTACCAAAATCTGAAGCGTGCCTGCGGGCCTTCTCGTCTGCAAGGCCGTGGCTGGAGAGCCATTTCTGCTCGGCACGTTGAGCGCTTTCCTCGCTTGCATACACCGCGACCTCCTTCACCATGCCGTCCTCGAGCGGAACGAGCACATATACCGAGCCGCCCACGGAAGGCTGTGGCAGTACTCCCAGATCGACTTCGCAGACGTCGCCTTGCGCGTCACGCACCTCGAACACCGTTGCCCACGAGTCCAGGCTTCGATGTATTTTCATTACGCGGCGTGCTGCGTCCTCTGGAGAAGCGGCGTCAATGTCAATTGTCCAACGTACTGTGTATTCCATGGTTTTAACCTCCTCTCCTCAATGAACGACGTCTTCCAACTGCACGACGTCTCCCAGGGGTTCAAACTCGGGACAGTCTTGTTTACCTCCGAACAGTACCGTCATCGTTCGGACCTTTCTGCGCCGGAGTTCGTCCTGTAAATCGGGTTTGAGGCTCGCGTACCCATCGGTCAGCACGATGGCCTTGTCCAGGCCGCGATCGATGATGGATTGGGCGATGCAGTTGAAGTCCGTTCCATAGGTGGTCTTGACGGCACCCCGCAATAAAATCTGGAACGAAATTTCGACAGCCTTGTTGCTGAAGAGGAATATCGACCGCAGATCCGACCGGAGACTTTGCAGCACGCCGATGATCTCCGGCAGATAATCATTCACGCTGCCCGAAACGTCGAGATACACTGCCAGTCCGCGTTTCTGGGTTGTCACGCTGCTGGCGTGATTATGGTAATGAAACGGGACAATGCCTGCGGAAAGCAGAACCAAGTCTCGTTTTGACGGACGAAGTGGGATGGGCGATACGGAAATCCGAGGGTGGCGCGCAGCTTGTGTGAAATTCTCCATCCTTCGCTGGGTTGCGAACTTTTGCAACAAGACCTTCTTGATCGACAGATGAGTCTTCAATGCGTCCA
>CAZWDH010000243.1:0-11024 GCA_964632865.1 uncultured Nitrospiraceae bacterium
ACCGTCTCCTCAACCGTATTCGACCGTGAGACCGGTTGGGGAACATGGTCCTACGTCGTCCCGGTCGCGGGCTTCTACACACTGAGCATCGGCGTCGTGGACGTGATCCCGGCGAACCTGCACGGCTACGGCGACGAAGCGGCCATGCTGGTAGACAATGTCCAGCAACTCACCATCGTGCCGGAGCCGGCGTCATTAAGTCTCTTGGGGTTGGGCTTAGGCGGCCTTGTCCTGCAACGGATGCGTCGCCGCGTGCGCTAGATCGGCACGGATTTGGGGTCGATTTCGCGAATCGGGCTGCAGACGCAGCCCGATTCGCATTTCATTCGGCCATGAGTGTACGCACGAAGGACGTAACTCCGGAAGCATGATCAGGCATTGGACCCGTTTCCAGAGGGTATGCTACGCTTCGACGCCGTACGCGTAGTGTTCGCGAAGGAGAAGCCCGCAATGTCTGATCAAAGCACCACACCTGTGATTCCCAAGGCCCGCATCGCTTCCATCGACCAGTACCGGGGATATGCCATATTTGGCATGTTGGTCGTGGATTACTTCGGAGCCTTCGACAATACCTGGAGCCAGCTGCACCACCCGGGCGGCGGCGACGGGATGACCTACGCCGACATCATCGCGCCCATCTTTATGTTTGTAGTGGGCATGGGCATGCGTCTTTCCTTTAAAAAGCGCGCCGAGCACGAGGGGCTTTGGGAAGCGCGAAAAGGGCTCTTCAAACGGTATGTCCTGCTGGTCCTGGTAGCATTCTTTTTCTATACCGGCTACCTATGGGACGCCTTGACGAACATTGGACTCGCCGGATTGCTCGCGGTTTGGATCGTGGACCGGAAACCCAGCGTGCGGGTGTTGTACGGGCTAGTGTTCCTCGGACTGTTCCAGCTGGTGTTCACACATACGTCGTACGGCGAATGGCTGCATCGGGATCTCAAGTACGGCGGGGACAACACGCCGATCATCTGGAACCTGATTCCGTTCGGACCCGAACTAATCAAAGTGCCCATCAACGGCGGACCGCTGGGGCACTGGAGCTGGCTCATGATGCTGCTCGCGGGCACCATCGGGTTCGACGTCATGATGACAAAGGACACGAAGAAGATTATCGTTGGATGCCTGGGATGGGCGCTGTTGTTCGGAATTGCGGGATGGGTATTGCGCGCGCCCTGGGGTGATGTCAAGGAGTATTGGTCCTTCTCGAAGAACTGGACGACCATGCCGTACGCCTTCTGGTCGTCGTCGCTGTGTTTCCTGCATCTTCTGGGGTTCTACTTCGTGTGCGACATCCTGAAGATCAAGATTCCGCACATGACGACCCTCGGCATCAATCCGTTGTTCATCTACCTGTTGCACTGGTGCATCATGGAAAGCGCCCATCGATTCCTGCCCGACGAGTTGTCGCTCGTTCCGCTGTGGATCGGGTGGTTTATCTTCTACGGCGTGTGTTACGGCACGGCGTTGTATCTGCGCAAGAAAAACATCATTATCAAGCTATAGAGATCGCGTCGATTGAGACTCCAACCGGGGATCGCGCAATCGCTCCCCGGTTTTTTCTTGCTCGCGCGATGACAACCAGGACGGCTTTCACCATTCTCGGGGGATGTCAAGATGCGCAAGTTGTACCCATATCCATTCATCGTGCTGTTTGTAATCATGGCCGCCGCCGCATTCGGTCAAGATGGCACCGTGCGGGACATCAAAGCAGATACTTGGGCCGCCACGGATGCGTTGGGCCGATCCGTCCCCGGAAATGCTGAAGTGGGCGCGGCGCGCCAAGACAAATGGGTCGGCATCTTCTACTGGACCTGGCACATCCCCCGTGGGACAGGCGGGCCGAACGACAACACGAAGCTGATCGCGACGGCGCAGGATGGCACGGTCGACTGGCCGGAGAACGGGTGTCCGCACCATTGGGGCGAACCGGAACTCGGGTATTACATGATGACCGACCCCTTCGTCATTCGGAAGCATGCGAGCATGCTGAGTGATGCGGGGGTCGACGTGGTGCTCTTCGACACGACCAATCCGCCGCATACCTGGAAAGATGAGTATGAGGCCCTCTGCCGCGAGTACACGAAGATGCGCGAGGAAGGGAACAAGACGCCGTACATTGGGTTCATCTGTCCCTTCTGGGATCCGTTGCCGGTGCTTGAGCGGGTCTGGAACGATTTGTACAAGCCGGGACTCTGGAGCGACCTGTGGTTCCGGTGGGAAGGTAAGCCGTTCATCCTGGCGAACAAGGAGTTTGTCCAAGACCCGGAGATGCTGAAGTTCTTCACGTTCCGGCGGCCTATGCCGGACTACTGGGACGGTCCGAGCGGCCCGGAACAATGGAGCTGGCTGGAAGTCTATCCGCAGCACGTCTTCCGTAACAGTGCCGGCGAGGCGGAGCAGATGAGCGTGGGCGTGGCGCAGAACGCGTTGCCGAATACGCCGGGGCCGGCGCCGATGGCCCACAAGCTCGGCGCCATGGGCCGAAGCTGGCACAACGGTGCAAAGGACACGCGGGAAGGCGCGGTAAACCTGGGCCTGAACTTTGAGGAACAGTGGACGCGAGCGATGGAGGTGGATCCAAAGTTCATCTTCGTGACGGGCTGGAACGAGTGGATCGCCGGGCGCTACACGGAGTGGCATATCTACACCGATGAGGACTGCTACTTCCCCGGCGGGTTGTTCGTGGACCAGTACAACCACGAGTACAGCCGGGACTGCGAACCCATGATGGGCGGGCACACGGACAACTACTACCACCAACTCGCGAGCTGGATTCGGCGCTTCAAAGGGGCCCGGCCGTTGCCGGCGGCGAAGGGACCGGCGACAATCGCCATCGATGGCAAGTTCGAGGATTGGGAATCGGTTGAGCCCGAGTTCCGGGATACGATCGGCGACGTCACCCATCGCGACCACCGGGGCTATGGCGACCTCGTCTACACGAACGACACCGGCAGGAACGACATCGTCCGGTCGAAGGCGGGGTATGATGATGATAACCTGTACTTCTACGTGGAGACGGCGAATCCGATCACGCCGCACACCGATCCCATGTGGATGCTGCTGCTAATCGACACCGACCAGGACGCCTCCACAGGCTGGCTGGGCTACGATATTCTTGTCAACCACGCCGTTTTGAACGATTCCGAAACAGCGGTGAAACGTTGGAACGGCGAGATCTGGGAGCAGATCGGCACTGCCCAGTACCGGGTTAATGGCGTTGGGCTGGAACTTGCGGTTGCGCGGGAGCTTGTCGGAGACGAGGACGGCACCCCCCACTTCGACTTCCACTGGGCCGACAACATCCAGAGCTTTGATGGCGTCAACGAACTCGGCGTCAACGGCGACAGCGCGCCGAATCGGCGGTGGAACTACCGGTACGCGGTGGCGGATTCGGGCGCAGAATAGATAGCATCACGCAGATTGCCCACAGATGAAGTGAGACTTTAGCAGTCCACCGAATGCACTGATTTTCACCGAATTTAGGGTTGAGACTGAAAGAATGGAAATAGGCTCGGAGACTTCTCGCCAATCTTGCCTCCACTATATTTAGCACTTAGCTCGCTTCCTCCTACCATCCCTTGTATTTACCTTTGCAAATCCTGCATCCTTGTGGCATAATTTCGCAGGACTTGCGGGAGGAGATGAATGCCGAGTTGGAACTGGTTCCCCCGACGGTCCCTTTGTGTCTTGCCTGCCTTGATACTCGTGTTGGGCGGTTGTCCGACTACGGGTAATAAGGAACCCGAGCCGGACCCTATCGGGCTCATATCGCATCCCATCCTGTTCGTCACGCAGACGCCCCACTCGTTTGATTTTCGATCCGTCTTGTCGACATTTGGCAATCATCAGGGTGACACGAATCACATCCCGCGCGGTGGCGACCTGTATATTCGCTACCCCGATGGCGCCTTGCGGAATCTGACGCTCGAGGCAGGTTTCGGGACGAAGGCGGGCAAGGAGATTGGCGTGCGCGATCCGCATGTCCATTGGGACGGCACGAAGGCACTGTTTTCGATGGTCATCGGCGGCACGACGATCAACGACTACGATCCCGTCTACTACCAGATCTACGAAGTCACCGGTCTTGGGCAAGGCGAGACGGTATCGATCCAGAAGCTGAAACAACCGAAAGACTACAACAACATCGCGCCGAGCTACGACGTGGACGACCGAATCCTGTTTACGAGCGACCGGCCGCGCAACGGCGACCGGCGGCTGTATCCGCAGTTAGACGAGTATGAATCGGCCGCGACCGTGACGGGCATCTGGCGGATGGACCCGGACGGGTCGAATTTGGAGTTGCTGGATCACGCGCCGTCCGGCGATTTCGAGCCCTTCGTGGACAGCTTCGGCCGGATCATCTTTACACGTTGGGACCATTTGCAGCGCGATCAACAGGCGGATGCGGATACGCTGGCGATCATCAAGAACCAGAATCCTTCGTACGAGGCCGTGACGTATGATTCGGAGGATTCGGATGTGAATCACACGCTCGCACCGGGCGACGAGATCTTCCCTGAACCGCGGGCCTTCTTCGACGACGCGACGTGGGACGACCTCCTGCCGACGGAGCAAACCCATTCCTTCAACGTTTTCTTTCCCTGGATGCTGAATCACGACGGAACGGGGTTGGAGACCTTAAACCATATCGGGCGCCACGAACTCGTGAACTACATTCCGAACGCGCGCACGTACACGCGGGAAGGCTATGGGTTCTCGACGCCGCGCATCCGCAACGTGATGCACATAGAGGAGGACCCCGCAGAGCCTGGCAAGTACTACATGACCAATTGCCAGGAGTTCGGTACCCACTCCTCCGGGCAGATTGTATCCGTCAAAGCAAAGCCCCCCAAGAACGCCGACGACATGCGGGTGAAGTACGAGACCCACGACGCGACATCCACGTACATCGGCGACAACCAGAAGCCGGGCGCGGCGAATGTCGGACTGTTCCGCGATCCCCTCCCCACTGTCGACGGCACGCTGTGGGCAGTGCACAGCAAGAGTCCCTACGAAGACGAGGCGACGAGAAACGATCCGGGATACCCGAATCCGTTTACGCTGAGCAGCCGGTACGATTACGCCATCAAGGTGCTGGTGCCGGGCGGACCGGACGGTGCGTTGATTCCCGGCGGACGGCTGCTCGCGGAGCCGATTGTGGAGAACATTTCCTATTTCGACAACTACCGCTATCGCACGACCCTGTACAACGGTCCCATGTGGGAATTGCAGCCGGTGGAGGTGGTGGCGCGGCCGCGTCCCCAGCCCATGCTGGAAGAACTGCCCGACACGGAGCAGGCGGTGCTCGAACAGGCGCTTGGCGGCGCGGCGAATGTGGTGTTGCTGCGGCAGTATCTCATCGCCAACGAGCTTGCGCTGGTCGTGAGCCGGGATGTGACGGTGCGCGGCGACGAGCAACAGGATGTGAACCTCAAGATCGCGTGGAGCGACCACGAGACCTCCGACGGCGACGGCGCGCCGAAGGAGATCGGCTGGATGCAATTCTTCGAGGGGCAGCAGTTGCGCGGCTACCGCTGGGCAGGACGGCGCATCCTCGCGCGGTCCATGGACGAGACAATAAATCCCTTCGACGCGAACGCGCCGGAAGGTGCGGTGCGGCTCGGCGACGACGGATCGATGGCGGCCTTCGTGCCCGCAAGGCGTGCGCTGACGTGGCAGTCGACGGAAGCCGACGGCACGCCGGCCGTGCGCGAGCGGTACTGGCTGACCTTCCAACCCGGCGAGATTCGGTCCTGCACGAATTGCCACGGGCTGAATAAGGAAGACGTCTTCGGCGGTCCCACGCCGACCAACCCGCCGCAGGCCTTGGCGGATCTGATGGCGTGGTGGCTGACGCAGTAGCAATGGAACGCGGATTTCGCGGACAAGACGGATCCGCGCAGATCCGTTTCATCCGCAAAATCGGCGTTCTAGTGTTCACTCCTTGGCAAGCGCCGGCACGTCGTATTGCTCACGCAGGCGCTCCAGGATTCCCTTCAACCGCTGCACCTCCTCCGCGTAGGCGGAGTAGTCGTCGTAGCGGCTTTGCATTTCGTGGGGGTCTTGTTCGAGGTCGTAGAACTCCCATTCGCCCACGTCGTAGAAGTGGATGAGTTTGTAGCGATCGGTGCGGACGCCTTCGTGGCGGGCGACGTTGTGTTCGCCTTCTTCGTAGTAGTGGTAATAGATGGCGTCGCGCCATTCGGCGTCGGGATTCTGCATGAGGGGGATGAGGCTCTCACCCTGCATCCCGGACGGCGGTGTGATGCCGGAGGCCTCCAGGAAGGTGGGCGCGAAGTCGATGTTCTGCGTGAGGGCGTCGATCTTCGTGCCGGGTGCAATCCTTTCCGGCCAGCGCATGACGAGCGGCATCTTCAGGGATTCCTCGTACATCCAACGCTTGTCGAACATGCCGTGTTCGCCGAGATAAAACCCCTGGTCGGAACTGTAGACGACGATGGTATTGTCGAGTTGGCCGGACCATTCGAGGTAGTCGAGCAAACGGCCGATGTTATCGTCGATGGACGCGATGCAGCGCAGGTAGTTCTTGATGTAGCGCTGGTACTTCCAGCGCACGAGTTCGTCGCCTTGCAGGTTCGCCGCTTTGAAGGCTTCGTTGCGGGGTTCGAAGGCGGCATCCCAGGCGGCCTTCTGGTCGGGCGACATCTGCACGTAGGAGGTGTTGGGGAAGAGGTTCGCGTCCCGGCCTTCTTCCGGCGGCAGGACTTTGAGGTCGTAGCCCATCATGAGGTGGCTCGCGATGGTCATTTCGTTCTGCTTGATGGAACTCGTGCGGCCCGAATAATCGTCGAAGAGGTTCGGCGGCTCGGGGATGGCCTCGTCCTCGTAGAGGTCGAGGTGCTCCGAGTTCGGCATCCAGGTCCGGTGCGGCGCCTTGTACTGGCACATGAGCAGGAAGGGCTTGTCCGGGTCCCGCTGCTCCTGCATCCAGCGGATGGAGAGGTCGGTCACGACGTCCGTGTTATATCCGAAGACTTGGCGTGTGCCGTCAGCCGAGATGAAATCGGGGTTGTAGTACTTGCCCTGGCCGGGGAGGACATCCCAGTAGTCGAACCCCGTCGGGTCGGACCGCAAATGCCACTTGCCGATGAGGGCGGTCTCGTATCCCGCCTGTTGCAGCAGCTTCGGGAAGGTCGGCTGCGAACCGTCGAAGGTCTCCTTGTTGGTCATCTGCCCGTTGGCGTGGCTGTGCTTCCCCGTGAGCACGGCAGCACGGCTCGGTGCGCAGATGGAGTTGCAGCAAGTGTTGTTGAGGAAGACCGCGCCCTCGCGCGCGATGCGATCGATGTTCGGGGTCTGGTTGATCCGCGAGCCGTACGCGCCGATGGCGTTGCAGGCATGATCGTCGCTGAAGATGAAGAGGATGTTGGGGCGGGTTGCCGCAAGCGCGGACTCGGCGGCGTGGGCATTCGAAAGTGCTAAACCGAGGCCGGCGGTTGCCAGCATGCAGGACCCAAGAAAGTCTCGACGGGAGAGCACGTTCATACGACCTCCATTTGCTTCATATACTCATAAGCGCCTCTTCAGCGCAAGCACTGGCACGAGGACACAGGAGAAAACTCCCGCCAACTATTTTCGCTTTGTTTCTCGTTCTGCTTTCCTCGCCAACTTCCACGCTTCCTCCGCTTCGTCATGGCGTCCGGCATCGGTGAGTGCGCGCGCAAGGTCATCGTAGAAGACCCAGAGAATCACTGCACCGCTGCCGCTGGTGGGAGGAGTGTTCTTGATGCACTTCTTTAACCAATAGACAGTCGACAATGGCTTTTGTCGCCGCTTCGCACGTTCCGTCATTAGAATAAACAGGTGAATCTTGGCTACCCGCCACCATTCAACAGCTTGTTGCAGGCGCGCCCATGACACCTTCGACCCGAATCCTCCTGTTTGTCCGCAGTCTCTCGTTGGATCGCCATCCCTTTGCCATTTTCTGCTCACTGAAGCGACGACATTGTCGTCAAACTGCCTAATCTCCTTGGAAATCGACTTTAGCTTGCTTTCGGTTAGCAGCCGTGCCTTTTGCTCGGCTTTCCGCCGTTCTTCCTCGAATGTCTGCCGACCTCCTGCATCTTCCGGAATTATCTCAAGGATCTTGGACAGCCAATACGCTTCCCGCTCTTAGTTGCCCCGAGAATTGGCCCGAATATGCAAGGACAGGTACAGGAACACGCGAAACCGAAGCACTCCGGCTCTCAGGCGATGACGTATGTTCTTCCATTCGTTCATTCCGCGAATTACCATCTACGCGTTCAGAGTAGATCCAAGACCAACCATCGGCACCGGGTGGAGTCTAGCAGATGTCTGTATGACAACCCCCGTGCGCAAGTCAGGAGGGCGGTTTTCTAAACACCATTGGATCTTTCCCATCTGCCTGACCGCCCAGCTCCGAAGGGGCCTCGACAGGAAAGCCCAGGGCAACGCCCTGGGATAAAGGGCCAAAGAAAAGTACCAGCCCTGAAAGGGCGGAACAAACGTTCGAATAGACGAGAGTCACCCTCGACGGCGCACGATCATCGTGTTTACGCGTTCATCCAGAATCGATTTCGAAGCATCTACTTCCCGACGGCAACGATGTCTTGCCCTTTCAGGGCGATGTGGGGGTTGTTCCTGTTCCCAGGGCGTTGCCCTGGGCTTTCCTGTTTTGGCCCTTCGGGCCGCCACGTAGGAACGCCACGGGCGGGTTATCACTGCGCGGACTCGGCGGCGTGGGCATTCGATTGAACCAGGCTGAGTCCGGCCGCTCCGATTGCCGGCATGCCAACCCGGAGAAAGTCGCGTCGGGATAGTGGGCTCATGAGTGCTCCAACAATATCATCGTCACGCCGACAACATTGTGCCGTATCGTCTCACGACGACAACCCGTGCAACAATGAGTGCGAGTTTCCATTCACTATTTCTTCTCAGTCTCGCGCTGCGCTTTACGTGCAAGTATCCACGCCTCCTCGGCCTCATCATGCCGCCCCGCATCGGTCAGAACACCGGCGAGATCGTCGTGCAGAGCCCAAGAAATGACCGCGCTGCCCTTCCTCGAGGGTGTCAACTTGATGCACTTCCTCAGCCAATGTGCGGCTTGCAAGGGTGCTCGTCGCCTTTTCGCTCGCTGGACGAGGTACATGAAGAAATGGAACTTCGCAATCCGCCACCAGGTAAGAACATGCTGATGCCAAGACCACCGACCATCGGAATCGGACTCAATTCGGGCACCAGAACGTTCGCCGAGTCTCGTCTCGTTACAATTAGTTGACCTCTCAGATTTGACTGCGTCGCGGTCGAAGCTGATAACTTCGCGTGGAGGATTCTTTCGTGTCCGCTCCTCTTGATGCAGCACTTGGCGTTCCATCTCAAGCTTCAGGCCTTCGAATAACTCTCGCGCCGAATGACCCTTTGGGTAAAGCTCGAGCCCCTTTGCACACCAAGTGGCTGCTCGTCTGTAGTCACCCCTACAAGCGGTCCAGTTAGCAAGGTTCACATATAGGATCAGGCGTCCACGACGCGTGAAATCTCTGGCAGGTTTGACGACGTTATCCCAAGCTCGCATGGCACACTATCTATCCGATTACACAGGTCAAGTCAATATAAACGATAAAGTGTATCGCTATCTACGCGCTCGAACTTCTTCGTATAGTAGGCGAACCACCTCCCCTGCTCAACATCAAGCGCGCAAGAGTTCTCCCTTTCGTCGAGCCATTGGCATTGGGCGGGTTGGAAAACCCGCCCTCCTGTGGGGAAGGTCGGTGTCGACAATGTGTTGGGCACCTGCTATAGTTTTGTCATGTCGCTGACGGATGAACAACGGGATTGGTTGACGCTGGCGCTGGTGCCGGGCGTGGGGACGGCGTTGTTTATTCGGTTGTTGGCGCGGTTTCATAGTCCGACGAACGTGTTGAAGGCGAACCGGGGGGCCTTGGAAGACGTGGTCGGGCCGAAGTTGGCGCAACGGATCGCGCAGTATTCCGATGTGGCGGATGTGGACGGCCAGATCCGTGCGATGAAGGAGTACGGCGCGTCGGTGGTCACAATGGAAGACCCGGCGTATCCGTTGCGGCTCGCGGAGATCTACGACCCTCCCCTGCTGCTCTTCGTGCGCGGCGAATTCGTGGAGCAGGACCAGCATTGCGTGGCCATCGTGGGCACGCGGCGCGCGTCACCGTACGGGCTGCGCATGGCGGAAAAGTTCGGGCGCGAACTGGCCGCGCGGGGCGTCACCGTGGTGAGCGGACTCGCCGCGGGAGTCGACACGGCAGCCCATCGCGGCGCGCTGTCTGCGGGTGGCCGAACGATCGCGGTGTTGGGTAATGGCGTCGACGTGGTGTACCCGCAGCAAAATGCGGATCTCATGGACAAGATTACGCGGCAGGGCGCGGTGGTGTCGCAGTTCCCCATGGGCACGAAGCCGTCGCCGGGGCACTTCCCGTATCGCAACCGCATCATCAGCGGGATGTGCCAGGGCACGTTGATCGTGGAAGCGCCATTGAGCAGCGGCGCGCTCATCACCGCGCGGCAGGCGGCGGAACAGGGGCGCGAAGTCTTCGCCGTGCCGGGGCAGGTAGGCATCACCAACAGCCAGGGTCCGCACTCGCTCATTCGCGAAGGCGCGAAGTTGGTGGAAACCGTCGAGGATATCCTGGTCGAGTTGGAATTGCCGGCGGAGATTCGCGTGGGCGTTGCGGTGGCGGCGCCTGCACCGGTTGAACAGCCGAAGCCAGCTCCACCGGACGCACGGACCGTCTTTCTGCGGAAATCAAAACCGGAAACGCCTGTCGCGGCTCCCCCTCCCCCATCCCCCGCTCTACAACCGCGGCGCGTCGAAGCGTCTGCGGCGGAGAAGGCCGTGTTGTCGGCCCTCGCGCCGGATGGTTCGTACGTCGATGAGATTGCGCAGTCCTGCCGCATTTCGATCTCCGAAGCGCTGAGCGCGCTCACGCTGCTGGAACTGAAAGGACTGGTCCGGCAGTTCAGCGGCAAACGTTTCGCCCCGCGATGAGTTTCCTCCAAGACCTCTCCGA
>CAZWDH010000244.1:0-10842 GCA_964632865.1 uncultured Nitrospiraceae bacterium
CGAACTTCCTCACGGGCAAAGTGCCGGGCGGCGGCCCCGCCGACCTGAAACCGGGCGAGGCCATGCTCATCCCCAAGGGCTCCGTCATCACCCTGCAGATCCACTACGTCACCACCGGCAAACCGGAACAGGACACCATCTCCGCGGGGTTCCGCTACGCGAAGCACCCCATCACGAAGCGCATCCGCTACATGATTATCAACAACGATGCCCTCGCCATCCCGCCCGGCGCCCCCATGCACCAGGTCACCGCCGAGGACACGCTGGACTGCGACGCGACCCTGCTCGCCATGTTCACCCACATGCACCTGCGCGGCCGCGACATGACCTTCCTGGCCCACCTGCCGGACGGCGAGACGCGCCCCCTCCTAAACGTGCCGAACTACAGCTTTGATTGGCAGATGACCTACTACGTCGAACCCGGCGAACTCAAACTCCCCAAAGGCACCCGCATCGAATGCATCGGCCACTTCGACAACAGCCCCTTCAACCCCTTCAACCCCGACCCCACCGTGACCGTCGAAGAAGGCCCCCAAACCTTCGAAGAAATGATGTACGGCTTCTTCTTCTACACCAACGACAACGAAACCATCGACATCGCCGTAGACCCCAACACCGGCCAGGAACTAAAAGCCGTCGCGGATGCGGCGATTGCAGGGGAGTAGCGCCGCGTTCGCGGCGATCGGGTTATGTCCAACTCCACATTTTTATAAGAGTTTTACAGACGTTGTCATAAGTTGGCTGTAGATGCGCAAGACTCCTCTTCTCGTTGAAGAGCAGCTTACGTAAATCTACCAAGTGTTCCACTGGTAGTATTACTTTAACTAGCCGCTTCCGATTGGCGGGATCTGCAGAAAACTTACTCTCTACAACATCTTCGATGCACGGCCATTCACCTTCCTCCGCATAGGCGTCTAACCCTTCCGTGTAATGCAGAAATACCGCGTCCTGAGCGTGCAAGTAAGAGAAGTTGTGGTGTTTGATCTTCACACCCTCGATCCCCGTCTTGTAGCCCGAATGAATTATCGCGAGATTGATTCCCCACACGGCAATCTCTGACACATCCTTTCTATCCTCGCACGACGCGAAGTACGCCGCGGTTAATGGATCCTTCGTGCAATCAAGTAATGCTGTAGGAACTCCATGATGCTGCGCGAAACCGAAGCACTCATCGACCAAGTATGGCTTGCGGAGAGTGTCGAAATTGTGAAGATTCTTTTGGAAGTATTCGCGCCTCTGAGTATCGTTACCAGGTAAATACATGCCCAGCGAGTCGCACAAATCAACAAAATCGTCAACCGCCTCAAGCTGCGCACAGGCATCCGCGACAGCGCCGAATGTGTGCGGTCCGAAGTGAGCGTTGCTTCGCCCCACGGTCACACTTATGTCATTCTCAAAGCGTAACCTCAGTGGTGCCAATACAGACCGTCCGTCACTGCGCCAAGCTTTCGGCTGCAATCGCCAACGTGCGTCCGCGTGCCCGCGAAACATCCAAGGACTGCCGATGCCACTGCCCCACCGAAAACTGTTGATTCTCACTTCATCAAGAAACTCCCGTGCCGAATCGCAAGTTACACATTCAATCGTTTCATAGTGCGCATGCTCTTTCATCTCGTTCTGGCCCCACAATTCGCTCTCCATCGCCGTAACAGTCCTAATGCCCCTTCTCTTGAGGACAAACGACCCGCAGACTGAGACAATTAACTACGCGCTTCTCCATCGCTCGAGACCGCCCGTTTGGGTTTTGCGGTTCCGTTTAGTTAAATCGCAGCAGTAGTCTATTTCTGTATTTCGACGATTCCTGACCGAGCATTCTCATAGTTGGATCGAGGATAGTTGGCGTGATTAGACATTCCAAGCATCGTGGTTCACAAGCCCCCGATGTGTTTGCACAACCAATCCCTTATTGTCGCGCAGCTTTCTCAGAAGCGCGTATTCTCGAATTGATTCCATCAATGCCGGACTCAAGTCTTCGGCTATGTACGCATATGCAAGAATAGTCAGTTGAAAATCGGAAATCTGGGTTGCCAATATTTGGGCGTAGAGCGAGTTCTTGTCCATGCACATCTGCCGAAGACAAACAAGAACTGATTCCAACAATGCGAAATACTGCCCCAATGTTCCCCTCACTTCCTTGGCGTTACCCTCGTAAACAGCCCTAACCGTGTATTCATTATGCTCTGTTCCTAGGTTACTGAACGCATGCCGAATCCGATCTACCAAACGCTGTAGGGCTTCCTCCCCCGTTAACCGTGGAGAGCCATGAGCTTTGTTGTCGACGAATGTTGCGGCGTCTGCACTCTGGGCCAAAAGGGATAGCATCTGGAAGAACGTGCCCGAGTTGACTTGCTCGGTTAAAGCCGTTGCCTGCTTTTCGAGTTCCATTTTTTGACCGGTCAACTCCGCGCGCGTAGCCTCCAGCTCTTCCCTCTGTAACTCCAGTTCCTTCTTCTGCATAAGCAACGCGCCGATGAGAATCACAAATGCTAGCCCTGAGAAAAGCGCATTTGGGGCTCCGAAAGAGTCCCCAAACAAACCCCAATTCCATTCATTGCCTGCTCCGCACCAGACTAGGTATCCCCAAAGTAACCAAAAGACGACTACTGCTATCGCGCCCCATTTAACCCACAAGAACCAGTCCTCAAATGGACCTGGCCTACTCTGCGGCATTCCCACGTTATTATTGGGCGCAGTCTCTTGCATGTTCGCCGCTCCCTCACACTGGCTTTCTTAGGTTGTGCTTCTCGACGCGTCGGTTGTAGTCCTCAACGGTCTTGACGTAAAAACTCTGGATTGTCTTGAGTTGCTCGACGGACGGAGTTACGGAATCTCCGGCAATAGCGACCAATCTTCGATGAATGAGTGCGTGTCGCCGGTGTCTCGTGCCCTCGATTTGGTACTGGAGCTTACTCAAGAATGCCGGATAAGATTTATTCTCGAAGTGGGCCTTAATCTGGCCATAGTAATGTCGGCTCTCGGCACTGTACCCGGAGGCGCGTTCAAGCGATGCCAGTTCCTCAACTTCATGCTCGAAGGCTACTAGATCAGCCCTGTAATTCTCGAAGAACTTCAACTCTTCATACTGTTTAGCAACGCGTCAATAAATGGGGACAGTAACCATTTATTCCAAATCCCAGCAAAACGTTGGACAGCGCATCACCTGAGTCCCGACTGAAGCAGGCCTACCGTGCTTTCGACTAATAAATGGGGACAGTAACCATTTATTCCAAATCCCAGCAAAACGTTGGACAGCGCATCACCTGAGTCCCGACTGAAGCAGGCCTACCGTGCTTTCGACGACACTACGATGCGCTGTTGCACTCAACATTCCAGCTTCGCGCACCACGATGGAACCGGCAGCAGTGAACAGCTTTCCAGGACGCGCCACGCTCTCGCGGTCGAGACCGCCGCGTGAAAACGACGCGGACGATAGGGAAACCGCGGCAGGGTCACCGTAGGGATTGCTTGTGATCTGACAGAGTACCCAATCCGCGCCGCCGGCATGAGCTAGCACAACCGCGGGCCGCAGCTTGGAGGTTGGGAATAAATGGGGACAGCAACCATTTATTGCCTCAATCCCGGCGGCGCGTCACTTGAGCCCTGACTGAAGCAAGCTTACCGTGCTTTCGACGACACTACGATGCGCCGCTGCGCTCAACATTCCGGCTTCGCGCACCACGATGGAGCCGGCAGCAGTGAACAGCTTTCCAGGACGCGCCACGCTCTCGCGATCGAGACCTCCACTCGAAAACGACGCGGACGATAGGGAAACCGCGGCAGGGTCACCGTAGGGATTGCTTGTGATCTGACAGAGTACCCAGTCCGCGCCGCCGGCATGAGCTAACACGACTGCGGGCCGCAGCTTGGAAGTGGACAGGTCGGAGAATGGAAAGCGAACGAGAACGACTAGCCCTGGTTCAAGTGGGACCACGCGGCCTCTTCCTCGGGACGCTCCCAGTCGGCCGCAAGCGCCGCTTCGCTCAACGACGCGGTCTCGCTGTCCTCCATTTCCAAAATCGTAACGAGAACGCGAGAACCCGGCGGCAGCGCAACGGGCTCCGTCGTGCGAATATGTCCGTTCTCATCGACCTTGGCTTCGATAGTCCTACGCATACGATGCAGTCTAGCAGTACGCTTCCGCGCCGTCAACGACAAAACTTGGTAATAGTTCGGGACGGTAAAGACCCCCTCCCCAGCCCTCCCCGTCCACGGGGAGGGAGTAAGATCCCGGGGGAACGCAGGGACGGACTACGAATTAAGAAATGGAGGGGCATGAATTCAGTCCCCGCGCGCGCGAGGATAACGGAATTGCGACTCCACCGAATTCGTGTGTCCCAACGGGACATAGGGCGCTCAGCCACGCCATGGCGTGGTTGCGCGCCGGTGTCGATACGAGGCCGCCGCGCTACCTGGGGAAACGACGGCGTATCGTTGGGACTACCCCGAAGGGGTTGCGGCCTCAATCCCAAACCTACCGTTCATCCCACGCGATCCCGTGTTTGCGAAAGAGCCTGCGCAGTTCGTCCTGGAACGAGAACTTCGCGTGATGCGTTTCTTGATCCGCGATGTACGTTCTCCACGCGCGCGAGGTTTGAACCTAAACCTTACCCCAGGTGGCGCGCCACGCCGGACCCGTGTCTCGCGCGGCGCGATAGGATCAGAATCGCTGATTCGTACCAATGCGCAGCGGGTTCAAGTACACGGCCACCAATGTGTATAATGTGAGGTAAGGCGTCTTGGTGAACAGTGACAAGGGTAAAATGGAGGGCGATACCATGAAACACCTCAAACCAAGGACCAAAAAGCTGCCGATTCGTGCCGAGCAACCCGTGCTTGAAGAAGTAGTGGACCCTTGCTTCGGCTTGAGCGGCAAACAGCTCAAGAAATGCCGGAAGGAGAACCCGGAATCGTAAGGCCGCACGCGAGGGGCGTCCCGCCCACATGCCGGTATTCCCTCACCCTATCGAAGAGCTAGCCAGTGGGGTCGTGCCTAATGGAAGGGTATGTATTCAGTCCCCCCGTGCGCGAGGATGCCGGAATTGCGACTCCACCGAACTCGTGTGTCCCAACGGGACATTGGGCGCTCAGCGACGCCATGGCGTGGTTGCGCGGCGGTGTCGATACGAGGCCGCCGCGCTACCTGGGGAAACGACGGCGCATCATTGCGACTACCCCGAAGGGGTTGCGGCCTCAATCCCAAACCTACCGTTCATCCCACGCGATCCCGTGTTTGCGAAAGAGCCTGCGCAGTTCGTCCTGGAACGAGAACATCGCGTGATGCGTTTCTTGCTCCACGATGGACTTCCTCGGGATCCGCGATCCGCATTCATCATTCATCATTCCGCATTCATCACTCCGCCCCCCAATCCATAGACCGGAAGACAGGTCCCGCCCCCTCATCGGTGACAGTCGGTGAAATCGGTGGACACGATCCCAGCCACAAAAGAACGCAAAGACCGCAAAAGGCCGCGACATTCATTCTCTCGCGTACTTTGCGTTCCTTCGCGGCAAAACGCCACTTCCAGGGTTCCCAGGAGTGAGGAATATTCTACGGAGCCGACAACGAGAGGCAACCAAGTCAGGCGTCGCGTCTTGGGTTGCCAATTATTGGCTTGTTCTCCTTCGTGACTCTCATGAGAAACTTCAGCGCCTCATTCACCGACGCTGCATCCGGAAAAACCTCGGCGACGTCGGGTTCCAGGCGAACCACGGCTCCACCGAAACTCTCTCGGCCGGGCCCCAGCTTTCTTACACGCAAGCCCTTGAGATCGTATTCCGGCCTTAGCTCATCGTCCATTTCTGTATCAACTTTTTTCATAAGCTTCTCGCTCCGAGCGCGTCACTTCTCTGGAACTGATAATTCGGATAGTGTCAACCGTTTCCGTGTACGACACCAGCAACAATCGTCCTCGCTCTGATTGCCCAATGATGATGTAGCGATGCTCATCATCGGAGTGATCCGGATCGTAGAAATCCGCGTAGAGCGGGTCATCAAAGACTGTCTTGGCTTCGTCGAATGCGACTCCGTGCTTCACCAGGTTGGCTTCTGCTTTCGCCGGATCCCACTCGAATTCCATACATGGAGTATAGCACTTTCTCGGAATCCTGGGGGATCCGGAAGACCTTTCGAGGAAATAGAGGGACTACGAATCAGGAAATGGAGGGGCATGAATGCAGTCCCCGCGTCTGCGAGGTTTGAACCCAAAAACAGCCGTTGTCTAGAGGCGCCAGGCCGTGATTCCAGGTGCCATGGGCTTCCAGCCCATGAATGTACACGGGTCACGCGGAGCGCGTGATGCTCCTTGGTCGCCCAATAGAAGCCCTTGAACGCCTCAGCGCTCCTCCGTTTCACTGGCGCGGATTCGGAAAACCCAATCGAGGTCGACACGACAACGTGGCGCGATGAACGATTGTGGTGCAGGCTTCCAGCCTGCGACCGGCAGCAGGCTGGAAGCCTACACCACAATACACCCACCACAACACACCCGCCACTTGGCCGGGGCACGCCGTAAGCGGCAGATCGTAGAATAAACGAAACTCGGGATCACCGAGCGGCAAAGCGGGGACCCCCCTCCCCAGCCCTCCCCGTGGACGGGGAGGGAGTACGATCCCTGCGTCCCGAATTTCCCATACGACATCCAGCAGCCGATGGCAAAACTCCAAACGTGGCATTTTGTAGCGTCTCCCGCATACCGCGGGACGGGCGTGGTTTTACCCGGAAATCTGTATCGCCGAGTTACGCCCGGCATGGGTACCGGGCGCTACAGGTCACTTACCACGGGCTGCCAGCTCAATCGTTGCCACAAAGAGAGCAAAGATTCTCCCCCCGTCCACGGGGGGAGCTAGAGGGGGGGTCTTCACGGCTCTACCAAATAGAGAGAACCCAACATCTCAGCCACAAAAGAACGCAAAGACCGCAAAAAAGGACACGACGTTCTTTATTTCGTGTTCCCTGCGTTCCTTCGCGGCAAAACGCTGCCGGAAACAAAGGGACTGAACTATGCTTTCTGCACGATCCTCGTTTCGGGCATACCATACAGACGATACGTGATATGGAAAGCATGTTCTCCGTTCGTTGCAGTATCCATAAACGACGACGCAATGCGACCGGCGTCGCGGTTCCCGTTGGCATTACCATAGAATACCTGCGCCGCTGCGAAAGCCACGTCGTCGCGGATAGGAACGATGGGCGCGAATACCGTCGCGGCGCCGCATGCCAGGAACAGATTGGCCGGCCCCGTCAGTTCGCCGTAGAACGCGCCCTTCTGCTCTCCCGCAAAACAGGCATTCAGAAACACAAAGGACAGGCGCGGTTTCGCCCGGACCAGATCGCTTACAGTGAGTGCGCCGTCGGCCAGCGCCAGGATGGTTGCAGATTCGTCGTTCGTATCCCCGTGTCCATGACCGCTGACGTGCAACATGTCGTATTCGGAAATATGATTGATGAAATGGCTTCGGGTCGCCTTCGAACCGTCCAGGTGTTCCACCTCGAGACCGTGCGAGCCCAGCCATTGCGACACGAACCGTCCCTCGTCGGTCGACGCGTCCAGATCTCCGGTTGGATTGCTGTAAACCAACGCTTTCCGAATCGGACGCGTGCGCGCGTGAATACCCCGCAGCGCAACCAATGTAGACCCGGAGGGCAGGAACGCCGACGATTGGCGCTTGCCGTTTGTGGGTAAGTGACCCAGCGGGGCCATCGTCAGTGGATACGTAGCGACCCAGAACAGCGTGTCGAACTGGTCGAGGGCCTCGCCGAGCAGGTCTGGCGCGCGACTGGACCGGCGGTCGCTCCCGTCGTAACGCTCAATAGCGCGCAATCCCCGGAGTTTCTCGATGGCATCCTCCAGACGGTGCGTGGCGACGGCAGGCGCGAGCGATGCTCCCAGGTCGCGGTAGGGCACTGCATTGGGGGGCGCCGCCGGCTCATCGGCAACCGGTGCACCGGTGACTGACATGCCCAGGCATTCGACAATTGGGCCCACTGCGGCGATCACCTTGCCGCAAAGGGTCTCGCTCATTCCGCGAATCAGTTCGGCAAGGGCTTCGTCCGCGGCATCGCCGGCCTTCGCGCTTCCCAGGATCGATCGGAGAACCGTCGCCGGTATCGGGTCCGCGGCCCCTCCCGTGTTGTCGAGTGAATAGCAGACCGTGGCTGCATCAGGAGCGACAACGAAGAACATGTAGTGGTTTTCGTACGCCGCAGTGAGGATCAGGGCCTCGCCGGCCCGCAAGGCCTCCCGCAGGATTTCGGCATCGGCCTTCGGTGCGCTGCGAATGGTCTGCCCGAATTCTGCGTCGAATCGAAGCTGATTGTGGATGATCTTCTCCATGCCGCCGGATTCGGGAAACGCGTCGGTCAGGTTCTCGACCAGTTCCGTTGGCACCTGAAGCTTCGCCGTCGTCTCCGCGAACACAATCTGCCAGTTGCTCAAACATTGCGATATGGTCCGTCGTCGCGCCTGTTCGTACTGGTCCGGGAACCGATGCCGAATGGGATAGGCGGACGGGTACAGGCTTGCCAAGAGACTTGTTGCCAGCGGTGACGTCAGATGCTCGGCAATCTCAACCCCCGCGTCCAGATCGTACACGACGGCCTTGCCAAGCGCCTGTTCAAACATGGGGCTGCATTTGGTCTGATGAACGATACATCGATCGTACGGCGACAGGGCGGCGAGGTATAAGTCGTCCAGCGTCACCAGACCTCGGTACTTTTCCGCACTTTGATCGATCATCCAGTTTCTCACGGCGATTTCGTAGAGCACACTCAGCAGCGCGGCCATCCAGCCGATGTGGAATCCGCCGAGCGCGAAATACTGCTTGTCAAAGTATGGACGGAGGCTTTCCCAAATGCGCTCTCCTCCCCGCAGCCCGTCGCACACCGTGCCCAGGAGGTTTGTGCCAGGCTGCACCCCGGCCAACGTGAAGTTGAGCGGGTTCACAGCGGTAAACGCTTCAAGTCCGCACATTAATGCTTCGCAGGCCTCTTCCATTTTCTGCTCGAGGAACCGGTGAACACCCAATTGCAGGGCTTCTCGGTAATTCATGGGGGTTCACCTCCTGCGGTTGCCTCACACCCCAATGTCGAAATAGGTACAGAGCACGGTCCAGCTGCCCTCCGGCAACGCGCGAAGCCGTTTCAGCAGCGTCTCGATATCGTTTTGTGAGAGGACTCTTGCCGGCACGTTGGGATCGTGACTGCCCCAATCCAGATCCAACGGTTCGTCGCTCAGTACCGCGAACAGGTGTTCGCGTCCCGGGACACCCGTCAACAGAAACGAATCCGCGGGCGACGCCTCCTGCGGCAAGGTCGCGCGACCGGCCGGTATGCGCGTATCCGGCGCAAACAACGAGGGACACAAACAATACCGTATCCCTTCCGGCCCCTCGTCCAGCAAGGTCAAATAGGCGTCGCGCTCGCTATCGATTTGAATGCGCACCCGGCTACCCAACCGGTAGCGATGCACCATGGCCGGCTGGGCCGCACCCAGTCCCCGCATCTTGGGCGTCAAGGCTTGTTCGGCTGCGATCGGCCAGATGCGATCGGTAAATGCGGCGATCCGGCGCAGACCGTCAAATCCCGTGTCGAATCGAGTTGGATGCGGCGGGTGCTGCGCCCCTCGGGCGAAGGAATGGGCTCCAGCATCTGGGTTGGCGGTTTGCTGCAGGGCCGCCTGCACGCGCGGGAGCCACTGGTCAGCCGGGTGATCGAGTACCTCAATCCACTGGGTTCCCTCCAGCCAATATTCGATCTTCTCGGTGTATTCGACCGGTTCGAGCAGGAGCGGCAAATAGGGGACGCCGTACTTCCATGCGAGGAGAATCTCTTGTCGAACATTGCGCGAACCCAAAGACGCGTTGCTGCACATGACAATGAGGACCCGCGAACTTCGGATCGCGCTCACAATGGCGGAACCGTAGCACTCGCCGCCGAGGATTCCGTTCTTGTCCCGCCACAACGTGATGCCGGCGGATTCAAGCGACTCCGCCACCGGCAACACCCGTTGAAGATCGGCGCTGGCATAGCTGACGAACGCATCCCACTGATGTGTCATCCGGCCTCCTCGGGATCGGCAAGTTGGATGCAGAGAATACTGCGCATCTGAAGCCCGATTCCACCCTGAGGCGCAGTATGTCCGGCCGCGCCCTTCGCGATTGAGCGGTTCAACGACACCGGAGGTTCGGCCGGGGAAATAACGGGACAAAGTACGCAATTCCTGCCGATGCAGGCCCGCAAGCATTGGAAGTCATGCGGGGGGCGGAGAACACGGGTATCCCCAACCAGCCAGGCAATATCACCGCGAAGTTTCCGTCTGAGCGCACGAACCCGTTCTCTTCGCCCGGGACAGGAAGCATCCCCGCGCTACACTTCCGCACGCTTGCACAAACCCCTATCGAAGCGCAGTTTAACGAATGTTCAGCAGAGATTCCCGAAATCCCTGTAAATCACTGCTGTCTAGGGGTAGACAAAATGCACCTTTTGGGATAGACTGCTCTTTGCAAGGTTGGCTGCATGGTGGCGGTAAACCAATTTTCTTGAAGAGCGCGTTCGCTGCAAGGGGCCGCCCATTCCCGAGTCAGGGGGGATGGGATCTCCACCGGGGCAGGTCGGGGCGACTCGGAACCGTAGCGCGAAGCGTTCCTCAGGGCTTCCATGTGCCGTTCCTCGCATGGGTCAAGGTACGGATTCATTCTGTGGGTGTGTGAAGTAACAAAAGCCTGAGGAGACAAGCATCATGAAGCAATCAAGAAGTGGGTTTACCTTAATCGAATTGCTCGTCGTCATTGCAATCATCGGAATCCTGGCGGCAATCCTGCTGCCCGCACTGGCCCGCGCCCGCG
>CAZWDH010000245.1:0-10761 GCA_964632865.1 uncultured Nitrospiraceae bacterium
GATCGCGGATTCCTAGTTTCCGAGTATCGTGATTACAATCGGGAAGGTAAAATCCGCCAATCAATGGACTGTGAACTCGAGTTAAATGGAGATGGAACGTGGTTTCCACGAATCGTAGAGCGTTATGATATGAGTGCGACGTCAGATCTCCAAATAGAAGTTCGAGAAATAAAATTCAATAGTGAAATCGACGACGCTGTTTTCGCATTAGAGAATGTTGAAATAGATCCGAAGAAAGTCGTGCTTCATGAATACTCGCCAGGTGGACGTTCAGAGACTGTCAAAGGTAATTGGAACGGTCAATGGATTCCGATTTCAATGATTCCGGAGGCCGAGAGACCGCAACCGCCTGATGCCGCTGCAGTTCTGCGACGGTTAGGAGCAAACCAAGAAAGGAACGTACAATGAATATGCAGAAAGTCGCGACAGTCGTCAAGTCTTTTGTCGTAGGAATAGTGTTATCTGGCGCTTTTGGGGTTATGGCAATCGCTGGAGGCAAGATAAGCGCCCAGTGTGAAGACTTAAAGAGCTGCATAACTCAAGATGCGCCCTGCAAAGACTGCTCCAGCGGAACTCTGTTCCCGTGTGGTCTCAACACGATTGCAGTTCCCAACAATAGCTTTCTCGAAGAGAGCGAAGAGGGTTTTGAAGACTATTCAGGCTTAAACGTGGTGCCATGTTATTCGGTTTACACCTGCACCAAGACGACAACTGTATGTCCAACTGATCCAGACGAGAAGACATGTACTCCGAATGCGTTCGCCACGACAATTTACACATATGATAATTGGATTAGTAATAATCCCTGCTAACAGTGGAATATTGATAGAGTGGTATCACCTACTGAGAAACCTGTTTGCGAGGCGTTGGATGAGCGTTTCGTATAAGCTAAAAGTTATTGTGCTGTTATGTCTTGCTGTTGTCAGTGTGGGATCGACTGGTTGCGGGAATGCGGTCGATGTGCCGAGCAAGTCAGATGGCACGGTGACGTTTGATGCCCCCGACTCGTTTGATTTTGGCCGAGCACGCGCGGGTGATGTTATTCAGCACGTTTTCGAGTTCCACAACACCAGTCCGAAATCGAAGAGTATATCGAAAATCCAGACCTTCTGTGGATGCACGGTTGCGGATGTCGCGAATAGCACCGTCGCTCCCCACGGTCAACTCAGAATCCCTGTTAGCTTGAACACGGCTGGGAAACGGGGGCGATTATCTCAAGACATCTTGGTGATATTTGCTGACGCAGATCGGCGCGTGTATACGGTTAGTGGCTTTGTTTATAACAGAGAACTTCCGGCGGTTCGGCTAGACTACACCGAAAACTTGGAGTTGTCCACTACAACGTTCTTTCTGGATTGGCCGGACGTATCGGAGTTTCGTATTCTCCGTGCATCGCCGGATTCCGAGACTCTCTCGGTGTCGTACGAAGTTGTTCCTGGTGAAAGACGAACCAAGTTTGTTGTTAAACTGCACCCACCAGTGTCATATGGCACGTATGCCTCACGGATTCTGATTCAGACGACTGACCCATTTGAGAGCGAGTACGTAGTACCTATTGAGGGATACATCCCGTTTCCGATCGAACCCGAAGAATTCTCAATCGCGCTCGGGAAGCTGACACCGGGCGCGCCGAAGTCAGTCGCTGCGAGTATTTCGGCCCCGTACGGCGGCAAAGTACAGATCGACGACGTGAGATGCATTAAGGGAAGTATCGAGAATTGGGAAGTTCGGTATCTGAGTGAGGAGCTAGTCCAAGTAGTGTTTAGCGTCATTGTGCCTCATGAATCTCGGACCGAAGCCTTCGTAACTATCGTCGAGATAGATGCGGCTTTGCCGGAGTACCGCAGAACGCTGCAAATCGAAGCCGTTGGCGTAGTGTTTGAAGTCTGATTCTCTGTTAGTCGGCAAGGTCTCCGATTCTCGCTTGGAGGAAAGCGTGTGCGATTCCGAATCGCTGTTGCCGTACTTCTATTCGTTCTGATCGTGGGATCTTTTTTTGTCATTCTTGGCGGAAAGGATATTCCTGATCGGCTTGCGAGAACGCCGGACCAGCCAATCCTTCCAGCATCGTCTACCAGCCCGGAAACAGAGGCGGGATCGGTCGAAACCGTCGCCGTTCGGCCAAAGCCCGAACCGCGGTCCTTAACGCCGGATGAATCCTTTGGCCGGATCTTCGGACGCGTATTAACGGGAGATGGGTTTCCAGCTCCCGATCTGACGGTCCTTGCATCGTGGGCTCCAGGCGAAGATGCCGATGTATCCGTGCGCGATCCGGTGCAAACGCAGACTGACGATGACGGGAGATTCTCGCTGGAAAATCTACCGCTTGGCAGGCACTTCGTCCTGGCGCAGAAGGACGAAGTCTCTGCGAGAGAATCATGTCTATTGCTCGCGCAGGCGCCCGTCATGGAGACCACCCTCATACTCAAGCCCCGCCATCCGATTGCAGGCGTCGTGGTCGATCCTGAACGGCAGCCGGTTACGGAGGTCACCCTGTATCCCGTCTTGCACAATGGCGTAGCGATTTCAGACGACAAGTCAACCGGGCTCGCAATCCGTACGGATGCGGACGGCCGATTCGCATTCGATGCCCCGGATCCGGGGTCCTGGGAATTCATGGCCGTTGCGGGTCGCTTCGCGCCGACCTTGTCGTCATCGATTCCTACGGGGACGGTTGATGCACGAATTCAACTTGTGCGAGGCGTCGTCGTCTCTGGCGTTGTCGTTAACGATAGGACGAGCCAGCCGATCCCGGGCCTGGATGTGGAGATAAAACCTCACATGCTACCGAGTCCGCCGTTGATCGCTCAAACGAACGGCGCCGGTGAATTTGTCTTTGCGGCCGTGGCGTCCGGAGATTATCTACTAAACGTGCGTGCCGCTCCGATGACGCTTCCCGAGGCTCCGCAACGTGTCCAGGTGAGCGGCGCACCGGTGGCCAACCTCGTTCTGCGCCTCGTCGTTGGGGGCGTCATTCACGGTTCCGTTTTCGTGGAGGAAACGCAGGAGCCATTGACCGGTATACGCGTCCACGCCCGGAGGGTGGGGCCGGATCGTCTCGACTTTGCATCCAATCCTACATCCGGTCACGGCGAGTTCGAGTTCACCGGACTGCCGGCCGGCGAATACGTGCTAAGCACCAGGCGATTGCCCGGATTCGCCATGGTCGGTTCATCCGGCGACGGGGTCACCGTTCATCTGCAACCGGGCCAGACGGTCGAAGGCGTGACTATTGCTGTCAGACAAGGCCTCACGATATCGGGTCGTGTACTCGACGCGGACGGTAACCCCGTCATCGGGGCGGAGGTACGGGGTCGCGGTGAAGGATGGCAGGATCTACAACGGAGCGATACGAGTGGCTCGTTTGTCCTGGCCAATCTGACACCCGGCGCAGAGGTGACCATCAGCGCTGCGACGAGCACGGCCACCAGCGGTCTACAAGGTCCAATGCTCGTGCCTGAAGGCGGGCTAACAGATGTAGAACTCGTTCTTTCCGAGCAACGTAACGCGCTGGTCGCGGGCACCGTCGTGGACAAGCAAAGCCGGCCCTTGGCAGCGCGTGTGATTGCCTGGCCCGACGGGCGCCCAGTTGTCGACTACCCACCCGCGAACACTTCCGATTCAACCGGTCGTTTCGTGCTCCCCAACGTCGCCCCCGGAGCGTACATTGTCACGGTCAAACCAGCGCAGGGAGAACAGCGGGAAGTACTCAAGGTCCGCGTCGAACCTGAGCAGCAGCTTCGCAATCTTGAACTGGTGTATCCCGCGGAAGCTGGACTGGCCGTTGCCGGAAGAATTGTGGACGACAGCGGTACGGAGCTTCCCGGCAGCGTCACAATTTATCGGCAGGAGGAGGGAGACCTGTATTTTCAGGCTACCTCCACGACTACCATCAACGGCGAATTCCGTTTTGACGGGCTCGAAACCGGAACCTATGGAATCGAGGTGAAGGGACCGGCCGGTTATCAAGGAGGCCTACTCTACGATGTCCAGGCCGGAACCGAAGACCTCCAGATCGTACTGGTCCCATCGATCCGCCTGTCCGGCCAAGTTTCCGATTCGACCGGAGTGCCCCTTACCGATTTTGAGATAGCGATCCTGCAATCCGGCAACACACACACCTCCGACGCCATCCGTCGCGCAGAGTTTCAAGCGGTCACCCATCCCGAGGGGCGATTCCAGTTTGATGTTGCCAACGGATGGTACGAAATCCTTGTGCGAGCGGAATTCCATGGCGAGCAGCGCTTCACTGTTGGTGGCATCTCACACGAGGAACCTGCGGAGAACCTCCATATAGTCTTGGAGTAGGTGAAATCCCTGCGGTTCCCTACTTCGCCGCCAGCGCGCGCAACTCTCGCTTCAGGAGTTTCCCAGTCGGACCCTTTGGAAGGCTGGCCAGGATTTCGACTTCTTTTGGGCATTTGTACTTGGCGAGCCGTTCGACGCAGTACTCCTGCAGTTCGTCTGTGGACGCGCTATGGCCGTCCCGAAGCGCGATATAGGCCCTGACCTCCTCGCCGCGCAGGACATCCGGGATGCCGACGACGGCGACTTCGAGCACGGCGGGGTGGCCGTGGAGCACTTCTTCGACCTCGCGTGGATAGATATTCATGCCTCCGCGGATGATGATGTCCTTGATACGGTCGACGATGTAGAAATATCCGTCTTCGTCGTACTTGCCGAGGTCCCCGGTATGGAGCCACCCGTTGATGATGGTCTCCGCCGTGGCTACTGGCTTCTTGTAGTACGCCTTCATCACGTTGTGCCCGCGGATGACGATCTCGCCGACCTCGTCCACACCCGCGAAAGATCCGTCTTCCCGCATGATCCGCATCTCGCAACCCCAGATGGGCAACCCGATGGACCCGGGCTTGCAGGGCCGGTCCGTCACGTTGAACGACGCCACCGGGCTCGTTTCGCTCAGGCCATAGCCTTCCAGGATCTGCACGCCGAAGCGTTCCTTGAACCGGTTGATGATCTCCACCGGCAACGAGGACGCACCCGACACCGCCATCCTCAATGACGACAAGTCGCAAGCGTGCTGGTCCGCGGCATTGAGCAGGAAGGCGTACATGGTGGGCACGAGGGCAATGACGGTAACGCGATCCCGCTCAATGGTTTTGATAACCCGCTCCGTGTCGAACTGCGGGACCATCGTGATCGTCGATCCCGCCATGAGTCCCGCGTTCAAGATGTAGGTCTGGCCGAAAGAATGAAACAACGGCAGCACGGCGAGGATCACGTCGTCGCCCGACGACTGAATAATCTTCTCCTTGGTATAGTACGCATTGAAGAACATGTTGAAATGCGTCAGCTCCGCGCCCTTCGGATGGCCGGTCGTACCGCTCGTGTAGAGAATGACCGCCGTATCGTCCGGCATGGTCTCGATAAGTTCGAATTCGTGTGACACGCCCAGGAGCAACGGCATCAGCATTTCGCCTTCCGGCGGCGACTCCATATCTTCCGGCGTACTCACCACCAGGAGATGATGGCAGGTATCCGTCTCGTTGAACGCCCGGACGGCCTCGTCGTAAAACCCGCGCCACACGACAAACACCTTCGCGTCTGAATCCTCCAGGTAATATTGGATCTCGTGTGCCTTCAGCAGGACATTCACCGGTACCACCGTCGCGCCCGCATTGAGAATGCCGTAATAGACCATCGGAAAGTGGGGCGTATTCGGGATCATGATGGCGACTTTGTCGCCCTTCTCGATGCCCTTGTCCACCAGTACATTCGCGACCCGTTTCGCGAAGGCATTGACTTCGGCATACGTAAACCGGTACTCGTCCAACATCACCGCCGTCCGGTCCGGCACTGATTCCGCGGACATCTCCAAATAGTGGGCAAGATTCAGGCTCATCGCCAGGACTCCTTACAATGCAGCGTGGACAAATTAAAACTCCCACCGCCAATTATAGGCCAGCCGCGACCATTCGTCCATTTCCAATCAACGCCGACAAGCCACAGCTACCGTTAAAATCGGCGAGGACGTGTTGCCGCGAGCATCAATTAGGCGAGCACTGCGGCACGACACACGGACTGAAGAACATCCCCCTTGCCCCCTTCAAAGGGGGAATCTGCGGAGACGCGTTAGTCAGATACACGCAAGATCTCGGACGCGTCTCGAAAGCCTCGGATGGCTCGGGCAGCAACGCAACGCGTTGCCGCGTTTCCCCCTTTGAAGGGGGACAAAGGGGGATGTTCTTCCGCGAATTACGAATGTGGCCGCCAAACGCGCACACGCCTCGAAACCGTCCCTGCCCGTTTGCTACACTGCATGTCGCGCGGGGTTCGGTCGGCTCCGCGTGCCCCCGGTGTGTCTCTGAATCCCTGTGTGGAGCAATACTCATGACGGATCAGCCGAATATCGAGACTTGGGAACAGATCGAGGAACTCGTCGAACGGCAGGATAGTCCTGGCCTCACCGCCTACCTCGCCCAGTTATCACCGTCGGAACTGGCCCGCGCCATGTCGCGGCTGAGCGAAGAAGACCAGTCCGCCGTGTTGACCCTCCTCGATCCCGAAGACGCGGCCGACGTCATCGAAGAACTCCATGAAGCCGTCGGCGCCGACCTCATCGAAGACCTTCCCGTTCCCCAGGCCGCCGCCATCATGGACGAGATGGACAGCGACATCCGCGCGGACGTGTTGGGCGAACTCGCCCGCGGCGACCTCGAGGCCATCCTCCTTCAGATGACTCCGGAAGAAGCGCAGGATGCTCGCGCCCTGCTGGTCTACCCGTCCAACACCGCGGGCGGGCTCATGATCACGGAGTACCTCGCGTACAACGAGTCCCTCCGCGTTCACGACGTGCTGAACGATCTCCGCGAAAACGCCGAGACCTACTCCGACTACGGCGTACAGTACGCCTACGTCGTGTCCGACAAGGGGAATCTGGTGGGCGTGGTCCGCCTGCGCGATCTCGTCCTGTCACCCGGCAGCACGCCTCTGGCAAAGATCCAGATTTTGAATCCCATTAGTGTCAGCGTCGATGCCACGCTCGAAGAACTGGAGCAGGTCTTCGACCGGCACATGTTCTTTGGTGTGCCGGTGGTAGACAATTTTGGCAAGCTGGTCGGCGTCGTCGAGCGGGCCGACGTGGAAGAGGCCCACGGTGAAGTCGCGGAACGCGCCTTCCTGCGCTTCGGCGGTATCGTCGGCGGTGACGAACTGCGCAGCATGTCCCTCGCCTCGCGCAGCCTACGTCGGCTTTCCTTTCTGAGCCCGAACATCTTTCTCAACATGATCGCGGCGAGCGTTATCGCCGCCTACGAAGGAACCCTCGCGCAGGTGATCGCATTGGCCGTCTTCCTGCCGATCATATCCGACATGAGCGGCTGTTCCGGCAACCAGGCCGTGGCGGTCAGCATTCGCGAATTGTCCCTCGGCTTGATCATGCCGCGCGACTTTATGCGGGTGTGGTGGAAGGAGGCCCAAGTCGGCATCATCAACGGCTTCGCCCTTGGCATCATGCTGGCCCTCGTTGCGTACCTCTGGAAAGGCGAACCCTGGCTCGCCGCGGTTGTCGGCGGAGCGCTTGCCGTCAACACGCTCGTCGCCGTGTCGCTCGGCGGCATCATTCCGCTGGCCCTGCGCAGCCTGAAACTGGATCCCGCGCTCGCCGCCGCGCCGATTCTCACGACCATCACCGACATGTGCGGGTTCTTCCTCAGCCTGAGTCTCGCGGCGATGGCCTTGCAGGCGGGCAAGATCTGATCTGCGGTTTCGATTTTCAGGGGCTGCCCGGTAAGATGCGTCCATGATGGAGAAACGGCTGACCATTACCGAAGGCATGCGAGCCATCCTTGACTACCCAAAGTTCGCGGGCCCAACGCGCATGTTGGTCCTCGAAACGCAGTACTTCTTCGACCAGAGTTGGGTCCGTGCGGCCCAGTCCCTCGGTTGGGAGACCGCCACGGTGCCGTCCGTCATGACAGGCGGACTCACCCGCGAACAGATTGCCGCGCTGTTTCAAACCGTCGGGTCCTTCAAACCCCACTTCATCCTCACGTCGAACTATGCGGGAATGGATGAGATGGGCCTCTTCGCCCGGTTCTTCGAAGACGCGCGCATCCCCTACGTCAGTTGGTTTACCGACACGCCGCGCATGATCCTCTTCAACCGCACCGTCCACTGCTCGCCGTACAGCGTCGCCGCCACCTGGGAGCGCGCCTACATTCCGCACCTGGAAGTCCACGGATTCCCGCACGTGTGTTTCATGCCGCACGCCACGGACCCGGCCTTGTTCCGCGGTACGCCCGCCGGAGCATGGGATCGCGACCTCGCTTTCGTGGGCGTATCCATGATCGACCACGCCGAAGAAGCGTGGGAGAAACTCCAAGCGAATCCTGCCTTGAAGCAAGCCGCGCGGCGTGCGTTCGACGAAGGCCGCGTCACGCGGGAGGCCTTCGCTCAAGGTGTCGAGACGATTCTCAATCCCGCCCTGCTGTCCGCCGCCGACGCCAGCGACCGTCGCAACGTGGAACTCTGCCTCGTCTACGAAGCCACCCGCCGCATCCGGGTCGACATGGTGCGCCGTCTCGCGCCGCGTGGCGTTGAAGTCTTCGGCGACGATGCCTGGCAGACCGTGCACAACCGCTGCTTCGGCGACATCGGGTATTTCGACAGCCTCGCGCCCTTCTACCGCGACACGGCCATTAACTTGAACGCCACCAGCCTCCAGATGCGGACCTCGGTTAATCAGCGCGTGTTCGACTGCCCGGCGGCCGGTGGATTTCTAATCACGGACGCGCAAGGCGACCTGGAAGAGTTCTTCGACCCGGAAACGGAGACGGTAACCTATGCAACGTTAGACGAACTGGAAGACAAGGTGTGCTTCTACCACTCCCGCCCCGACGCGCGAGCCACCATCATCCAGGCGGCGCAACGACGCATCGCCGCACACCACACCCACGCCCATCGTCTCCGCGATCTCGAAACCTACCTGCGAGAACGGTTCGCGAGTTGATACTTAATCCTCCGGTGCCGTAGGCGGGTCCCAGATCGTCGCGGCGATGAATCGTTCCTTTGCCGACGCCACGTTGTAGTACACGACCGTGACGACTTTCCCGTCCGGCCGTTGCGCGCTTCGCGGATAGCCGATGTCCCACACCGCCGCATCGTGGCGCAGTATGATTTCCGGACTCCACGTCTGCCCTTCATCGTCCGACAGCATGGCCCGCACACCATACGGCGGCCGTCGCCAACCATATATCAACGCAAGCCGCCCGTCATCGAGCCGGATCAGACTCGCCGGATTGCCCGCGTTGTCGATGTAGGGCTTGTCCAGGAGGTACCAGCTCTTGCCTTCGTCCGGTGAGAGGTAGGCGTCCAGCCACCACCGCTTCTCCCCGTCGAACTGGCCGCCGTGACGAATGATGGAAAGAAAGGCGCCGCTTTCCAGCCGAACCGTTGACGGCATGATGGCGTATCCATAGCTGTTCACCGGCGGCTGCTCGCCGATCCATCCCACATGTTCCCAGGTTAATCCGCCATCTTGCGTTCGCGCGCAATACGGCCAACCTTCGTCCTCGTTGTCTTTCGGCGACGTGAGAAATACAAACATGTCGCGCTCGCCATTGACGATATAATCCGTCCGCGCCAGGACCCCTGGCCGGTCAAAGGCCGGAAACGTATACGGCCCTTTCCATGTCTTGCACCGATCGAGGCTGTAGTAAAAGCTGGCCTGGCCCGATCGGAACTTGAAGGCGAAATCGGGATGGGTGAAATCGATTGGCTCCGTCAGTTCCGTTGGCTCGGCTTCTTTCTCGTTATCATCAAGGAATGATGGTTTCTCGATGGTCCACGTATGTCCACCATCCAATGTGCGCGCCTGTCGTTGCGTCGAGGGTGGTTTGATGGGATGTCCGCCCTGCTTGTCGTCGTCGAACTGCCCGACCACGAATCCGACCACCATTTCATTGCCCCAGGCCCACATCCCGTTGTTGGCGGGCCACCCGGCGAACTTGTCCGTTTCCTTGAAGACGACAACATTCTCGACTTCTGGCATCAATTGCGCGGTTGCAGATCCGCCGATTGCCGCTGCCAATATCATTGAAAAGAGAGCGTGGCGAAACATGAGATTACTCCTTCCTCAAAAGGTTCGCGTTCAACAGAAAGCATGAAGCACCGAACCGCTTAGATCAATACCGGTCTTGCAAGATTCGAACTATCTGCATCAGCCGATGGGCGTAAGTATGTTCCCCCAGGACGCGTTTGCGGGCCTTGTCTGCAATCTCCAGCCGCGCTCCAGGATGCCGCTGGAAGAATCGAAACTTCTCAACACACTCCTCGATCGATCGGTACGTAGCGACTTCCGACTCCAGATCAAACAAATCTTCCAAATCCGATTGCGCGTCGGTCAACAAGAATCCCCCCGCCGCAGGGCAATCGAAGACCCGCTGATTCACCGTATGCGGCATCTGAATGCTCGTCACGTTGAAGTTGATGGGGCAGTTGCCATAGAACTCCGGCAGTTCCGTGAAGTAGTCGAGGGATGGTCCCGCGTGTTCGACCACGCGCGCCCAGCCCTCGTCGCCGCGCACGTGCAATCCCTCTGGTTCAAGCGCTCGCACGTGATTCACCCGCAGCCGCCGCGTCCCTTCGATGAAGCAGAGCATCTCCGCGTGACGCCGCATTTCGGAGTCGAGCTTCTCGCAGTAGCCCGCGTCGAGGATAGCCTCCAACCCTTCCCCGAAGCGATCGCGCGCCACGGTCCCCCTTTCAAATGCAGCGGTCAGCCGGTCTGCCAACTCCCGA
>CAZWDH010000246.1:0-10735 GCA_964632865.1 uncultured Nitrospiraceae bacterium
TCTCCCGAACTGCAATCCCGATTCTAAACTAAGCATAAGACCGGCAAAAGAACTGGCTATCTCGCATATTTCAATGCCATCCCTCCGCATACCCCGTCTCATACAGCGCGACGATGTTCTCTGGCGGTGTCACCGCCTGGATATTGTGGCAGGGGGCGAGGATGTAACCGCCGCGATCGCCGAGGATGCGGAGGTTGTCGCGGACTTCCTGGCGGACGTCGTCCGGGGTGCCGAAGGGGAGGGTCTGCTGGTTGTCCACGCCGCCGTGGAAGACGAGGCGGTCGCCGAAATCTCGTTTGAGGCCTTCGCGATCCATGCCGCGACAGCGCCACTGGATGGGGTTCAGCACATCGATGCCTGCGTCGATGAGGTCGGGCAGGATCTCGCGGACCGCGCCGTCGGTGTGGTGGAAGACGTAGGAGCCGTGCTCCTTCGTCAGCGCCATCATGCGCTTCATGCCCGGCAGGAAGAACTCGCGGATCTGTTCCGGCGAATACATGAGGTTGTCCTGCCCGCCGAGGTCCTCCGCCACGTAGGTGATCATCACCGCGCCCGGCACGGTCTCGAAGATGCGCCGCGTCATCTCGTAGGCGAACCCGAACATCTTGTCCATGCAATAATGGACGATCTCGGGGTGCAACAGGAGATCCGTAAACGCCTGCGATTCGCCCCGCAGGTTCTTGTAATCGAGAAAGGGTTCCGAGCCGCCGCCACGGATGGGCCGTTCCCGGTTCGCTTCGACGACAGCGGGCAGTTCCGAGAAATCGAACCAGTCCGCCGACGGCCACGTGTAGCCCGCGTCAATCTCCTCGATCGAATCGAGCCCCGCCAGCGGGTGCGTCGCGCATTCCCGGTACACCCCCGACCCGTACGCCACGTCGCGATACCGGACGCCCCAGAGATCCTCGTCCGCGCGCAAGGGCGGCCCCACGTAGCGCGGCTGCAAGGTCACCGGCAAATCGATGTGCAGCGCCTGGCACACACCTTCGCGGTCACGCCCCAGATGCGCGCAGAGCCGGTCCCACGCCTCATCCGTCGCCCAGATGTCCATGGGCACCCGGTCCGGCGTCTCCCGCTTCAGCACCGCCAGCCACCGCTCCCGCGGCGTCATGGTTTCCTTGGGCATAGAGGGTTCCCCCTGGGACGATAAGACGAACGACCGAAGAACACGGACCCGCACGGACGGTCACGGACCGATTCGTCGGTGCGTACGAGGACAACCGTACGCCGCTGTGGATGGCAGCGCAAGTCTCCGAAGATGGATACGAGAGAAACTACGGGGGAACTCGTCAAGGTCTTCGCTTGGAGTCTGCAGGCGGGGACGCCTGCGCTACATGTGCGCTCCGCGTTAGATTTCATTCGATTCTCGGCTGGATGCAGCGCAGGCGTCCCCGCTTGCAAAACGCGATCACTGGGAACTCCCGGCGCCCTTCATGTATCCTCTCTCTATGGAAACGCTGCCCTTTGAATTTGCGATGGAGAACTATCCGCTTGCGCCGTTGACGTTGTACCAAGTCGGTGGGCCGGCACGGTTGGCCTTGTTGCCACGGACCTTGAACGAAGCGAACGATGCGTATCAGTGGATGGTCCAACAGCCGGAACGCCGGATCGTGTTGGGCGGCGGGTCGAACGTGCTCATCGACGACAACGGTTTTGACGGGATCGTCTTCGTCACGACGAAGCTCGACGGCATCCAGCCCCTTGGCGACGATCGCTATCACGTGCTCGCCGGGGTCGTGCTGGACCGCATGGTCCGCGAGGTCATGCTGACCAATAACTACGACATGGTCGGCGGCCTGACGGGCATCCCTGGCACGGTGGGCGGCGCGATCTACATGAACGCGGGCACGGTGAACGGCTCCACCTGCATGCTCATGGAATCGGTCGACGTGGCCACGCCGGAAGGCCTGCGCACGATCCCCATGGACGAGTCGCTCTACAGCTACCGCGGCCAGACGTTCTGCCCGCCCGGCTCGCTCATTCTTGGCGGCACCTTCCGTTTCACGCGGGCCGAGAAGGACCAGCAGGCCATCTACGACCACTACATCCAGCGCCGCAAGGAAAAGCAGCCACAGGGCAAGTGCTGCGGTAGCGTGTTCAAGAATCCTCAGGGCGATCACTCGGGACGGCTCATCGAGGCTTGTGGCCTGAAAGGCACGCGGCTCGGCGGCGCGCAAGTCAGCCCGCTCCACGCCAACTTCATCATGAACGACGACAACGCTACCTGCGCGGATATTCTCGCGCTCATCGATCTCTGCAAGCGGACGGTGCAGGAACGTTTTGGTGTGACCCTTCAGGAAGAGGTTGTCTATATCCACTAGTCTCCCGCCGAACCACAATACCTTGTGGTTTCCCCTATTGCGCCCAGACATCGCTTGGGGTATCATGGCTCCCGATTGGGTGGTTTTTCAGGGGAGCCGCACGTTTCGCTACGGGAAAGGGCAGCAATGGAACTGAAGCAATTATTCGAATTGGTCGCCAAGGAAAAGGCATCGGACCTGCTCATCAGCGCCGGCGCGCCTCCCGTTCTGCGTAAGAACGGCAAGCTTTTTCGGACTCGCGGCGACTCCCTGACGCCGGAACAAACGAAGAAGCTGATCTACGCGGTGTTGTCCGCCGAGCAGAAAAAACAATTCGAGACTAAGAAAGAACTGGATTTCTCACTTGCCGTAGGGCGCAAGCACCGGTTTCGCGTCAACGTCTACCTGCAGAAACAGGCCGTCACGGCGGCATTCCGGCCCATTCCCGAGGACATTCCCCAGCTTGACGACTTGGGGTTGCCCGACGTCGTTGCGAAGCTGGCCCAGGCGAAACAGGGTTTAGTCCTGGTTACCGGCCCCACCGGCCACGGCAAGACGACCACACAGGCGTCCATCATCGACCGCGTGAACAACACGCGGGAATGCCACGTGATCACCGTGGAAGACCCCATCGAATTTGTCCACAGCCACAAGAAATCCATCGTGGACCAACGCGAAGTCGGGCAGGACACGGACGACTTTATCAACGCGCTGAAATACGTGCTGCGCCAGGACCCAGACGTGATCCTCATCGGCGAGATGCGCGACCTGGAAACGATCCAGGCAGCTTTGCGCGCCGCGGAGACGGGCCACTTGGTTTTGGCGACCCTCCACACCAACGACGCCATCCAGACGGTTGACCGCGTGATCGACGTGTTCCCCGCCGGGCAGCAGCAGCAAATCCGCTTCATGTTGAGCATGACGCTCCTCGCGGTGCTATCCCAGCGGCTGCTTCCGCGCGTCGACGAAGATGGCCGGATCATGGCCTGCGAACTCCTCGTGAACAACACGGCCGTGGCCAATCTCATCCGCGAAGGCAAGACCCATCAGGTCTATTCCATTATGGAGACCAACACCAAGGATGGGATGCAGACGATGGACCGCAGCATCAAAGAGCTGTACATGCAGGGGATCATCTCTTACGAAGACGCCATCGCGCACGTCCGGAACGCGAAAGCGATTTCAGAGTAAACAATTCATATTAAATGACTTAGACATAGATAATTCATTGACAGAAAGACTCTGGACCTACTGGTCAATCGCCGCCGTTTTTGCTATACTGTGAGTTTGGACAGCGTTGCGAAAATCGCCCTCTTGGCGAATTTCGCTCTGTGGGAAACTTTCTTGCAGCCCAAGGTATAGATATATGCAGTTCGATGGGTTAGAAGGTGAAAGCAGGGGAGCCATGGCGGAAGGACTCGGACAAATCACTCCATTCCCGGGGCAGCAGCAACAGCCGTTCCGGGTGGTTGGCCCGGAAGGATTGCCGGTCAAGGAGTGGTCCGATGAGTCTCTCATGCTGGAGCATGGGCAAGGCTCCGAGCCGGCTTTCGCCGAACTGGTCCGCCGGCATCAGCGCGGCGTTTTGAACTACATCTTCCGGATGGTTCAGAACCGGCAGATCGCCGAAGAGCTGACGCAAGAGGTATTCGTGGCGTTGGTGCGCAACGCCCAGCGGTACCAGCCGACAGCCAAGTTCACGACCTATCTCTACACAATTGCATCGAATATTGTCTCCAAGGAGTGGGTGCGGCGGAAGCGCCGTCCGAAGTTCCTGAGCCTGTCTTCGGGCTGGAGTTGGCGCAAAGGCCCTGAAGACGAGTTTGACCCGCTGGAGCATGTAGGCGACGAGAAAGCCGACGTGCTCATGTCGTTCAAGCGGGGTGAGATTTCGGAGGCGGTCAACACCGCGCTCCGCGAACTGCCGGAACACCAGCGCGAGGCGTTTGTGCTGCGGCGGTTCCAGGACCTCTCCTACGAGGAGATTGCCCAAATCACCGATTCACCGGTGGGCACGGTGAAATCGCGGGTCGTCCGGGCGGAAAGGGCGCTGCGGCCCTTGCTGGCCCGATTCCGGGATTACGTCTAACGCGCTTGATAAAGGACACAGACTGGGGATGTTGCTAGGTCACCCGTCAAAGCTCGAACTGCTTGCCTACGCCGAAGGTCTGGTGGACGGGCATGGCATTTCGACCGCGACCGCACGGCATGTCGCCACCTGCAAAGACTGCGCGAAAGAAGTGGCCCACATCCGCTCCTCCATCGAGTTCACCGCGTCGGCTGACGAGTTGAATCCTTCCGACGATCTCACTTCGCAGATTCTCGTTGCGGCCCGCACCGAGCGCCGCGTGCAACGGCGCGCGCGCGGCAAAACGCCGCTCATCATGTTGAAAGGCCTTGCTTACGCGGCAGGCATCGTCGCCTTGTCGACTTTCTATTTCTCCTACGCATTGGGCGATGCGCCCGTGTCCACCCCGGAGATGCGCGTATCCGCCGCGCCGCGAGCCGTTTCGACGGGTCCCTCGCCGGAAGAGATTCGCAAGGCCACGACCGAGATTCATACCCTCGCCGCGGCCGTGGGTTCGCGTTCGAGCGCGCCGCGCAATCTTCGCGAATGGCAGCAGACCCGCGCCGTACTGGCGCTGGACGCCGACCTCGCCGCGGCCCGCGCCGCCTTGCAGCGGAACCCGGGTTGCGAACGCGCCAACCGCATCATCAACTCCAACATTCAACGCCAGGCGCAAGCCCTGAAAACACTCTACTACGTTGAGCGCAGTTTGTAGCGCCGGACCTCACAGTCGTTTCACCGTGATCAGTCTTCCTGACGAATCGCCTGTCCTTCATCACCGGGAATTGGTATGCTCTAGCCCCGAGTTACGAGGTAGGTCATGTCCATTCCACTAAGAAACGCAGTCGTTCTCGTTTTGCTTGCCGCACCGTTGCTGCTGCCGCAGACTGCGTGGTCGCAAGAGGAACGCACCGATCCAACGAGCGTGCTCGATACGGTCAATCGCTGGCTGAAAAGCCTCGGAGAAAAGACCGAAGAGTTTATCAAACCCCGCGTGGGAAATCTGGACGGCAACGGTGGCGTGGATCGCCGCGGGCTCGCGACGAGCGCACGCGATTTCCAGAAGAACTATCCCGTCCGGCAGAACGTCGTTGTCGAAATCTCCAGCGAATTCGGCGAGATCCGCGTGGACGCCTGGGAGAATCCGGTCGTGCGTGTGCGCGCCGAGATCTCGGTCGGCGCGGAAACCGTGGAGGTGGCCGACGAGATCGTCGATGCCATCAATATTGACGTTACCGAGTTGGCCGATCGCATCGAAGTCAGTACGAAGTACCCCGACACGCGCGACCGCGGAAAGGTCGCCATCGAAGTCAACTACGCGATCACCGTTCCCGCCAACGCGAGCGTTCTTTGCAGCAACAATTTCGGCGACACGATCGTCCACGGCACCAGCGGCACGGTCGCGGTCGACTCCCGCTTCGGTGTCGTCGATCTTCGCGACTTGTCGGGCGCCGTTTCCGTCCGCGCGCAGGGCGAGTTTCCGCTGAACGCCTCGGGATTGCGAAACGGCGGTTCCTTCGAGCTCCAAAGCACCCAGGCGGAGTTCGCCCAGGTGAGTGGAAATCTGCACGTCAGCAACTTCATGGGTAGCGTGACGCTGCGCGAACTTGCGCCGGAATCCGATCTGGACATCACCAGCCAGAGCGGCCCGATTCACGTGTACGTTCCGGAGAACAGCAAACCCGACATCGCCGTGACCACCCTGTACGGCGCGATTCAATCCGACGTTCCCGTGGAACGCTCATCGCAAGGGAATCTCTCGCTTGGCCGAGTCATTAATTTGGAGTCGCCCCAGAAGCTCACGCTTCATGCCTCTTTCGCGACGGTGTACATTCATCAGGAAGGGCTCAAGCCGTCCCCGGCGGCGCCGGTCCAGAACGGCGGCGAGTATGTCACGCGGGGCGTTGAAGAATCCGCCGAGCTGACGGACGACATGCACGTTCGCGTGAACGCCACGCTGGGCGACGTGCGCATCGAAGGCGTCGACTCGAACGTGTTGGAGGTCAAAGCAACGAAGGTCGTCCGCATGCAGATCAAAGAAAATGCCGAGAAAGCCATCGAAGCGCTTGGGCTCCGCATTGAACCCGTGGATGGAAACCTCACGATCGCGACTGCGGTGCGGGACAATATGGAAGCCCTCGGGTGTACGCACTACCGGGTCGATCTCGTTATCCGGTGTCCGCGCGGGGCTCCCATCGAAGTTCAGGCGCAGAGCGGTTACACGTCCATTGAAGGCATGGCTTCGGCCATCGACGTGGAACAGAGCAAAGGCACCGTGACGGTCAGCCGCTGCAAACGAGATGAAGGCGTATTCGAGGTTGACAACGAATCCGGCGACGTCATCATCAGCGACTGCCAGGGCCCCATGACCCTCACATCACAACAAGGCACCGTCAAGACGACCAACGTATACGGCAAACAAACACTCACTGCCAATCTCGGCAAGGTGCTCGTCGACACGCCCAAAGGCGAGGTTACCGTGCGGGGCCGGGGCGGCGATGTGAACATCCTCGCGCTGGATGGCGTGCTGGGCGAATACAACGTGCAGGTGGAGCGGGGCAATCTCGAACTTGTCATTCCGAAGACTGCGGATGCGGAACTCTGGGTCACCACGAAGAACGGAATCCCTGACTCGGCAGTGCCGCTGACCGGCACGATGGAACGGGGTCTCTACCAGGGCAAAGGCCAACTCACCAGCGGCCAGTACCGCGTCGACCTAACGACAGACGGCGGCAATGTCTATATCTATTGGCCGGCGGAGTGAGGGATGGGGTATGGGGTATGGGGTTTGGGGTATGGGGTTTGGGGTATGAAATTGGTGTTGCATTCAGGATCCGAAATTTGAGATCTCAAATCTGAAATTTCGCGAAGCATCATCTACCACACGATTCCTTCACCTGCGTTCTTTCGCCCCCGCTCCTTCACCTGCCTTTCTTCCAATGACTTTTCTTCTATCGTTTCTTCATCCATCGTTCGTGCGCGTTAGGGAATTCCGCAGCCGGGTGGGTGACGGTTTGAGCCGTCACACCATCGCGCTCGAGAGATATCGGCTACCGTCGGATGTGTGCGCACCAACGTTTTTCCAGGAGCGTCCACCTCCTCCACTCCAAATTCCCCGGGGGAAAGCGATCCAATTGCCACAACCAGCTACCGCGCGAGGACCTCTTACAGCCACCGGCTATTTCGACGTGGGCACTTGACGGCAGCGCAACCTGAAACCAGACGACGTGCCATCGTGGTCGTATAGATGCGTGTTCGCAGAGGGTTCACGCAGCCTGGACCGGACGGGAGGATTCCTATGAAGTTTCGTATTGCAGGTGGATTGTGTCTGGTGGCCGCGCTCGCCATTGTTGCGGCGGGGTGTCCGGAGAGTTTTCCAAAGCCGCCCTTCGACACGACGGGCACATTCGTTGGCGTCTGGAATGGCGCGACGACGGACCAGGCTCAGCAGGTGGTGGGATGTCCGTTGACGCTCACGCTGACGCAGAATGTTGCGTCGGGATATCCGGGCGATCACGTGGTCTCGGGCGTGGCGGAGATCGACTACTCCTGTATTGATTTGCCGGACTGGGTCGACGAACCGCTGCCAACGGTCGTCAATGTGGGCGGCATACTTGAGGACCACGGGAAGCTCACGCTGCTCACGGGCGGCTGCGACACGGCGATCTGCGTCGTGCTGAGCCTGTCCGGTTTCGGCGAGGACGTCGATACCGACGGGTATATGGACGACTACAGCGGTACCTGGGCGTTCACGATCCTGCTGGCCGGCGTGGAACCATTCGGCGTGAACGGCACCTTCGATGTGACCTTTGATTCGTAATAGTCGCTGAATCACAACACTTCCTCTGTGGCGTGGCCGAGGGTCGGGAAATCCCGCCCTCGGCCTTCTCATGGAAAAGTGGCGGAGCATGTCTCGCAGCCACTACTATCCCAACCGGTATTGGCAGTGTCCGCACACAGGAGGAACGATGGCAGAAACCCAATTTACCTACACGCACCCGCGTCCGATCATGGCGGCGGATTCTGTCATCTTCACATTGCGCGATAACGGCCTGCACATTCTCCTGATTCGTCGAGGACACGACCCGTTTATCAATTGCTGGGCATTGCCAGGCGGCTTTGTAAATGAGAACGAACCGCTGGACACGGCGGCCGCCCGGGAGCTTAACGAGGAGACCGGCCTCGCGAAAATTCCTCTCCGCCAGATGGCGACTTTTGGCGACCCCGGGCGCGATCCACGCGGATGGGCGGTCAGCGCGGTGTATCTCGCCGTAATCGACTGTCGCGAACATCCCCTCACGGCGGGCGATGACGCCACGGAAGCGGTATGGCATCCACTGAACGACCTGCCGCCGATTGCGTTTGACCATGACGCCATCATCGCGTACGCTGTAAAGACGCTTCGCGAGGCGCTCGACCGCGGCGCCGACGACTGGATCCCTCCGACGTTCAGCGCCGCCGAGCGCGCGTCTCTTGCGACGGCATTGACTTCGTAAGATCGGACGCACCCGCATCCAGGGAGGTTCAGAACCATGAACGTATTGCCCACCGATGCCCTGATTGTCGTCGATATTCAGAATGACTTCTGCCCAGGCGGCGCATTGCCCGTGGAACGGGGCGACGCAATCGTCCCGGAGATCAACGCGATACAGCATCTGTTCAAGTGCCGCGTGTTCACGCGCGACTGGCATCCTGCGAATCATTGCAGCTTTAGCGACGACCCCCAGTTTGTCGACAAGAGCTGGCCCGCGCACTGTGTCCAGGGAACGCCAGGCGCGGCGTTCCATTCCGGTCTCCAGTTGCCCGACGACGCGTGGATCGTCAGCAAGGCCACGGACCCGGACCGCGAGGCGTACAGCGATTTTGAAAATACGAATCTCGCCGAGGATCTTCGTGCACGCGGGATCATGCGAATCTTCGTCTGCGGCCTGGCAACGGATTATTGCGTCAAGTTCACGTGCCTGGACGGACGAAAGAAGGAGTTCGACGTCTTTCTCATCGAAGACCTGTGCCGGGCGATCGACAATCCGCCGGGAACGGCGAACGCCGCTGTCGAGGAAATGCGGCAGGCAGGAGTGCAGCCGCTGCATTCGAGGGACCTGCAATGAGCGGCAAAGGACAACCCTGGCGAACGCGCGAAGGACTCGCGCTACTCACCGACTTCTACGAACTCACCATGATGGCCGGTTACCTTAATGAAGGCCGCGCCGATTTGCAGGTGAGTTTCGAGTACTTCTTTCGCCACCTTCCGCCGCACAATGGGTTTGCCGTGGCGGCGGGACTTAGTCCGTTCCTGGACTATCTGGAGCATCTCAAGTTTGAGGACGACGATATCGAGTACCTGCGTTCCCAAGACGTATTCGACACGGAGTTCCTGTCCTACCTCCGGCAGTTCAAGCCCCGCTGCACCGTACGCGCCGTGCCGGAGGGCACACTGGTCTTTCCCAACGAGCCTGTCGTGCAGGTCGAAGGCAGCATCTTTGAGACGCAATTGATCGAGAGCGCCCTGCTCAACATGCTCAACTACCAGACCCTGATTGCCACCAAGGCCTCACGCGTGAGTCTTGCTGCGGAGGGCGAACCGGTGATGGAGTTCGGCCTGCGCCGCGCCCATGGGCCGGACGGGGCGCTCAGCGGATCGCGCGCGGCGTACATTGGTGGATGCACTTCCACGTCGAATGTGCTTGCAGGCAAGATTTACGGCATCCCCGTGTCGGGCACCCACGCGCATAGCTGGGTTATGAGTTTCTCGAACGAGCTCGACGCCTTCCGCGCCTTCGCGCGCCGGTACCCCGAGCGTTGCGTCTTGTTGGTGGACACCTACGATACCATCGAGAGCGGCGTGCCCAACGCCATCAAAGTCTTCAAGGAGCTTCGGGAACAGGGCATCCCAGTGCGAACCGCCATTCGCCTCGATTCCGGCGACCTTGCAAAGCTCAGCAAGATCGCGTACCGAATGATGCGCGATGCCGGTATCGAAAATCCGACCATCGTCGCATCCAATGATCTGGAGGAAGATCTCATCGCGGACCTGAAACGGCAGGGAGCGAAGATCAATGCGTGGGGTGTCGGCACGCATCTGATCACCTCCCGGGATTGTCCGTCGCTCAGCGGCGTGTACAAGCTTGTTGCCGTCCGCGAGGATGGGGCCTGGCAACCGCGCATGAAGATTTCTTCGAATCTTTCCAAGGCGACCAACCCCTGCCGGAAGCGTGTGGTCCGCTATTTTGACGAGTCCGGCCAGCCGCTTGGCGACGTCATGTACGACATGGATGAGCAGTGGCAGGCGGATGGCGTCATCCGAGGACGCGACGACACGCAACCGCATCGTCCCATCAAATTTCGCCGCGCCGCACGGGGCGAATCG
>CAZWDH010000247.1:0-3192 GCA_964632865.1 uncultured Nitrospiraceae bacterium
ACCGTTGCCAATGAGTGTTTGCTTATTGAGATCGGGCGGAGTGATTGGATTGGCCTGAGAACGAATGGACTCCGCCTTGAGCCGGGTCAACGTGGCAGATACGAGATCGGTATGCGACTGGGAAGCTGCGACATTGTAGACGTCGGAGAAAACAAAAATAGCTGCGGCAATAGCTATCAATAGCACCATTACCATAATGGTCGCAAACACATTCACGGCAGTGTCTCCCAGGTTGGGACTTGCGATCTATTCACCTTGGCGGAGCAAAACACGTGCCGGGAATCAGGAGTGCGGACGGACCCCAGCTTCGGATCCGCATCTGGTGTGCATGGAAAGAGGGCTTTGTTGTATGATCCCGGCCTTTCAAGCGGAACCCCCGAACCTCTGGAGACCGAATTAGCGACATGGCGAAACTGAATCCCCACTACGATAAATTGCAGGCAGGATACCTCTTTCCCGAAATCGCCAAGCGGACCCGCGCCTTTCAGTCGGAGCACCCCGACGCGAAGGTGATGCGGCTGGGGATTGGCGATACGACGGAGCCGCTGACGTCAACGGTAATTGCGGGGCTCCACCGGGGGGTCGATAAGCTGGCAGACGTGCAAACCTATACCGGGTACGGCGCGGAGCAGGGGAACGCGGAACTTCGCCAGGCTTTGGCGGATCGGTACCGTGGTCTGGGGGTGTCGATCGAGGCGGACGAGGTCTTCGTGAGCGACGGCGCGAAGCCGGATTCGGCGAATATTCAATCCATTTTCGGCGTTGATAATATTGTCGCGGTGCAGGATCCCGCGTATCCCGTTTACGTCGATAGCAATGTCATCGCCGGCCGGACGGGCCAATGGAAGAATGGGCGGTTTCAGGGGCTCGTCTACATGCCGTGTACCGCCGAGAATGGCTTTATCCCGGCAGTGCCCGAGGGCAAAGTCGACCTCATTTACTTGTGCAGTCCGAATAATCCCACGGGAGCTGTGGCGACCCGGGAACAGTTGAAGACATTTATCGATTACGCGCGCGAGGCGAAGGCTGTCATCATTTTTGACTCGGCGTACGCGGCGTTCATCAGCGACCCGGAATTGCCCCGGTCGATCTTCGAGATCGAGGGGGCGACGGAGTGCGCGCTCGAGATCAGCAGTTTCTCGAAGGAAGCAGGGTTTACCGGCGTGCGCCTCGGCTGGAGCGTGGTGCCCAAGGCCCTCCGCTGCGAGGATTCGGAGGCCGGGAAGGTTCACCGCCTGTGGAACCGGCGCCAAACGACGATGTTCAATGGCGCATCCAACGTCGTGCAGGAGGGTGGCCTCGCGGTCATGTCCGAATCTGGACAGCGCGAGTGCGGCGAGATGGTGGCGTATTACATGAAGAACGCCCGAACCATCAAGGGCGGCCTCGAAGCACTGGGGCTCACCGTGTACGGCGGCGTCAACGCCCCCTACGTGTGGATGCAGACGCCGAACGGCATGGGTTCCTGGGAGTTTTTCGACAAGCTCCTGAACGAGGCCCATGTTGTTGGCACGCCGGGGTCTGGTTTTGGACCCAGCGGCGAAGGGTTCTTCCGGTTGAGCGCCTTTGGGCACGCCGAAGATATCGAGGCGGCCGTGGAGAGCATTCGGGAGAATCTGGCGCTCTAGGTGAATGAAAATTCGAAATACGAAATTCGAAGCACGAAACAAGCACGAATGACCAAAATTCTAAAGGATTACACAAAGGTGTTAGGGGTGCAGTGTTAGCCTCTCGGGAAGAGCCGAGCGCAAACGTATTAGACACCCAGTTATGGTGGGCCAGCCTGTCTTGGTTTATGATTTGGCAATTCGGAATTGAGTCATTTGAATTTGTTTCGGATTTCGTGCTTCGGATTTCGAATTTGAGCACGGTCGCATGGTCACGGGTTGCGGGCAATGCTCGCGTTACAGGTCGTGCCAGAATGGTGTGGAAGGTGGAGGTGGACGCGTCAGTGCGATACGCGAGCGTATGTTAAGAGCGCCGCGCGGTGCATTACAAGATTTTGTGGATAAGTGCAGTTTGGTGTACAATATGGGCGTAGTCGCCCGCGATCATGCAGCCAAATCATTGAAATTCCCATTTCAGGAAACTTTTGGTGCCGAGAAGGCATATAAGTCATTGAAACAAGCTGATTTGATCAAGTTTTGCGGATCTGGTACTATTACAACTTCAAAAACCGACCTTGGAGGAACCTATCACATGAGCTACCTGCGGAGTGGAATGCTGTGCGGGCTTTGCATCGTTCTTGCGCTGGCCGTCTCGACGGGGTGTAAGAGCAAGAAACCGGCTCCCATTGACCCGGGGCTGACGACCACGACCCCCACGGGACCAGGGCCCGAAGAGACAACGGGATCGGGTCTGCCCGATGTCGATGTCGAATCCCTCGTGTTTGAGTCCGCCGAAGGCGTGCGGACCATCTATTTCGATTACGACAGCTACACGCTGCGTCCGGATGCCCTTGAGACCCTGCGTCACAATGCGGAAGTCCTGAAGCAGTATCCGAATGTATACGTGCAGATTGAAGGGCACTGCGACGAACGCGGCACCCAGGACTACAACCTGGCACTGGGCGAGAAGCGCGCTCTGGCGACCCGCGACCACCTGATCCGCCTGGGGATTTCCGGCGACCGTCTGATCACGATCAGTTACGGCGAGGAAGATCCGGTGGACTTGGGTCACACGGAAGCGGCGTGGTCGAAGAACCGGCGTTGTGAGTTCAACAAAGCGAACCGATAGGGGTACACGTACCATGCGTTTCAGGACTGCCCTTGCGGGGATGACGGCGTTGGCGGCGCTCAGTTCCGGTTGTGCCACAACAGGGTCCAGCGGCGATCAGGTTGCCAACTCCGTATATGCGACCCATCGCATTGCGAAGAACCTGGAAACGGACCTCGGCCCGCGGATCACGCAACTCAACGAAACTGCGGCCGAACTCACGGCGAAGGTCGAGGCGAGCGAAACGACGACGCGTCAGTTGCAGACCAAGGTAGAGGAAAACCAGGCCAAACTGGAGTCCCTTCAGGAAACCTTGGATCGGTTGGCGACGGTCATATACCAGGAATTTGGGCGATCCGGGCCTCGCAGTAGTACAGGGCTCGGGTTCGAACCCCCGGTTGTGGAGACCCCTCCGGCCGGTGGCGCCGAGATTCCGCCCGCCGAGATGCCGGAAAGCACGTCGCCGGTGGCAGCACC
>CAZWDH010000247.1:3292-10713 GCA_964632865.1 uncultured Nitrospiraceae bacterium
GCGCCGAGATTCCGCCCGCCGAGATGCCGGAAAGCACGTCGCCGGTGGCAGCACCTCCGGCCGGCGATGCCGCATCCAACGCGTTGACCGAGTATAACAAGGCGCAACAGGCATTTCTGAACGATGACTACGATCAGGCCATCGCGTTATACGATGCGTTCCTGCAGCGCTATCCCACGGCAAATAACGCGGCGAACGCGCAGTTCTGGAAGGCGGAGTCCTACCGCAAGTTGGGACAGAACGAAACCGCCATCGCCGAGTTCGAGAAGGTGCGAAGCAACTATCCGGGTCCGGACAATCTCAAAGCGGCGTATTCCATGACGCGCCAGGCAGATTGTCACATCGCCCTCGGACAAACGCAGCGCGCCGTCGAACTTTGGACCGATCTGGTCGAGAACTATCCGCTTTCGGAAGTCACCGATCAGGCGCGGGAACGCCTCCGGCAAGTTCGCGGCAATTAGCCGAGCGAATTCGATAGGAGAATTGGAATCGGCGCGCGGGACTTCGGTCTCGCGCGCCGTTGTATGTTTGGCATCGCGGAAAAGAGGATTGCATGAAGCATTATCTGGGGTTGGACGCCGGGGGAACCAAGACATTCTGTCTGGTTGGCGATGAAAACGGCTGCATCGAGGGGTTTGGCCGGGCAGGTACCGGCAATTACGAGTTCCATGGCGTGGGACCGGCGCGAGAGGAGAATCGGAAGGCAGTGGAGTCAGCCCTCGCGAGCGCGGGACTGACGCTGTCCGACATCGACGCCATCGGAATGGGCATCGCCGGGGCGGACATCCCCGAGGACTACGAAATGCTGGAGCGCGAGATTTTCACGCCCCTGTTCGGCGAGATACCCCGGGACTTCCAGAACGATTCCATGGCGGGCCTGCGCGGCGGTACGCGGGCGCCATACGGCGTCGTCATCGCCTGCGGCACGGGCTGCGTTTCCGCGGGTAAGAATCGATCCGGCGAGCATGCGCGCGTGGGCGGGTTGGGCCCCGAGTTTGGCGACATCTGCTCGGGGTCGGATATCGGGCGCCAGGGAATTCAGAAAGTCTGGCAGGCGCGCGATGGCATCATTCCAGACACGCTGTTGACCCGGAAATTCATGGAACGGGCGGGCTGCGATACGGTTGAGGAGTTGTTCTACAAACTGTATCGGCGGGAGATTACCTACTTCGATCTCGAACCCATGGCGAAACTCGTGTTTGACGCGGCGTTTGAAGGCGACGCGGCCGCATGTGATATTCTAGGCAGTGGTGGCAAGTACTTGGGCGCCATGGTGAACGCCGTGGCGCGCAAATTGGGAATGTCTCAGGAAGACTTTGACGTTGTTATGGCCGGAAGCGTATTCAAGGGCAGCAGTCCTGTGCTGGTCGATGCGATGCGGGAAGTGGTCCACCAGGAGTGCCCCCACGCACGGACCGTCATGCCGGTGTACGAGCCGGTTGTAGGCGCCCTGCTGATGGGAATGGAGGTCAAACGGGAAGTGACCCCGGAAACCTACGAGAACCTGTCCGGCGCGTTACGAGATGCGGAGGCGCGGTACGGCGTGCGATTCCGCGCGGAGTAAAGCTATGCGAATTCGATCGAGTCATGTAATCGCGGGCATCCTCGTGTTGATAGGTGGTTTTTTTCTCGTGGCCTATCTTCGAACGAGCGGCGCCACGAAGTTGGACGGCGATTCCGGCGATTTCCTTGAGGAAGTCTCCGTGTTGCGAGAGTCCGGCCGAGGCTCGGCGTCGCAGGAGGGCCTGCTTTCCGGCAGCAAGGATGGTTCTCCAGATAGCGCGAGAATCGATGTGGAGACCAACGATTTTCACTTGGGCCTGATCGATAACACGAAGCCGACTACCGAGAAGATGGCGGTTTATAATCGCGGAACAGGTCCCTTGAAAATCCTGGATATTCGAACCACTTGTGGCTGTACGCAAGGGGAGTTGCCCAAGAACGCGAAAGACGAGCATGGCAAGCCCATTACCGTTATCCCTCCCAATGGCAAGATGGATATGTCGATCGTTGTAGATCCGTTCCGTATCCCCGGATTTCACTCCAGGAAGACCTTGACCCTGATTTCGAACGACCCGTTGACGCCGTCCCTAGAAGTGGCGGTCGAGGCGGACGTGCGGGCGGAGTTCTCAATGGAGCCGGAAGCGCTCGAACTCGGTGCGATTGAAAATGGCACGCCGCGAGAAGCAAAGTTGATCATTCGCCAGGTGGAGGATACGGATTTCGAGGTAACGGAGGTGCGTCCGGGCCGCAATGCGACACGCAAGTCGGAGTCCGGCGATACGGATGTCGATTCGGGTGTGGTTCAGTATTCCCTGGATCTGCGGGAGCGCCCCCGGAGCGAATGGGCATCTCCCGAGCGAAAAGAGTGGGAAATAGTCGTGACTCTGGCCCAGGATCTTCCCATTGGGGTTTTTAAGGACGCCTTCTACATCCATACTAATGTTGAACGTGTTGGAAGAGTGCCATACGCAATCACCGCAAATGTGGAGTCGTTCTTCAGCGTGACCCCCACCATGCTAAGTGTACGAAATGCCGTCGATCCCGGCAGTTCCCAGATCGCAACCGCCGTCGTGAGTTCTGAGTCCGAGTTCTCACTGGATGATGTTGAAGTTACCGGAGAGGCTTTCAGCGTGGCGGTTCGAGACGGCGACAAACCGAACACGAAATTTCTTGATCTCGGCGTCCGCCCGGATGCGGGACCGGGATTGAAGAATGAATCGGTATCGTTTACCGTGCGTTCCGGTGACAAGACCGTCAAGCATACGATGCGCGCATTTGCCTCTGTAACGGGCTGATCCGGTTTCTCAGTCCGATGTCTTTTTTGCCCGACGTTCCGCGACGGTGTGCGGTCACGGCGATGACGCACGCGGGGGCGGCGTTGTAACTCCAATCGAGTGTAATCATGGCGCTCTTTGGCCAAAAGAAACGCGACGCGGACAAGCCGAGCCCTGCGCCTCCGGTTCGGCAAGTGATGGGGCGCGAAGTGTATTGCGCGGTCTGCAAGGCCTACCGCGCGTTCTCCCGATGCTGGCTCCGTGTGGTGAGTGTTGCGAAGTGTACGTGCTGCGGGCTCGAGTTTCCCGCCCCGGAAGCGGTCTATCGAAAGCACTTGCCCGCATGTCCGCGGTGCGGCGAGTATCTCGAACATCCGGGATTTGAGTATGGACTGTGCGATACCTGTGGGTCCAAGTTCGAGTTGGTTCAAGGCGCTAAGCCCGGCCTCCTCCCAAATCGTACGCAACGGGAGAGCATGTCGGTATACGGTAAAACATGGAGCAAGGATTGATGACCCCATCTGTGAACGATCTGCGGGAACGCCTCGCTGCCTACGGTCAAGACCATGTGTTGCGCTACTGGGATGACCTGTCCGGTGGCGAGCGAGAAAACCTCTCAGGGCAGATCGCCATGATCGACCTGCCGTTGACGGAACGCCTGGTAGATACATGGGTGAGGAAGGATCCGCCTCCGGAAGTGTTCGACCGGATCGAGCCGGTTCCCACAATTCCGGTGGCCGATGCCGATCGGAAGGATGCGCAGGAAGCGTGGAATGCCGGCGAAGCGGCGTTGCGCGCCGGCCGCGTCGGCATGTTACTGGTGGCCGGTGGCCAAGGCACGCGCCTTGGCTACGACGGCCCCAAGGGGGCGTATCCGGTGGGGCCTATCACGGGCCGATCGTTGTTTGCGTATCACGCGGACAAGATCCTTCACGCCCAACGCAAGTACGGTTGCGTGTTGCCGTGGTACATCATGGTGAGCGACACCAACCGCGAGGAGACGCGGTCCTTCTTCAAGGAAAACGGGTTCTTCGGACTGCGCGAAACGGACGTGTACTTTTTCACGCAGCGCATGGTGCCCTGCGTGGACGATGGCGGAAAATTCATGCTCGACGAACCGGGGAACCTCGCCATGAATCCGAACGGACACGGCGGCGTCATCCCGGCTGTCGTGGAGAACGGCATCGCAGACGACGCACGACAGCGCGGCGTGGATACGCTGAGCTATTTCCAGGTCGACAACTGGGCGTTGAAGGTTGCCGACCCGTATTTCATCGGGTATCACATTCTCGGCAAGGGGCAGATGTCCTCGAAGATTCACCGGAAGACCGAGGTACGCGAGTCCGTTGGCGTCCACTGTCTGTGCGACGGCGAATACCGGACCATCGAATATTCGGAACTCGACATTTACCCGCAACTCCTCGAAACCGACGCCAAGGGCAACCCCGTCTACTACGCGGGCAACCCGGCCATTCACATGATATCAATGGGCTTCATCGAGGACGTGTTCAGCCGGTTTGAATCGTTTCCCTGGCACCGGGCACACAAGAAGATTCCGTACATCAACGAGTCCGGGGAGCGCGTAGAGCCGGAGAAGCCGAACGGATACAAGTTCGAGACCTTTGTTTTCGATGCCTTGCGGTTTACTGGACACGACCCCATCGCATTGGAGATCGACCGCGCGGGCGAATACACCCCGATCAAGCAGTTCAGCGGCGCGAACAGCGTGGAAGCCGCGCGGGAGTCGCAGTCGGAACTGTGGGGGCGCTGGCTGGAAGCGGCTGGCTACACGGTTCCGCGCCACGCTGACGGTAAGGTTGCGATTCAGATTGAGATCAGTCCGCAATTCGCGTTTTCGCAGCGCGAGTTCGTGGAGCGCGCGCGGAATCTCGATTTGTCGCTTGATGGCGATCTTGCGATTGGACCGGACGGCGAAGTGTTCGCTAAACACTCCGCATAGGTGTCGCGCGGGCAGGTTCAGGAAAGCCGGGAACGACCAATCGAAGCGCGGCTGGCAATACTTCCACCGCGGCCGGAAGTTGGCCCGGCTGTTCGCCGTCCAGGTTGAGCAGCACGCGTTCGTCCGAGTGGGCCACGACCCGATGGGCGGTGTAGCGCCGGACGAGGTCCGTCCGATCGATGTAGCTGCCGGTGTAAAATTTCGGAAGATTGAACACCGCCTTCCAGAACCCGATGTCGCCCAGAACGTACACTTCAAAGGAGCCGCTGTCCATGCGCGCCTCCCGCGCCACGTGAATACCGCCCCCATAGTACTTACCGTTCGCGATGATGACGTTTACGGTACGTTGCTCCAGGAGTTCCCCGTCGATCTGCAGTTTGATGAGCGGATTTCGATAGGTCGCGAGGGTGCGAAGCAACGCCGTGAGAAACGTCAGGAACGGGCCTAATCGCTTTGTGCCCCGGTTGACGCATTCCACGACGGAGCCTCCCATTCCGAAATCGGCGACATTGATGAAGTACCGCACCTCCTGCGCGGCGCCTCCTGGCAAGGTAAACGTCACGCGGCCCACATCGACCTTCATCGAATAACTTCCATTGAGCAGACTGAGGGCGTTCGCCGCATTTAGAACGCCAAGGGTGCGTGCGAGATCCGAACCGGTCCCGTGCGGGAAAATCGCCAGACTGGCCGCGGGATTGATGGGGAGATACCCGTCGAAGAACCCGTTCAGCACTTCGTGGTGCGTGCCGTCTCCGCCAACGCTGACGATCCGGTCGCACCCGGAGCGGAGCGCCTGCCGGGTAAGCTCCGCCGCGTGCCAGGGCCGGTCGGTAGTCAGCACGTCAAACTGGGGCAAGACGTCACGGAAGCGGTGCTCCAGAGCGGGCCACGCCTTTCCCGTACGGCCGTTGGCGGATCGGGGATTGACAATGACGGCAACCTTCCGGGGGCCGTCCATCTTACACGCGCACGTCCGATTGACCGCCGGTACGACTAGCGTGGCGCGCGAGTACCGGCTGGACCTCGTTCGCGATGAACTCGACGACCTGCTCGGGCGCACGGCCTACGAACTGTTTCATGTCGAGCACGGCGTCGATCTCCGCTTCGGTCATGCCGATGGCGGGATCGCCGGCCAAACGCTCCAGCAAATCGTTATCGGCCCCTTCCATCTTGACGCGTTGCGCGGCAGCCTGGGAGTGAGTGCGGATGACTTCGTGCAACTCCTGCCGGTCACCGCCGCGCTTTACGCAGGCCATGAGGATGTTCTCGGTGGCCATAAAGGGCAGTTCGGCTCGTAGATGGCGTTCAATGACTTTCGGGTAGACGGCGGGATTCTCCATGACGTTCAGGTAGAGGTTGAGAATCGCATCGGCCGCCAGAAAGGCCTCCGGCAGGCTGATGCGGCGGATCGCGCTGTCGTCGAGGGTGCGTTCAAACCACTGTGTCGCTGTCGTGAATCCGCTGTGGAGCGGCGCGACCATGAGATGCCGCGCGAGGGAGCATGCGCGCTCGCAGCGCATAGGGTTGCGCTTGTATGCCATGGCGGAACTGCCGATCTGCTTCGACTCGAAGGGCTCCTCGATCTCTTTGAGGTTTTGCAAGAGCCGCATATCCGTCGCGAATTTGTGCACCGATTCACCGATACTGGCCAGAACCTGCAATACCTGAGTATCGACCTTGCGTGGATAGGTCTGGCCGGTCACGGCGTAGGCGCGGTCAAATCCGAGCTTCTCCGAGACGCGCTTCTCGAGCGCCAGCACTTTCCCGTGATCGCCGTCGAAGAGCGCAAGGAAAGACGCCTGCGTGCCGGTCGTGCCCTTCACGCCGCGGCAGCGGAGGCGGTCGCGCGTGCGCTCCAAGTCTTCGATGTCGAACAGAATATCCTGCGCCCAAAGACACGCCCGTTTGCCGACCGTGACCACCTGCGCGGGCTGATAGTGGGTGTAGCCGAGTGTCGGCAGATCCTTCCATTGCTCCGCGAATACACGCAACTTGTCGAGCACGTTCACGGCCTTGGTCAGGATGATCTCGAGCGCCTCGCGCAGCAGGATGAGGTCGGTGTTGTCGCCCACGAAACAACTCGTCGCGCCGAGGTGGATGATGGGCTTGGCCTTCGGCGCTACGAGACCATAGGTATGCACGTGGGCCATGACATCGTGACGCAGTTCCCGCTCGAACTTCGCCGCGGCTTCGAAGTCGATATCGTCCACGTGCGCGCGCATTTCCGCGAGCTGCTCATCGGTGATGGGCAATCCCAGTTCCTGTTCCGTTTCCGCGAGCGCGATCCAGCAGCGGCGCCACGTGGAGAATTTCTTCTGGGCGCTCCAAAGTTGGGCCATTTCCCTGGTCGCAAACCGTTCAACGAACGGCGACACGTACTCGGTGGTCATGTTCACTCCTTCTCAATCCCCATGTTTTTGTCGAATGCCTGTCGCCAACGCCGATGAAGGTCCTCGCGGCGGAACAAGCGCATCAGCCCGTAGCTCAAGGTGCTGCACCGGCGTTGCCGCTCGATGGCGAGTTCGTTCGTTGGTTCGAGTTCCATCACCCGCTGGTAATAGAAGATGGCTTGCTCGAAAAACTTCAGTTCCCGGAAGCAGTCGCCCAGACACAACCAACAGAGCGGGATGCGCGGGTTTAGGTGAGCCGCCTCAGCCAGATGAGCCGCCGCCAAAGCATACAAC
>CAZWDH010000248.1:0-10707 GCA_964632865.1 uncultured Nitrospiraceae bacterium
CGCTGCGTACGGAAGTAATCGATGTAGCCTTCGCTCTGCTTGTTGATATTGTTGCGGCCCCAGTTGTCGTGGCTCGTCAGCAGACCCCGCTCCCAGGTCCAGTCGTAGACCCGCTTCCAGTAGTCCTGCTCGACGATGCTGAGATACACGTCGAAATAGTCGGTCCGGTACTTGGGCGTGAGCGGTCCCACATCAAAGTGGAGCGCTGGAATCGCGCGCGTGATATCGTAGCCGCAACGTTCGCGAAAAGCCGCGGCGAGTTCGTCTGACAAGATGTCGCGCGGCGTGGGAGGATGTTCGTCCTGGAAGATCCCGGCAAAGCTCGTGCCCATGGAATCCTCGCCCAGCGTGCGTTCGAGTTTCCCGTAGAACATGTCGATGAACGCATCGCCCGACGTGTCGCTCAAATAGAAGGTTTGGAACGGTTCCGTGACCAACACCGCCACGCGCCAAATGCCCTCCGGCGGCGACCATTCCAGGGCAACGCCCGAAACGCTTGCCATCACGTCGACACTGTCCTCGTCCACGGCGACTCCATCCCGCAGGGGATAGGCACGCGCGCTCAGCACTTCGCCCCCCGGTATTTCGACTCGGATGGGAGCATCGCTCGTTCCGTCCGCCGTCACGACCAGCACGCGCTTGGTGCGGGGATCGTTGACCTGTGCCGCGGCCTTTTCGAGCCAGCCGTAATGGCCGTAGCCCACCTGGTCGTAGGCCCACAATGACATGCCGAGCCGTTTGCATTCGGCGTTCGTGTAGGCGAAGAGATCCCACCACTCCGGACTGAACGACTGGGGATCGCAGCGCCCCGGCGAACGTTGGATCGGGCACACCGCCTTCACCCCTTCCGCGGCCAACGTCTCCAACTGAGCGGTAACGCGCTCTTTCGTCATGCGCTCACCTTCCCACCACCACAGGGGTACCTCACCCCACGTCGCATGGTCCGGCGATTCAAAGCCGAGGTAGAGTTCCTCGTAGGTGAGGACTGAATCCTGCGCAGCGATGCCAATTGGCAGTGCCAGCGCGCTGAGGACTAAGAGCACCGATAGAAGATGACGCATCCGAGGTTCCCCCAAACGTTGAACGCGAAAAAGGTCTAAAGCCAGCCTAGCAGGTGCGCGGCGCATAGCACAACGCGGAGACGACAGTCATGGTGCGTGTTTGGAGTGAGAAGGCTTGCCTTCGCCAGGTTTGAGTTGCGCTTGCGGGTTTACCCGTGCGGACGTGACAACGCGAAGGCAAGCCCTCGCACTCCAGAAGTGTTGTCAACCCTTGGATCCATGCACTAAGGTATGAACACTCATGGCAAACTCCGAGAACTCGTGTAAAAGGCCACACCAGACAGGTTTCCGGCGCTACGTTCGGAAGCATTACGCCATCCCGCCGGAGCACGGCGCGTGGGTGTGGTGGATTGGACCGTTGATAGTAGGCGCGGCGGCGGGTGGAACGCTTCACGCAGACTTCTTTGTGCTGATTTTCACGGCCTTGGCCGCATTCCTCGTACGCCAGCCCCTCACGTTGCTGGTCAAGGTGCTGTCCGGACTGCGCCCGGCAAGCGATCGCGCGCCCGCACTGTTTTGGACTGCGATTCACGGCAGCGTTTGCGCCGCCGGCGCTGCGGGTCTCGTTGCGCTGGACCACGCGCGGGTCCTCCTGCTGGGATTGCTCGCCGCGCCCTTGCTTCTCTGGTATTTCTTCCTCGTCAGCCGAAAGAGCGAACGGCACCAGCGCGGGATGGAATACGCCACCGCCGCGGTACTTGCCCTGGCCCTGCCTGCGGCGTACTGGGTCTGCGGCGGAACGGGCAGCATCGAGCCATGGATTCTGTGGGGTTTGGTAACACTCCACTCCGTAACGACAGTCATTCACGTGTCGAAGATACTCGAGTTGCGGCGCACGAAACGCATGCGGGATCGGCGGTATGCCCGACGCGTCCTGGCCTTGACGCTCCCTTTTGCCACGGTCTGCGCGATTGCGGCGGGCATCTGCGCGACGATGGGCGTCGTGTCGTGGCTCGCCATCGCCGCGTTCCTGGTCCCCATTGCGGATATTGCACAGTCGGCAATCCGGCCACCGGTCGGGATCAAACCGACACAACTCGGTCTGCGGCAACTCGCAACAAGCAGCGTGTTTGTGGTGCTAATGGCAATCGCCGTGGTGCTCTGAAGACCACAGGCGCCATCACTTGTGGTCTTCCATCGGACAACTTGTTGGCCGTGCCCCCAAGCGCTATGATTCCAAAGGAAAGAAATGAAGCGGTAACAGCACAAACCGGAGAGGGAGCATCCATGAGAATCGCGGTAGCCATACTGGTTGTATTCACGGTGGCGTTGTCCGCCGGCGGACAAATTGTCATCTCGGGCAACGAGAGCAAGATCGATCTCACCAGCGGCACGGCCGTCGTCCTTTCCGATGCCCCGCCGGATTCGCTGACCATTCTGAACTTCACCTCGTTCCCGCCGGAAGCCACCCATCTCGAGGACATCCGCAACAGCGTCATCGGACCGCCGTCGAATATCGCCATCACGCCGGACGAGAAACTCGCGCTTATCGCAAGCTCCACGCTTCCCGACCCGGACAAACCCGGCGCGTGGATCCCGGACAATGTGATCCACGTACTGGATTTGACCGCCAATCCGCCGGCTGTCATCGACGAGATCAAGACGGACGCCCAACCCTCGGGCATGTCCATTGCCCGCGACGGCAGCTTCGCCCTGGTCGCCAATCGCGCCGCCGGTACCGTCTCCCTGCTGTCCATCGACGGAAAGAAGGTCGTTATCGACCAGACCGTGAAAGTATGTGAACCTGAAGACGAAATCTCCGATGTGTCAATCGCCCCAGATGGAACCATGGCCGTCGCGAGCGTCAATGCGTTGGGCTATCTCGCGCTGCTGACGATCGACGACGGCAAACTCGCGGTGTCCGAACGCAAGTTCTCCGTCTATGGCAAACCGTACCGATGCGTCATCAGCTCCGACGGTGCTTTCGCCCTTACAGCCGGGTCTGGCCAAGGTACGCCGGATACCGACGCGTTGACCGTAGTCGATCTGAAGGCCGACCCGCCCCGAACCGTGGATTACGTGCCCATCGGTTCCGGCCCCGAATCCATCGAAATCAGCCCCGACGGCAAACTCGTCGCCGCCGTCCTTATGGAAGGTTCCAACTTCGCCTCCGACGATCCGCGACACGAAGAAAACGGCAAGCTCACCATCCTGGCGCGCCGCGGAAACACCTTCGAGGTCGTTCAGACCTTGCCGACCGGCCCGATTCCGGAAGGCGTCGCCTTTTCTCCGGACGGCGAGTATCTCATCGTGCAGTGCCACCCCATCCGCGAACTCTGGCTGTACCGCGTCAAAGGCGAGAAGGTCACCGACACAGGCGAGCGCATCCCGGTTCCCGCGATGCCATCGTCCCTGCGGGCGGCAGAAAAGTAGACTGTTGGACAGCGGCCCCCCCGGGTGATTGGCCGGCCAACACGCGTTCTGCAGTTGCGCTGACCGTTTACGGACGGAGCGCCCTTCGCGTAGTAGACTTGCAGAGAATTGTGCTGAGAGTATAATCAAGACAACGGCACGGGCGAACCGGCAATGCAAGGCTGCCGGTTCAAATGCCCCGTTATCAGGAGAAATTCATCGCGGTCCGCGGATGCACGACGTGTCCGAATTGGACCCGCCCTGGTTCGTCATATGGCATTCGCCAACCGGTGGCGCAACAAGGAGGCAACATGCCGGGCACGACGAGGTCGTCTCATCCTGCAAACAGCGCGGCTCCGGGAACCAACGAACCAACGACGCCTTACTCGGTTCTCGTTGTCGACGATGACCCCACGCTCTTGAAGGTCATGGTTCGGCGGCTGGAGCGTCATGGTTGCCGATGTGACGCGGTGGACCGCGCGCGAAAGGCATTGGATCTTCTCCGTGAGACGCCGTATGAGGTCCTAGTGACTGACTTACGAATGCCCGAAATGAGCGGCATCGAATTGCTTCACGCGATGACGGACCTCGGGCTTTCAACGGTGCCGATTGTGATTACCGGCGATGCAACGGTGACCGACGCCGTCGAAGCCCTGAAACTTGGCGCCTTCGATTTTGTCGAAAAACCACATGGGTTGCAGCGGCTTGAGAGCACCGTCGACCGGGCGTATCGACACAAACAGCTCAATCATTATGCCTCCGCCATGGCCGAATCCGCCCTCCATTGGGCGACAACGTTCGATGCGGTTCCCGATCTGATTTCCATCGTGAATGCGCACGGCCGGTTGGTCCGGGTGAACAAGTCTCTCGCCGATCGGGCGGGAATCGAACCGGGCGCGGCCGTTGGACGGCACATCTGTGAAGTATTGCGTTGCGACACCGCGCTGCGCGGCGTGCCGCTCGAGCAGGCAACGGCCGAGGATCTTTGCCGTGTTTATGGCGAGGCCTTTGGCGGCGCCTTTCTGGTGACCACCTCGCCCCTCGTGACCTCGGAAGGCGACGCCATCGGGGCCGTACACGTTGCCCGCGACGTCACCGAAGCCCGCAACGCCGAGGCCCAGTTGCGCGAGGCCCATGAAGAGACGGAGGCCCTCCTGTCATCCATGTCGTATTTCCTCATCGGGCTCGACGCAAATCTGCGCGTCACACGGTGGAATACGGCCGCCCAAGCGACATTCGGCATTCCGTCGGAATCGGCTACCGGCAAAGACATCCGCAACTGCGGGATTTGTTGGGACTGGATCGCCATGGAAGCAGCCTTGCCCGAGTGTATCGGCTCCGGCAAACCGGTCAAACCCGCGGATGTACGGTATACGAAACCTGACGGTACGGAGGGCGTGCTGGACGTAACGATCAATCCGGTGCGTACGGCAGCGGGCAGCGCCAAAGGGGTATCCATCATCGGGAACGACATTACGGCGCGCCGGAATCTCGAATTGCAGCTCCTCAACGCGCAGAAGTTGGAGTCCATTGGCAATCTCGCATCGGGGATCGCCCACGAGATCAATACGCCAATTCAGTACGTCGGTGACAATATCCGTTTCCTTCACGATTCCTTCCGCGACCTCAATCAGCTTCTGGAAGAGTTTCAGGAACTGGCGCGTATTGCGAAAGAAGCTGCGATCGACGGCGGGCAGGCCGACAAGGTTGAGCGCGTCTCGGAGGACATCGATCTCCCCTATCTGGCCGAGCAGATCCCGAAGGCGATCCAGGATTCCCTCGACGGCGTGGAACGGGTCGCCAGCATCGTGCTTGCCATGAAAGAGTTTTCTCATCCCGGTACAGCGGAGAAGACGCGCGTCGACTTGAACCGTGCCATCGAAAGCACCATCACCGTCGCGAGGAACGAGTGGAAATATGTGGCCGAAATGGAAACCGACATCGATTCAAATGTTCCCGCGGTGCTTTGTTTACCGGGCGAATTTAATCAGGTGATCCTGAACGTGCTCATCAACGCCGCCCATGCAATTGCCGACGTGGTCGGCGATGGTTCCCAGGGTAAAGGGAAAATCACGGTATCAACCCGTTCCGATGACGACTGGTTCGAAGTTCGCATATCCGACACCGGATCGGGGATTCCCGAAGCGGTTCGAGGACGGATCTTCGATCCCTTCTTCACCACGAAGGACGTCGGGCGCGGCACCGGTCAGGGCTTGGCCATTGCCCATAATGTCATCGTCGAAAAGCATGGAGGCACAATCTCAGTCGAGACAGAGACCGGAAAGGGATCGACTTTTGTGATTCGGCTTCCCATCGACGGATAGCAGGCTCGGGTCTGAACGATGTCTGCAACACACACGAACGGTGGCGAGTAGGCGGAAATGAAGTCCATCTTATTTGTTGACGACGAACCCAACATCCTGGTCGGGCTTGAGCGCATGCTCCGTCCGATGCGCCGCTCCTGGAATATGAACTTCGTGAACGGCGGCCAGGCTGCCCTGGATTTGATGAAGAAGGAACCCATCGATGTCATCGTCTCCGACATGCGCATGCCGGGAATGGATGGCGCCCGTCTGCTTACCGAAGTCATGCGGCGCTATCCCCGCGTAGTACGCATCGCGTTGTCCGGCCATTCCGGTGACGAGACGATGTTACGCTTGACGGGTCCCATCCACCAGTTTCTGAGCAAGCCGTGTAATCCGGACGTGCTGAAGGAGACAGTCGAGCGCGCATTTTCCTTGCGCAATCTCTTGCAGGATGAAGCATTGGTCCAACTCGTTTCCAGCTTCACGGGCCTTCCCGTTCTGCCTCGAACCCATACCGAACTTCTCGAAGAGCTTCACGCGCCTGATATCAGCGTGAAGATGATCGCGAGAATTATCGAGCGAGACGTTGGCATGGCGGCTAAGACACTCCAGTGGGTAAACTCCGCCTACTTCGGCGTCCGCAACCAGGTCACGAGCGTCACCTACGCGGTTAGCCTCTTGGGTCTCGACGTCATCCGCTCCATGGTACTGACGATGGGCGTATTCTCCGAGTTCGCCAAGAAGCCCTTGGCGGCGGGATTCTCACTCGAGAAGTTCATGGACCACAGCGTCGCTGTCGGGGCTTCGGCCAAGCGTGTCGCACTCCAAAACGGAACCAACGAACGCCTTGCAAACGACGCGTTTACGGCAGGCATCCTCCACGATACCGGCAAACTCGTGCTCGCCGTGGGTCGTCGGGAGGAATACACAGCTCTCCTCGCACGCGTCGAGGGCGATACTTCCCGGATCCATACGTTCGAGCGCGAAGCCCTTGGCGCAACCCACGCCGAAGTGGGCGGATACCTGCTCGGGCTATGGGGATTCCCGGACCCGGTCGTCGAGGCGGTCGCCTACCACCACAACCCCGCGCAATGCGTTGCCCGCAGCATTTCCCCGCTTGCCATCGTCCATTGGACCAACTATTTGGTGCACCGTCAGGAATCCGGTGCAAGTGTCGACGAAGAGAACTTGATTGACCGGGAGTACCTGGAGGAAACGAAATTGAAACTATCCCTGCCGGAATCCTTCGATTTCTCGACCACCAACGAGGAAGAACCATGAAGGAATCGGTGCTGTTTGTCGATGACGAACCCGCGGTCCTGGCAGGATACGAACGCCAGATGCGTACCGCGTTCGATGTCCACACTGCGCAAGGCGCGAAGAATGGGCTGGAACTCATCCGGAAGAAGACCGCCTTTGCCGTGGTCGTGGCGGATATGCGAATGCCCGAAATGGACGGCATCCAATTCCTCCGCGCGGTCAAGGAGGAATCACCGCTCTCGATACGCATGATGTTAACCGGCCACGCGGATACGACGACCGCCATCGACGCGGTCAATGAAGGAAGCATCTTCCGGTTTCTCACGAAGCCCTGTCCGCCCGTGGTACTGAAGAAGGCCATCTACGCAGGAATCGAGCAATGGCGCCTGGTCCGCGCCGAGAAAGATCTTCTGGAGAAAACGCTGAAAGGCAGCGTACGCGTTCTCATCGACCTGCTGGAACTGCTCAATCCCGCCGCGTTCGGACGAGCCAATCGTGCCCGGCATGTGGTCCGGTTTCTTGGTCAGGAACTAAACCTCCCGAACCTCTGGCAATTCGAACTGGCCGCACTGCTCTCCCAAATTGGATTCGTCACCGTGCCGCCGAGCATCCTCGAGTTGTATTGCTCAGGGCAATCCCTGGCGCCACACGAGAAGGAGATGTTGGACGCGCACCCGCGCATTGGTGCGGAGCTTCTGGCGAACATTCCTCGCATGGAGCCCATCGCCGAAATGATTCGGAACCAGAATAAAGCGTATGCGGACTTTGGCGCGGACGAACCAGACCCGGAGAAGCTGCTCGTCAACCAGGGCGCACAGCTTCTAAAACTGGCTCTCGATTTCGACAGTCAACTTTCCGCCGGAGCCAAGCCCAGCGCAGCGCTCGCAACGATGCGGCGACAATCCCGTTTATACAATCCGGAGTACTTGTCCCGGCTGGAGCACTACAAGATCCGTTCGGATAGACCTCAGTCGGTCCGCATGATTACCGTACGCGAGTTGACCGTCGATATCGAAGCAGACGAGGATATCAAGACGACCAACGGTCTCCTGCTGGTCGCCAAGGGGCGCCGCGTCACCTATCCCCTTTTGCTCCGCATCCGTAATTTCGCTTCCGGCGTAGGGGTCCGTGAGCCCTTCCGGGTTCGGGACGCGTAAACGGAATGAAGACACATGCCGATAAGATTCGCGTACTCTACGTAGACGACGATGAACGTGCCTTGCGCACGGTCGAGCGCGGCCTTCGCGGGTACCAATCGCAATGGAATCTTGCCTTTGCCGATAGCGGAATGGCTGCGCTGGAAAATCTGGATGACGATCACGATTACGTGCTCGTCACCGACTGGATGATGCCCGGCATCAGCGGACTCGATCTGTGTCAGCGGGTTCGCGAACGGGAAGCCCAGGGCCTGTCCGGATATACGTACATTCTGCTGCTAACCGGAAAACAGGAGATCACGAGCATCGTCGAAGCGCTGGAAGCCGGCGCGGACGACTTCCTCTCGAAGCCCTACGACCAGCGCGAATTGATTGCCCGAATCCGCGCCGGGATCCGCATCGTGGAACTTCAACGCCGCCTGCGCGAATCGAATGAACAGTTGTCCGTTCTCGCGACGACAGACGGAATGACCGGATTGCTGAACCGCCGCCGCGGACGCGAAGTTCTGGACGAGCAGATAATGCTCCTGGAGCGCGGCAAACAGGATCTCTCCGTCGTGCTCGTTGACTTGGATCGGTTCAAAGCGGTAAACGATACCTACGGGCACGAGGCCGGGGACGTCTTGATTAAAACTGTGGCGACGCGGTTGCGCGACGCGTGCCGCCAGTACGACAGTGTCGTCCGGTGGGGCGGTGACGAGTTCATTGTAGTCTGCCCTCATACTGACGACCGGGAGGTAGCCATATTGGCCGAACGCGTTCGCGCGATGGTGGCTGGCGAGCCGGTGGCAGTGACGGATTCGGCCACCATGGACGTCACAATCAGTGTGGGTACCGCATCAGCCAAGCGGGGCAGCACCGTCGAAGCGCCGGCATTTCTGGCGGAAGCGGACGCCGCCCTGTATGCCGCCAAGAATGGCGGCCGTAACCGGGTGGAAGGCCGGTTGCTTTAGAATACGATGTGAGCGTGCCTACCGATTAATCGTGGAAGGAGACGGCAATGACTCATCGGATCCTCGTCGTGGACGATGAACCCCGCGTTCTGGACGGCCTCAAGCGAGCTTTTCGTCGGGAACCTTACGAAATCTTAACCGCAACCTCCGCAGAGGAAGGTTTGCGGGTGCTCGCATCGACGAACATCGACGTCGTCATCTCGGACCACCAAATGCCGGGCATGCTGGGCACCGATTTCCTCTATATCGTCGCCCGCGAGTTTCCAAATACCATCCGCTACATGCTCACCGGGAAACCGTCACTGGAGGTGGCAATCCAGGCGATCAACGACGGTGCCATCAGCCGGTTCTATACCAAGCCGTGCCATGAACTCGACCTCATCATCTCCATCCGAAGCGCATTGCAGCAGAAAGCACTCATGTCTGAAGCAATGCGGCTCCTGCGCCGGTACAAGAATCAACAGGCCAAATTGGAGCGAATCCAGCGGGACTATCCCGAGGCCGCTACTGTCCTCGAAGACACGGACCGAGCGCAACCCCTGGAGTCCATGGGCAACGTGACCTACGAAGACCTGATCGATGAACTGCGGCGGACATTCGGCGATTAGCCAAGAACCGCGTCCACGCCGGCAGGCAGGAGGTTGAGTATCGCGTCATGAACGAACGGCGTACGCATGCGGTTACCGGTGCCTTCGGCTACTCTGGAAAATACATCGCCAGGCGTTTACTCGAACGCGGGCTTCCCGTCATCACTTTGACCAATTCGTTGGATCGGAAAAACCCCTTCCGCGATCAGGTTCGGGCATACCCATTTCACTTCGATGAACCAGACGAACTGGCGCAGCGATTGACCGGCGTCGACGTGCTGTATAACACGTATTGGGTCCGCTTCAACCATAAGGATTTCACGCACGCGGACGCCGTTGAGAATACGATTGCCTTATTCACGGCGGCGAAGGCCGCAGGCGTTCGCCGCATCGTGCACATCAGCATCACCAACCCGAGCGAGGACTCGCCGCTGGAGTATTTCCGGGACAAAGCCAGGCTCGAACGGGCGCTCATCGAATCGGGGATTTCCTACGCCATACTTCGTCCCACGGTGTTGTTCGGGAAGGAAGACATTCTCATCAATAACATCGCGTGGATCTTGCGACATTTACCGATGTTTGGCGTGTTTGGCGACGGGCAATACAAACTCCAGCCAATCTACGTCGACGATCTCGCCGCCCTCGCCGTGGAACAGGGCGCAATTAGCGATAATGCGATAATCGACGCCATTGGACCCGAAACGTTCACCTACCGCGAACTCGTCCGCTCCGTCGGTAAATGCATCGGCAAGGAGCGGCCGATCGTTTCCGTACCGCCATCTCTGGGGTACACGGCGGGGTGGATCGTTGGCAAATTGGTTGGCGACGTCGTGATCACGCGCGACGAAATCCGAGGCCTCATGGACGGCCTGCTTTACGTCGATTCCCCACCCGCTGGGGAAACACGATTGACCGAGTGGGCCGCGGAATACGCAGACACACTCGGTCATCGGTACGCCAGCGAGTTGGCGAGACGCAAGGATCGGCGAACCGCCTATGCGCCCCCGTAGGCTCGGAGTCACCCCCAGCCG
>CAZWDH010000249.1:0-10675 GCA_964632865.1 uncultured Nitrospiraceae bacterium
TTCCCCGTCCTCGATGATGTTCTTCAGGTGCAGGGAGATGTTCTGCTTGGTGGCGTCGAAAAGTTCCGCCATCTCCAATTGCGTCAGCCAGACCGTCTGCCGATCCGCCCGCAGCCGGATCTCGCTTTTGCCGTCTTCGGTGGTGTAGAGGATGATGCTATTCATGATGTCGTGGCGCCTCAGGGTAGCCGGTTCCCAGGTCCCGGCGCTCGGCCTTCTCATCGATGTCGCAGAGATAGCGTATGAATAGAGACGATAGCATATAGGCGCGAAAACCGTCCGTGTTCATCGCCCCACGGAGTTGATCCGCCTGCCGTGACTGTAAGTTTCTTGCGGTGTCGTATGCAAGTATGTGCGGATTGCGGAGTGCGGATTGCGGAACGGGGAGTGATGAATGATGAATGCGGAATGATGAGTGATGAATGCGGATTGGGGGGCGTCGAGGAAGAGTACACGGGCGGGACGCCCATGCTCCTTTCGCGCGGTCGTCGACGGCGCGGGTACGGTAGATCGCGCGGGTGCGGGGCAGCGGCTTCACCTTAGTCGGGGAAGAGGACGCTGACGCTTTCGCGGTTGTGGATGCGGCGGATAGCTTCGCCGAGGAGGGGCGCTACGGAGACGACTTCTACCTTGTCGGGGAGGGGGCCGGGTTGGGTCTCGATGCTGTCGGTGATGAGCATTTTTTCGATGGGGCTTTGGTCGATCTTTTCGCGGGCGCCGGGGGAGAGGACGCCGTGGGTGACGGCGGCGTAGACGGATTTGGCGCCGCGCTCGACGAGTTTTTCGGCGATCTCGACGAGGGTCCCGCCGGAGATGGTGAAGTCGTCGACGACGAGGGCGGTCTTGCCTTCCACGTCTCCGATGATTTGCATGACTTCGGCATTCTCGTCGTGGGCGGCGCGTTCTTTGTCGCCGATGGCGAGGGAGACGTTGAGGAAGGACGCGTAGCGCCGGGCCTGTTTGACGAAACCGGCGTCGGGTGACACGACGATGAGGTCTTCGAGTTTCTTGGACTGGATCGCCTTGCCGAGGACGGGCAGGGCGTAGAGGTCGTCGACGGGGATGCGGAAGAAGCCCTGGATCTGGGGGGCGTGGAGGTCGAGGGTGACCACGCGGTCGGCCCCGGCCGCTTCGATGGCGTCGGCGCAGACCCGCGCGCGGATGGATACCCGGGGTTCGTCTTTTTTGTCGCCCTTGGCGTAGCTGAAGTAGGGCATGACGACGGTGATCTTCTCGGCGCTGGACCGGCGGAAGGCGTCGATCCAGAAGAGGAGTTCCATGAAATTGTCGTTGGCCGGGAAGGCGGTCGACTGGACGATATACACGCGCCGGCCGCGGACGTTTTCCAGGATCCGGACGAAGAGATTGCCCTCGGAAAACCGCAGCACTTCGTTTTGTCCGACGTCCACCCCGAGATAGGTGGCGATGCTTTTTGTGAGATTCGGGCTTCCCGACCCGCCAAATACCAAAATACCGTCCGGTGACACGATGATTCCCAGTCCTTTCTGCGTTCAATGACCACGGCGCGACGCCGCCGTGGCGACCAAATCCGAATATCGAAATCCGAAATTCGAAACAAATTCGAATGACCTAAATTCAAATGACCAAAAGCCGTCTCAGCCGAACGTACGTCCGCCGGTACCACCCGGATGGGAATCACCCCCAGGCGTGATTCGGAGTTTCCACATTTTGGCCCGAAGGGCCGCGATCACGCCGCGGGCGTGACCCAGGGCAACGCCCTGGGAAACCGTGCAATCCCAACAAGTGGCCGCCCTGACAGGGCATCTATCCATGGTACCGAACGCAAGGACTCCTGGTACCGCCTCGCACACGCTCGAGCCGCCCTCCGAGAAACGCGGTGCCTGTTTAATGTATGTTTCGCCCTTTCAGGGCTTGCATTTTTTTCTTCGTCACGATCCCCAGGGCGTTGCCCTGGGCTATCCTGTTCCTGCCCCATTCGGGGCGGTTCAACCACGCCCAAGCATGGCCAAAAGTAAACTCCAGGCCACGCTGTAGGCGTGATGGAGCGAAGCCAAACCGGGATAGTAAGTTCCCCTGAGACACGAACTCCGGTGCGGGCGAAATAATCCGAATTGTACGCGCCTGATCGCGGCACAAATTCACAAAACTAAACGTGAATCGATCCAGAAAAGCCCCGCCGGGGCGTATAGTACGAAAATGTGCAGGGGGGAATAAACCAAAATCTTGCAGGTTCCGATAGTAGGCATACCTCTTCGGGTGGATAAGACGGGGCACGTGGGCGCCGCCCGGCGATTCAAGGGTCTCGGCAAACCGGCAGTTCGCAGGTTGTTCCGCCTATCGCTTCGACCGCTCCAGATTTGACATAAACAGGCGTTTTCTAGTAGTATCGCGGCGCAAGTCTTGTCCGGGGAGGCAGGGTGCATTGTATCTTCCCGGCCTTACGCGGGCCCAAACGGGCAGACTCCCCCCGGAAGAGCTTGAAGAAAGGACGGTACTGTTGTCCATGAATCGTATATCTCGAAGTGGTTTGTACGAGCCGTTTTACGAGCACGACGCGTGCGGCGTGGGGTTCGTGGCAAACCTGACCGGCAAGGCCACCCATACGATCATTCGTCAGGGGATTCAGATTTGTGAAAATCTGGAGCATCGCGGCGCCTGTGGTTGTGACCCGGAAACCGGCGACGGCGCGGGTATGCTCATCCAGACGCCGCACCGGCTTTTCCAGAAGGAAGCGGAACGGCTCAAGTTCGCGCTGCCGGACCAGGGCGCCTATGCGGCGGGCATGATTTTTCTCCCCCACGACGCCGAAGACCGGGCCAAGTGCATGGCCATTATCGAGAAGGCAGCCGCCGGTGAGGGCCAGGAAGTCCTGGGCTGGCGCGACGTGCCGCGCGATTCGTCGTCCATCGGTACCATCGCTCGCGAGGGTGAACCGGTTATCCAGCAGGTGTTTATCAAGCGGTCGGAGGGCCTGGATCAGGACGCCTTCGAGCGCAAGCTGTTTGTAATTCGCAAAATCGTGGAGCGTACGGTCCTGGAGTCGGACGTCAAGGCGAAAGAGCAGTTTTATGTTCCGAGCATGTCGTCCCGGACCATCGTATATAAGGGGCTGATGCTGGCGCCGCAGATCGACCGGTACTACCTCGACCTGTCCGACGAAGACAGCGAAAGCGCGATTTCGCTGGTCCACCAGCGTTACAGCACCAACACGTTCCCGTCGTGGCCGCTGGCGCACCCGTTCCGGTACCTGGCCCACAACGGCGAGATCAATACCCTTCGCGGCAACATCAACATGATGCGGTCGCGCGAGGCGCACCTGGTCAGCCCCCACTATGGCGATGACATTCGGAAGTTGTTGCCCATCCATACCCTGGGCGCCAGCGACTCCGCCATTCTGGATAACTCGTTTGAGCTGCTCCACCTCGGCGGACGCGCTTCGGCCCACGCCATGATGATGCTTATCCCCGAGCCGTGGAGCGGGCACGAAAGCATGCCGGATGCGAAGAAGGCGTTTTACGAATACCACGCCTGCATGCAGGAGCCGTGGGACGGACCGGCGTCCATCGCGTTTACCAACGGCGTTCAGATCGGCGCGGTGCTCGACCGCAACGGGCTGCGTCCTTCCCGCTACTGGGTCACGGACGACGACTTCGTTGTGATGGCTTCCGAAGTGGGCGTGTTGGATGTGCCCCAGGAGAAGATCGTCCGGAAGGGCCGGCTTGAACCGGGCCGAATGTTCCTGATTGACATGGACGAGCAGCGGATCGTGGGCGACGATGAGATTAAAGAGGCCATCTGCAAGCGCCAGCCGTACCGCACGTGGTTGAATACCCATCGCCACGTGCTCCCGGCGGAATGCCCGTCCACCAACGGAAAGACCGAGCCTGTCGAAGTGCCCTTGTTGGAGCGTCAGCAGGTGTTCGGCTATACCCTCGAAGACTTGGAAATCATCATCGAGCCCATGGCGCGCACGGGCAAGCAGCCGCTCGGCTCGATGGGCAACGATGCGCCGCTGGCGGTGCTCTCCAACCGGCCGCAGTTGCTGTTCAATTACTTCAAGCAATTGTTCGCGCAGGTCACGAACCCGCCCATCGACCCGATCCGCGAAGAGATCGTCATGTCGCTGGAGACGGATATCGGACGCGAACGCAACTTGCTCGACGAGACGCCGGAGCACTGCGAACAGTTGCATCTTCCGTCGCCGATTATCACCAACGAACAGTTGGACTACATCAAGCACATCGACAAGCCGGGCCTGAAGACCTCCGTCATTTCGACCTTGTTCCCGGCGAACGACGGACCGGCCGCGATCGTGAAGGCGCTTGACCGCATCTGCGACGAGGCGATGAAGGCATTGGAAGGCGGCGCGACGATTTTGGTGCTGTCCGATCGCGGCGTCAGCGAGACCATGTGCCCGATTCCGAGTCTGTTGGCGACCGGCGCGGTCCATCAGCACCTCGTGCGCGAACAGAAGCGCACCGACTGTGGTCTCGTGATTGAATCCGGCGAGCCGCGCGAAGTGATGCACTTCTGCCTGTTGACCGGGTACGGCGCGGGCGCGGTGAATCCGTACCTGGCGTTTGAGACGATCGACATCCTTCTCGAGAAAGAGGAGTTGGTCGAAGAATATGCCGGCAAGGCGCAGAAGAATTTTATCAAAGCCATCGAAGGCGCGATGCTAAAGACCATGTCGAAGATCGGGATCTCGACGCAGCATAGTTACCGCAGCGCGCAGATCTTCGAAGCCGTGGGTCTGAGCAAAGACCTCGTGGAGCGTTGCTTCACGGGCACCGCGTCGCGCGTCGGCGGCATCGACGTGGACGACGTGGCGCGCGAAGCGTTGATGCGGCACGCCGTGGCCTATCCGAAGAATCATGCACGTCCCCGCGAATTGGATCCGGGCGGTACCTATCGTTGGCGCAAGCGCGGGGAGTACCACCAGTACAATCCCGAATCTATCGCGTCCATCCAGCACGCGACCAAGACGAACGACAAGGAGAAGTACCGCCAGTTTGCGGAGTTGATCAACAACCGCAACCGGAATTTGTCGGCGCTGCGCGCGCTCATGAAGTTTAAGAAGGCCACGCCGGTCCCAGTGGACGAGGTGGAACCCGCGAGCGAGATTGTGAAGCGTTTTTGCACGGGGGCCATGTCGTTCGGCTCCATCAGCAAGGAAGCCCACGAGACGCTGGCTATCGCCATGAACCGCCTCGGCGGGCGCAGCAATACGGGCGAGGGCGGTGAAGATCCCAAGCGATTTGTCCCGGACAAGAACGGCGACTTGCGGCGCAGCTCGATCAAACAGGTGGCCTCGGGCCGCTTTGGCGTGACGAACGAATACCTCGTCAACTCGGACGAGATTCAAATCAAAATGGCGCAGGGCGCGAAGCCCGGCGAAGGCGGCGAGCTTCCGGGACACAAGGTGTTTCCTGAGATTGCGCGCATCCGGTATTCCACGCCCGGCGTGGAACTGATCTCGCCGCCGCCGCACCACGACATTTATTCGATCGAAGATCTGGCGCAGCTCATTCACGACCTGAAGAACGCCAACGTCCACGGTAAGGTTTCCGTCAAACTCGTTTCCGAGGTTGGCGTGGGCACGGTGGCCGCGGGCGTGGCGAAGGGCAAGTCGGATCTCGTCCTCATCAGTGGCGACAACGGCGGCACGGGCGCGTCGCCCTTGAGTTCCATTAAGCACGCGGGATTGCCTTGGGAACTTGGTTTGTCCGAGACGCACCAGGTGCTCGTGGAGAACAACCTCCGCAGCCGTATCCGCGTGCAGACCGACGGCCAGATCAAGACCGGCCGCGACGTGGCCATCGCGTTCCTGCTGGGGGCCGACGAGGTCGGCATGTCGACGCTGCCGCTGATCGCCACGGGCTGCATTATGATGCGCAAGTGCCATCTCAACACCTGTCCGGTGGGTATCGCGACGCAGGACCCGGAGCTGCGGAAGAAGTTTGCGGGCAAGCCCGAGTACGTGGTGAACCTGTGCTTCTTTATCGCGGAAGAAGTTCGCGAGATTATGGCGGAACTCGGATTCCGCACGGTCAACGAGATGATCGGCCGCGCGGATATGCTGGAATACGATCCGTTGCCGGAGCATTGGAAAGCGAAGAAGCTGGATCTGTCGCGCGTGTTGTATCAGGCGAAGCCTTGGGAAGGCGAGACCCTGTACTGCAGCCAGACGCAGGATCACGGCATCGACAAAGCGCTCGACAACCAGTTGCTCGAACTGTGCAAGGCATCGCTTGAACCCAAGGCGAACCGCGAGGATGTCGCCAAGACGCGGATCGCCATCGAGATCCGCAACGTGAACCGCACCGTCGGAACCATGCTCTCCAGCGAATTGACGCGCCGCCACAAGGTGGGTCTCGAGACGGGTGCCTTGCCAGAGGACACGGTGTGGATCGACTGCAAAGGTACGGCGGGCCAGAGCTTCGGCGCGTTCGCGATCAAAGGCGTGACGCTTAATGTGGTTGGCGAAGCCAACGACTACTGCGGCAAAGGCCTCTCCGGCGGCAAGATCATTGTGAACCCGCCATCCGATTGCCCCATCGTTCCGGAAGAAAATATCGTCATTGGTAACGTGGCGCTGTACGGCGCCACCGGTGGCGAGGCCTACTTCCGCGGAATCGCGGGCGAGCGCTTCTGCGTGCGCAACAGCGGCGCTTGGGCGGTTGTGGAAGGGGTCGGCGACCACGGGTGCGAATACATGACGGGTGGCCGCGCGGCCATTCTTGGCAAGACGGGCCGCAACTTTGCGGCCGGCATGAGCGGTGGTATTGCTTTCGTGTTTGATGAAGACGGAACCTTCCCCGAGCACTGCAATCCGGGTCTGGTCGATCTGAAACCCATGAACGAAAAGAGCATCACCGATCTTCGCGGCATGCTTGAGCGGCACGTCGAGTATACCGGGAGCGCGGTCGCCAAGCGGATTCTGGAAGATTGGGACGCGTCGATTGCGAAGTTCGTCCGGGTGATGCCGCGGGACTACGCTCGCGTGTTGCGCGAAATGGAGCAACAGGAAGCAACCGCACAGCCGGTGGAAGTGTAGAGGAGTTTACGCATGCGCCCCAATAAAGAGAAGGGCTTTATGGTATACGGCAGGGAACTGCCCCCGTACGCGCCGAAAGAAGAGCGTACGAAGCATTGGGATGAGTTTCTGACGGACTTCAACGACGAGAAGATGCAGGACCAGGGCTATCGCTGCATGAACTGCGGTGTCCCCTTCTGCCAGTCGGGGTGTCCTTTGGGTAATATCATTCCCGATTTCAACGATCTCGTCAAAGATCTGAAGTGGGAAGAGGCGCTGGAACGCTTGCACTCCACGAACAACTTCCCGGAGTTCACGGGCCGGGTTTGCCCGGCTCCATGCGAGGCGTCCTGCGTACTCGGGATCATCGAGCCGCCGGTGACGATTAAGCTTATCGAACGCTCCATCGCCGACCACGGATTCAACGAAGGGCTTATCAAGCCCGAGCCGCCTGCCACGCGCACCGGCAAGAAAGTCGCCGTCGTGGGAGCCGGGCCGGCGGGTCTTGCAGCCGCACAACAACTGAACCGCGCCGGTCATACGGTAACCGTGTTCGAGCGCGACGACGAACCGGGCGGCCTGTTGCTTTACGGAATCCCGGATTTCAAATTGAACAAGGAAGTGGTGCGCCGCCGGATCCGTCAGATGGAAGAGGAAGGCGTCATCTTCACGTGCAGTTGCTTCGTTGGAAAAGATGTTACGGGTCCGGAACTCGAAGCCGAGTTTGACGCGGTGTTGATTACCGCCGGTTCGACCCAGCCTCGGGATCTGCCGATCCCGGGCCGGGAACTGGACGGCATCCATTTCGCCATGGAATTTCTGACGCAGCAAAATCGGCGTGTGTCCGGCAAGAAGGTTACTGGCAAAGAGATCACCGCGACAGGCAAGAACGTGGTGGTCCTTGGCGGCGGCGACACGGGTTCCGACTGCCATGGCACCAGCCTGCGTCAGGGCGCCAAGCACGTTTGGTCTGTTGAGTTGCTGCCCAGGCCTCCAGAGGGGTTGAATGAGAAGACCCCGTGGCCCAATTGGCCCTTGATCCTTCGGACCTCTTCCAGTCATGAAGAGGGTGGCGAACGCGACTGGAGCATCCTGACCAAGAGTTTTGAAGGCAAGGACGGCAAAGTAACACATATCAACGCCGTTCGCCTGGAGTGGGGCGAGCCCGACGCCAGCGGCCGGCCGAAGATGATTGAGGTTCCGGGCAGCGAGTTCAAGCTGGAATGCGACTTGGTACTCCTGGCGCTCGGGTTCGTGCATCCGGAACATGCGTTGCCGAAGCAATTCGACCTCGAATTGGATGGGCGCGGAAACATCAAGGCCGATTACGGCACGTACCGGACCAGTAAAGACAAGGTTTACGCGGCTGGCGATGCGCGGCGCGGCCAATCGCTGGTCGTCTGGGCGATTCACGAAGGTCGCGAGGCGGCACGCGTGATCGACATCGACCTGATGGGGTACTCGGATCTGCCCGGGGCCTACACGCACGGGTACGACAGCGTCGCACTTTCCGGATCGTGACCGGTGGCCGAAGGGAACTTATCCGGCGGTCCAGGCATGATAGATAAAGCAGGGGACTCGCCGGGCGACAGTCCGTAACGTGCCGGGTTTCGGCGTGTAGAATAGAGAGAGACGCGCGGCGTGAGCCCCCAACCGGAACGCGCTGTAAATACTTGCGCGACGGTAGTTTGGGAAACTGTTGACACTGTGTTGGAGCGGTGCTATACTCGCGCTGGCCTCTGCGGCCCCGGTCCAAGCGGGGTGCGTCCAGAGCAGTATAGACTGCGAACATCGAGCGGGAGACACCATTGTGAAGCACGTTACGACGATTACCAAGACTCCGCTGCTTGCGAACAACGAAACGACCGACTTGTCGTTTCTGCTTTCGATTCTGAGCTTGGGTTTTGATTTGGTGACCACCTTTATCGGTGCGGCATCCACCGTCTTCGAGGGCTTGTTGAGCGCCCTGACCCAGTTCAACTCGGTCAAGAATCCAGAATCATAAGCGCCGGCAGCGCCGGTTGGCCAATATTGTCGAAGACTTATGTTTCGAGAGGCGGCCCGTTTTTGCGGCCGGAGACTCTCCGCGCGGGGCGGAATGCCCGATAACCTGGAGGAGATGGGTTTCATGAAGCACATTCGCGGGATTACCTCGGGTAGGATGGCCAAGGCAGACGCCCTTGCGGACCTGTACAACGCGTTGTGGCAGACGTGGCTCGACTACGTGTACACGAAGAAGAATGCGATCGTCACGCCAACTTCCTGACGGATAGCGCGACGAAGAGTTTACTGGCCGGGGCTTCGGAAGTGTTGAAGTCCCGGTATTTTTTTCCTAATGTATGATTCCGTGTCGCGGTTGGGGATGGTGCGGGCGGCTGAAGCGCGCGAAACCTCCCGGGCGGACGGTCCGCCAGCGGGACCGCGACCCGTCCGGCGACCAACCGATTTTCTGACCAGGGAACCTCCGCATGATTACAGGGGAACATGCTGTTATCCGGTCGGCTGAGCCCGACGATGCATTCGCGTTGTGGCAATTGTACGACCCCAGTGTACCTCGTGCCTTTCTGCTTGGTCCTTCCCGGGAAGTCATGATTCCGACCATCGACGAAGTGCGAGAGATGCTCGGCCGGCGCGATATCGTCATGGGGACCTTTTTCGCGGTGGAGGACAAGACCGGCGAGGTCTGCGGGTGTTGCGTGCTGCGCGGGTCGAAATCGGAGTCCGACTACGCGGAGATCGTTCTCGTGTTCGGGAAAGAGGAGTACTACTCCACCAATCTTGCGGAAGAGGTGTTTCAGTTCATTTTGCGGACGGCGTTCATCGACAAGAAGATGAACAAGCTCCAGTCCCACTGCATCAGTTCGGAACGGGCGTACCGGGCCTTTCTCGTCGCGCGCGGATTCGAGAGCGACGGCGTGCAGCGCGACATGGTGTACACTAAGGGGCAGTATTTCAACCTCGAATCGCTCACCCTGTTTCGCGAGGAAGGTCTCAAACGCTTGAAGGAGCCGCTGCATGAAGCTGAAGCTTCGACGGCCTGAACGGCGCGATCTGGACGTCATCGTCGACTGGTTGGGCGACCCGGCGTTTCGACGCTTTCTGTATGGGGACAACGAGCGCATCAAGCAACAGATGGGTTCGCACATCCTGGCGCTCTTGGGTGGCGCCATGTCGATGCCCTCGTCGACGGCCGGTCATTTCGTGTGCGCCGCGGAGGATCTCGGCCCCGTGGGTCTTGCCAGCGTGCAAGACTTGAGTTGGCGCAATCGATCCTGCGCCGTCAGCGTATATGCGGCGGGGGTTGTTGAGCCCGAACGTTTCTACCAAAGCGCCTTTCTTGCCATCGTCGAGTACTGCTTCGACGAATTGAACTTGCACCGGGTCAGCGCGCGGGTAGACTCCACCAACGATGCCGCACATCAAGCCCTCGAACGCCTCGGCGCCCGTAGGGAAGTCGTCTTGCGAGGGCACGGTCTTCGTGACGGTTCGCCGTGCGACGTGTACGGTTATGGCATCCTGCGCGCCGAGTTCGATGCGGCGCGCGGCCAGGTCCACGATACGAACGCGACAGCGGGAGTTGCTCATGGCGCTTAAATCCAGCGTGTACATTCGGCGCGCCGATCGGGACGACCTCGATACGGTTGTCTCCTGGATGGA
>CAZWDH010000250.1:0-10649 GCA_964632865.1 uncultured Nitrospiraceae bacterium
CAGGCGGGACGCCTGCGCTACATTGGCCGCGCCTGCGGTCGATGCTATGCGGGAAAGGTATTGGGATGATTCGGTCTCGAATCTATGCCGGATTCTTCATTGTCGTGGTCGCCGCGGCGATGCCGGCTGTCGCTGAACCATCTGGCGAGGAGGCGCTCGACGCGATGGTTCGCGCGTCCGATTTCATGATGGACGAAGTTGCGTTTCGGGGCGGGTTTGTCGACAAGTATACGGAGGATCTCTCTGAACGTTGGGGAGAAGTTCCGGCGCGCGAATCGATGATTTGGATACAGGACCCGGGCACCGTGACGGTGGGCCAATTCTTTCTCGACGCGTACGCAAAGACTGGAGAAAGGGCCTTTCTCGAACATTGCACGAAGGTCGCGAACGCGGTCGTATATGGGCAACTGCCTTGTGGCGGCTGGCATTACTTTTTCGACTTCGATCCGGAAGGGACGGAGCAGTGGTACGAGGAGGTGTTGTCGAAGGCCTGGGGGTGGGAGGAGTTTTACCATTGGTCCGGCAATGCGACGTTTGACGACGACACGACGGCCGGGGCGACGCGCTTTCTATTGGACCTCTACACAACGACGCTGGATCCAGAATACAGGCCACCGTTGGAACGCGCGCTGAATTTCGTTCTCGAATCGCAGTATCCACTGGGCGGCTGGCCACAACGGTATCCCCTGAACCATGAGCACGTGGTCGAAGGACGTCCGGACTACACGTCGTACTACACCTTCAACGACAACGTGATCGCGGGGAACATCCAACTGCTTGTCGATGCCTACGAGAAACTGGGCGACGAGCGGTACCACGATGCCGCGTTGCGGGGGATGTTCTTCGTGCAGACTGCGCAAATGGGAACTCCACAGGCGGGATGGGCGCAGCAATACGACATGGACCTGAAACCTGTGCAAGCCCGAAATTTTGAGCCGGCGTCGTTGTCGCCGAGTGAGACCGTGGGTTGCATTCAGAATCTTATGCGTTACTACGGCTACACGGGCGACCGGCGGTTTCTGCGCGGCATCCCGGATGCTATCGAATGGCTGGACCGCGAGCGGCTGCCGAAGGGGCATTCGGAGAACCATACGCATGCGCAGTTTGTCGAAGTGGGCACAGGCAAGCCGCTTTACGCGCACCGGGAAGGGACGGACATCGACCACGGTCGCTACTGGGTGGACTACGAGCCGAAGGATTTTCCGGGGCACTACGGGATGCAGACCAACATCGACGTGGAGGCGTTGCGCAGGGAGTATGAGCGTGCGAACGCGTTGTCGCCGGAGGAGGCGATGGCGGAGTATCGCGAAGCCAAGAATGCTACGACGCCGCGGCCGGACGTATCAGCGGAAGCTGCGGAAGAAGTGATTGCGCGCATGGACGAGCGGGGCGCCTGGATTGAAGATCTCGAAGTCGTGGACTATACGGATTGGAAATTCAAACCGCGCCGCGCGTTTCGCGGAATCAGCACGCGGACCTTCGTACGGAACATGGAAACGCTGCTGGCGTACGTGGCGCAGTCCGGAGAATAAGCTTGCAGATTAACGAACGAAGTCCAGCAGCGACCACACGTAGCCGGACGGCCCCACCATTTTGTAGCCTGCCAAAGCCAGGGAGAAGAGCAAGCTCGCCACGAGGAAGATGTTGCGTCCGAGGTTGGCTTTGTAGTCCTGCATGAGCGATCGCTTGTTGATGAGGTAGAGAATGATGGCGATGGCCATAGGGACGATCACCGCGTTCAAGCCCATCAGTAGCAGGATCTTCAGTAATGCCGGGAACTGCCAGAATGGCGCGATGATCGCGGGGACGAAGATCCAGAGTGCCAGGAGGAATTTGAAGGGGCGGTTGCCGTCGCGGTAGCTCCAGTCCATGCGGGCGGCGTCGAGGCAGAAGTAGCACATCAACTGAGCGACGACGACCAGGGTGGTCAGCCCACACGCGAATAGTCCCGCGGCGAACAGCTTTGGCCCAAGGGCGGCGAGCGCGTCCGGCATGGCGTGGGTCAACACCTGGCCGGCCTGGTAGACCTTGTCGATGTTGGCGTGGTTTTCGAGCGGATAAAGCGCATAGCCGCCCGCTACTAAGACCAGCGTCGAGTAGAGTCCGAAGATCACCCCCAGCGAAATCACGGCCTTCCAGAAGTAGCGGGGCAAGTCTTCCGGCTTCGCCTTGTCGTCGGACGTGAAGTAGGAGAAGCTGAGTATAGGCGCGGCGGCGAGCGCGCCTCCGGCGATCCCCATAAGCGAGGAGAAGGCGTCGCGCGTTTGATCGGCGCCGAGTACGGGTAGATCGGCGGGAACGCGTGGCATTAATCCGGCGAGAATCGCGGGGAGTTCGACAAACCCCTTCAGCGCCACGATGAGGAAGCAGATGAACATGAAAAACAGGAGGCCCGTCATAAGCTTCTGCGCGCGCTGATAGCCGCCTGTCAGGAGCAACACGAGGATGGCGATGGGAAAGAATATGGACAGTCCGATCTGGGCGTTGCGGAAGAACGCGGCGTATTCCGCGGAATCGCCGTCGACCGGCGGGTAGTAGCCGAGCATCGCGAGAAAAGAATCCGTCATGACGGAGGTCTGGCCCATGTTCACGAAGATGTTGAACAGGATCATGACCACGAGGACGAACCAGGTGATGCCGGGATGGATCTCGTCGCGAATGACCGAGAGCATGCCCTTGTGTCCGGACATGACGCCAACTCTGGCGCCGGAGTCGAGACAAACGACCACGAAAGGCAGCGTGATGATGGCGACCCAGAGCAGATCGTAGCGAAACCAGGCCCCGGCGAGAACGAGAGCCGTTGTGGAGCCGGCGCCCATAATGCCGGCAGTCATGACGGCGGCCGGCCCGACGACCATGGCGATCACCTTGAGCCAACCGGGTACTTTGCTGGTCGTTTCTGACATGGCGCGCCTCCTTCGAGCGGATCGGCATTGACCGTAGACCAGCCACAACGCAAAGTCAATCGAATCAACACGTTCACCCTGAAACCCGCGTGCATTGGACGTATGGTACAATTCGGCGGGATCGTGTGACTCCGTGCAAACCTGGAGGAGGGGAACGGTTATGGCACGGCGGCGCACGTTTGTTCTGGCGCTATTGTTGGTTGTGGTTGGATTGGGCTGTCCGGCGCCGGAAGATCCCGGTGTCACGGATAATCCGCCGCAAGATCCACCTACCGATCCCGAGCCGCCTGGTGAAGATGGCTTTCCCGATCTGGGCGTGAACGCCGACCTTCATGGCGCGCAGGTCTTTCCGCCGGACAACCCGTGGAACACGCGCGTCGATACCCTGCCCGTCGACCCAAATTCGAACACGCTGATCAACAGCATCGGCCGTTGGGATCATCTGCATCCCGACTTTGGCGCAAACTGGAACGGGGGGCCCTTCGGGATTCCGTACATCGTGGTGTCGGGCAGTACGCCGGGTAAGGACGTCGAGTTCGACTACTGGGATGAAAGCGATCCGGGGCCGTATCCGATCACGGCGAATACGCCCATCGAAGGCGGGCCGAACTCTTCGGGTGACCGGCACATGATCATGATCGACCGGGACAACTGGTTTCTGTATGAGCTGTACGCCGTATACCCGCCGGACCGGCCGGGGGAACCATACGAAGCCGGGTCCGGCGCAATCTGGGATTTGACCTCGAACGATATGCGTCCCGAGGGTTGGACGTCGGCGGACGCGGCGGGGCTGCCCATCTTTCCGGGGCTGGTGCGGTACGATGAGGTTGTTGGCCAAGGCGAGATCAATCACGCGATTCGCTTCACCGTGAGCCAATCCCGGAAGGCCTACGTCTACCCGGCGCGGCACTATGCCAGCAACAGCACGAGCGCGTCGTTGCCGCCGATGGGGATGCGCGTGCGGTTGAAAGCGGGTTTCGACATCTCCGGGTTTTCGGCGCACAACCAGGTAATCCTCCGGGCCATGAAGAAGTACGGCATGATCGTGGCGGATAACGGAAGTGACTGGTACTTTTCGGGCGCGCCCGACGCGCGATGGGACGACGACGAATTGAGCGAGTTGAAGTCGCTGGTTGGCGATGACTTCGAGGTCGTCCAAATGGGGACTATCGTGACGGGCAAGTGAACAAGCAGTAGGGGTTTTCGGACGGATTATGGATCGCGAGTTGAACAGATGACCTTGGGCGTCGTTGGGGGCGACAAATCTGCCGCCCCTTCCGGGGCTTGGTGAACAGGGTGGATCTGTTAACCCAACGTTCCGCTTCGCTCCACGTTGGGCTACAACCTTTCGCCCCTACCGGGGCGGAGGACCTGCGACGTATCTGGCGTGAAGCCGGGCTGCAACGTTTCACTCCCTAGGGCGGACCGCGTGCGCCGTATCAGGGGTCTGATTGACTTACATTTCGCGAGACGCCCTACCATTCGTACCGGCTATTTCGCCCTGTACCACCAGCGACCGGCCCGCAGTATTCGCAATACTGGCAGTCGCATTCCTTCTTCGTGTACCATGTGCCGCGTGTAGCTGGGATTCCCTGACTATTCCACGGGCATTCCAAAATCGTTGAAGCGGTAGGCGGTGGTCTGACCGGCAATCGATCTGTTCGATAGCCGGGGGAAATTCTTTGCCTGCGCGAAATTGTGGAAGAGAAGTAGGCAGCACCATGAAGAAACGCGAACCGGGCAAACACATTACGAAATTGATGGCGGCGAATCGCAGTGAAATCGCGATTCGCGTATTCAGGTCGGCCCATGAAATGGGCGTTCGGACCGTGGCGATCTACTCCCATGAGGATCGGTACGCATTGCACCGCTTGAAGGCGGATGAGTCGTACGCCGTCGGGAAACCCGGTGAACCGCTGCGGGCCTATCTCGATATCGAGAATATCATTGCCGTCGCGAAACAGTGCGGTGTCGACGCTATCCATCCTGGATACGGCTTTCTTTCGGAGAACCCCGATTTTGCGCAGGCGTGCGAGGAGGCGGGGATCCTGTTTGTGGGTCCGCCGGTGGACGTTTTGAAACGTCTTGGCGACAAGATCGAAGCCCGGGAAATCGCGCGGGCGGCAGGAGTGCCCATACTTTCGGGCGGTTCCAAGCCCATCCGCAACCTTCGCGATGCAAAGCGTCTTGCAGACGAACTCGGGTATCCGGTGATGCTCAAGGCGGCGAAGGGCGGCGGCGGCCGGGGCATGCGGGTCGTGCATTCCGAAAAGGACTTGGCCGACGCGCTGGGTCAGGCGCAGCGCGAGGCGCTCGCGGCGTTTGGCAGCGACGACGTCTTTCTGGAGAAGTTCATTGCGCGCGCCCGGCATATCGAAGTGCAGTTGCTCGGCGACAAGCACGGCAATCTGGTGCACCTCTTCGAGCGTGACTGCTCGCTGCAACGGCGCCATCAGAAGGTGGTTGAGATCGCTCCCGCGTTGAGTCTGTCGGAGGAGGTGCGGCAGCAACTCTGCGATGCGGCGCTCGCCATTGGCAACAGCGTCGGCTACGTGAGTGCGGGCACGGTCGAATTCCTGCTCGACACCGATACAAACAAGCCTTACTTCATTGAGGTCAACCCGCGCATTCAGGTCGAGCATACGGTTACCGAGGTCGTAACCGGCGTCGATATCGTCAAGGCGCAGATTCACGTGGCGCAGGGCGCGCGGCTCGCGGATCGCGGCATCGACGTTCCTTCGCAGGAGAGCGTGACGACACGGGGGTACGCGTTCCAATGCCGCGTGACGACGGAAGACCCGTTGAACCAGTTCGTGCCGGATTACGGCCGGATTTCGCATTACCGTTCGGCGAGCGGGTTGGGCATTCGCCTGGACGCGGGCACGGCGTTCTCGGGCGCGACGATTACGCCTTTCTACGATTCGCTGTTGGTAAAGGTCACCGTGTGGGCGCGCAACTTTGAAGATGCAACCCGGCGCATGGAGCGGTGTTTACAGGAATTCCGCGTTCGCGGCGTGAAAACGAACATTCCGTTCTTGATCAATCTGATCGAGCATCCCTCGTTTATCCGTGGCGAGTGCACGACGCGGTTTATCGATGAGACGCCGAAGCTATTCGAGATTGCCGCTCGAAAAGATCGCGCTACGAAGGTGCTCACGTATCTTGGCGAGATTGCGGTGAACGGCCACTCTCTGGTGAAGGGTCGCGCCGTGCCAAATCGCATGGAGCCACCGACACCGCCGGAGGTTGCGAAACTCATCGCACCGCCCAAAGGCACCCGGCAACGGCTCGCGGAGCTGGGTCCGGAAAAATTCAGCGAGTGGGTGCTCAAACAGAAACGCCTGCTGTTGACGGACACGACGTTCCGTGACGCCCACCAGTCGCTCCTGGCAACGCGGATGCGCACCTACGACATGCTGGCCATTGCGGACGCGTATGCACGGCTGGCCCCGGAGATGTTCTCCATCGAGATGTGGGGCGGCGCGACCTTCGATACTTCCATGCGGTTCTTGAATGAATGCCCCTGGCAGCGGTTGGCGACGTTGCGCGAGCGGATTCCGAACATCTTGTTCCAGATGCTGATTCGGGCGTCAAACGCGGTGGGGTACACGAGCTATCCCGACAACGTGGTCCGCGAGTTCGTCAAGGAATCCGCCGACGCAGGAATCGACGTGTTCCGCATTTTCGACGCGTTGAACTGGGAACCGAATCTGAAAGTAGCTATCGAGGCGGTGCAGAAGTCCGGCAAGATTTGCGAAGTGGCCATGTGCTACACGGGCGACATCACGAATCCGGAACGCACCAAGTATTCCCTCGAGTACTACGTGAAGCTGGCCAAGCGTCTGGAGGAAATGGGGGCGCACATCCTGGCGATCAAAGACATGGCGGGACTGTGCAAGCCCTTCGCGGCGGAATTGCTGGTGCGGACGCTGAAGCAGGAAGTGGGCATCCCCATTCATTTCCACACGCACGACACGAGCGGCGTGCAGTCGGCCGCGCTGTTGCAGGCGGCCAATGTTGGCGTGGACATTGTGGACGGCGCCAGCGGCCCCATGTCGGGCATGAGTTCGCAGCCGAACCTGGATTCCCTGGTCGAGGCCATGCGGTTCCACAAACGGGAGACCGGGCTGAATCCGGACAATCTCCGCAAGCTGGCCACGTACTGGGAGCAGGTTCGGGAACAGTATGTGCCCTTCGAGTCGGGGCAGAAGACCTCGACGGCGGAAGTTTACCAGCACGAAATGCCCGGCGGGCAATACACGAACTTGTATGCGCAAGCGCAGGCCCTGGGCGTCGCGGATCGCTGGACTGAAGTCTGCCACATGTATTCGGAGGTGAATCAGCTTTTTGGCGATATCGTGAAGGTAACGCCGAGTTCCAAAGTCGTCGGTGACATGGCGCTCTTCATGGTCGCCAACAACCTGACGTCAGCGGACGTGCTGGAATCCAAGAAGGAACTCGCGTTTCCCGAGTCCGTGGTCGAGATGATGATGGGACGGCTCGGGCAGCCTCCCGGCGGATTCCCGCCGAAGCTGATCAAGCGTGTCCTGCGCGGCAAGAAGCCGTTGCGAGGCCGGCCGGGCGCGAGCATGCCGGCCGCGGACTTTGACGCCGCGGCGAAGAAGCTGGAGAAGATGCTGGAGCGGCCGCCGACGAAGCAGGAGGTGCTCTCGCATTTGCTGTATCCCCGGGTGTATGAGGACTTCGCGCGGCATCAACAGACCTATTCCGATACGAGCGTCTTGCCGACGCCGGTCTTCTTCTATGGCCTGCAACCGGGTCAGGAAACGGCGTTCGAGATCGAGCCCGGGAAGACCTTTATCGTCAAATGCATTACCATCGGCGATCCGCATCCCGACGGACACCGCACGGTGTTCTTCGAACTGAACGGGCAGCCCCGAAACGCGACCGTGATCGACACGTCGCTTGAATCCCAGGTGGTAAAACATCCCAAGGCCGATCCGGGCGACCCGGATCAGGTGGCGGCCCCGATGCCGGGACTCATCGTGAACGTAGCCGTTCAGGCGGGCGACGAAGTCACGGAAGGACAGAAGCTGCTGACGCTGGAGGCGATGAAGATGGAGATGACCATCTACTCGCCGCGCAAGGGAAAGGTCGCGGAGCTGCTGGCGGGGCCGCAAACGCAGGTGGAAGCGGGCGATTTGCTCGTGCGGTTGGGCGACTAGCGATGCCGCGAGACCGCGCTATACCGAGATCCCGGGTACCGTCATGATCCGAAAGACATCGGGACGCTCATCGCGCAATGCGATTTCCGTCGCGCGGGTCAAGCGCGAGACCTTTGTGCGGTCGATTGAGTACCACCGCGCGTACCCTTCCACAAACACGCGCGCGATGGAGATCGCCGAGGATGCGAGCAGCACCGTTCCTGCATTGGTTATCACAGAGATCCAGACCGCGGGCCGCGGCCGCGGCGTCAATGTGTGGTGGTCGGCGGCGGGGGCATTGACGTTTTCGCTCGTGCTCGACCTCAAGAATTGCCAGTCGAATCCCCAATCGTGGCCTACCTTCGCCCTCGCGACGGCCGTCGCCGTGTGTGAAACCCTCGAAGCGCTGGATCCGGAACTTCAGTTCGGGATCCGATGGCCCAACGACGTCTTTTGTGGAAACCGTAAGATTTGCGGGATTCTGCCCGAATTGTGCGGGACGTCACGGCTCGTGTTGGGAATTGGCGTGAATGTCAACAACGCGATGGTCGAAGCGCCGGAAGCGCTGCGGCAAACCGCGGTCTCGTTGATCGATTTGACAGGAAAGCGATGGAATCTGACGGAAACGCTAATTGCCCTGCTCCAGACGCTGGAGCGACGATTTGACGACCCAGGGCTTCACGCGGCATGGGCGAAGCGGTGCCTGCTAAGCGGCCACGAGGTAACCGTCCGCTTTGAGACCCGTGAGTCCACGGGCCTCTGCAAGAGAATCGAGCCGAACGGAGCTTTGCTGCTCGAAATCGGAAATACGTGCGAGCGTTTCTACGGCGGAACAATCGTGCGTATCGACGGTGAACCAACCAGTTCCGCGTGAGGGCAACAGCTATTCGCCGACGACCGGCGCCGTTTCTGCTTCGGACGTCACACCAGGCGGGAGTTCCAGGATTTGGATGTTCCGGAAATGAATCTCGGCGCCTTCGGATTCGAGGCAGAGATAACCCTTCTTCACCGACGAGTTGCGGATCCCGTTGACGAACTTGCCATTGACGGATAACTTGATGACGCCGTCTACGCACACTACGTCGTAGACGTTCCACTCGCCCTTGCCTTTGCACCGGTTTTCGATGGACTTGCTGCGGTTGCCGCGCGGGTTGTCCGGCTCCGTCACCGCGCCGTTGGCCCCGAACAACTCGCCATGCACGTATGCAATCGGCGGGAGTTCGCCGTCGGCACCGCGATGCTGGTTGACCCAATCCAGTTCCAGCATCTGGACCTCGACCCCTTTGGGAAGGTCGCGTCCTTCCGGCACGGTTCCTTCGCTCCATACGAACACGCCGGAGTTTCCGCCCGCTTCCATGTGCCGCCACTCGATGTGGAGGATGAAGTTCTCGTATTGTTTCTCGCTGCGCATGACGCCGATGGGTTTTCCCTTGCAGACGAGCAAGCCATCCTGCACGGTCCAGGTGTCTTCCGCGGTATTCACATTGACCCAGCCGGAGAGATCTGTTCCATTGAATAGAGGCCGGAACGCACCAGGTTCTTCCGCGTGCGCCGGGAAGATACCCGTTGCCAAGACCCAGGCCGCAAGCACTAATGTTATCCGCAGCGTTTTCATCATAGATCCCCTATACGCATCAATACTCTGGTGGCCAATCGTATGCCAAAACGTATGACCTACCCAGTGTATCCGATTTGAACCTCATTCGGTATCTACTCCGGGTGCCTGAGAGAGACTCCGTCCCTGATCGCCAGGCAAGGCACGTGCCGGCAGAAGAGGAAGCGATCGCGGCAATACAATAACAAAATGCCCGTTACGCGAAGAGTGACGAGATCGCGCCGCCGCGTTCTTTCATGCGTTGCAGGGCTTCGAGGTTCAGCATGAGATGACGCGGGTGGTGATAATGCTCGATGCGGTTGAACTCTTCGACGAAGGTCACCTTGCGGTCGGGGTAGATGTCCCAGAGCGCGTATCCGTGCGGTTTGAGCGGAAAGTTTTCGATGACGTAGGGATACCCGCGGCGCAACCATTCCTTCGCCCATTCGGCGCCGGTGTGTTCGACGATCAGGGTCAATCCGACCAGCGCTTCTTCCTGGACCCATAGGGCCTTGTCGAGGATCCAGATGTTGTCGTCGACATGGCGGCAGCCTCGGTACCACCCCTGATACACGTCGTCCCACGCCACGTCGAGCGTGCGCCGGAACAGACGTGCCGCGTCGTCGAACAGGACGCGGTCTTTGCGCCGCACCGCTTCGGCCAGAACCATCCACAACGTCTCGATGCCGTGACCGGTATAGGCCAATTGCGCGTAAATATTGTCTGGTTTGGAGTAGTCGTGGTTCAGCACTTCGACGAGAAGATCGAATTCTGCGTCGTAATGGCGCTTCAGAATCGCTTCGACGCAGCGGTCGGTAAGGGCTTTCACGCGGTCGTCGTGTTCCGCCTCAAGCAACTGACTCGCCACGCGGATCATCAACATCTGCACGCCCAGCAGACGGCATCCCGGCAACACCGGGGCTTCCATCTCGCCCATGTACACGAGCGGCGCGGTGGGCGCGTAGTTCTCGTCGTCAAACCGTT
>CAZWDH010000251.1:0-10647 GCA_964632865.1 uncultured Nitrospiraceae bacterium
GGCGTGCCGGGCTCCATCGAACGAACGCGCAAGGTGCTGCCGCTTTCGCCGACGATCAGCTTGCCGTCGAAGTAGCGGGTCGAGAGCTGTGCGCGGACCGTCTTGGCATACTCGTGGGTCACGTCGCTGACGATGGTGTTTTCATCCCGGATCTCCGCGACGCGGCCTCTGCCCAAAATGAAGGAGCTACCCTGAAGCGACAAGGTCACGCCTTGCGCAGATGCCACATGGTAGGCCGTCGTCCGTGAGTAAAGGGGGTTGCTGAAGACCGCGGCCAACTGCTCAAGTCCCTCCGGAATTGGCGCGTCAAGTTGGACTGTGCACGTCTCCGGCGCCACCGCGACGACAGTTGCTTTGAATACGTCCGGACCTGCATCGACGACGTTGCCGTTCACTTTCAGATTTCTGCAACCCAACACTTCCGCGTTGGTGGCACGGGTTCCATCACCGATCAGGTATGCGAAGTCGCCGTCGAATTCAATGGGACCATACGCCGTATCGAACGTGCCGCCTCCACAGAGCACGACTTCGACGGCGCCATCCGCGCGCTCAAACTCGATTGCTTCCATACCGATGCGGCGAACGCTCCGAATTACAGGTGCGCCCTCTTCGCCAGCAGCAAAGGATTCATAGACGGAAACGAACGTGCTGGACAGTGGTTCGCCATCATCGGCGACGCGTCTCGACAACAGGTAACTCGCGGGCGGCTTGTTTGGATACAGTCCGGGCGCGGAGGCGACGATTGCCTCGGCCGGATCACCGAGGACGTGCATGCGCAATCTTGCCGGCGCTTCACCCGCGATGTCCCACATGCCGGACCACGCAGCAGCCGGATTCCCGCGGCGCACGTCGTAAAAAAAACCGTACCCGTTGCCCGGAGGCGGGTTCCAGTAAGGCTTGTTCGGATAGCCCTTGATATCGCCGTCATTGCCGATCTGCTGTCCCCAGTCGTAGCCCTCGGCCAGGCTGCCTTCTGATGCTTCGAGATTCGTGACGCCTTCGACGGTCAGGTCAGCCCCGATACTTCCGAAGCCGTAGTCGTGCTGGCGTCCGCCGGATACGCGAAACACGTCGACGAGGTATCCGCCCGCGTTCACAAGTGCAACCGTGCGCCGGTATTCACTTACGCCCTGCGCCGAATAGCTGAGCGGACTCGACGCATCGACGACTTGCACGCCGGGCAATGAGCCGAAGTAGTTGAGACTCCCGCCCGATCCTTCGCCGGCAAGCTGGTTGGTCTCGTCAACAGTCACTAAGCAATGGCTGACCGTACTCGACGCCCAGCCCACGTGGGTGTGCGTGCTGCCAAGGCCGTAGCCGATATCGTAACTGAGTTCGTATCCGTTCGCGTAATAGAGCAGGCCCAAGTCATCCGGGTCGCCATGATTGAGGCTTGGTCCGAAACGAACCAGCGCCGCTTGGCCGCCACCGCGCAACAAGGCGAGGCCCTTCGCACCGGCGACCCAGGACCCGTGGAGCCGTTCGTCGAGCACGGGGGAAAGCGCAGCAGGCGTTTCAGGCACGGAGGCGGCATGCCAGAGCATCCACTCGTCGGCATGCTCCGAGCGCACAGTTTCCATATCGCCTTGGGCAAGGTACTGAAGCGCGCTGCCAAAGGAGGTGCGCTGTTCCGCATTCGAGGTCATGGCGAAGAGCCGCTCCAGAAACAGGTAGTCGGTCTTGGAGAACGGATGCTCCGGCGTTCTTCGGTAACCAGTTTCCGGCGCGCTATCGCCGAAATTCGGGCGCCGCCCCGCCAATTCGACCTGCAAATCGGGGAGCAAGAGACTCGCCTGCATCCGCGGATCATCGTATAGATTGATTCCGTCCGGGTACTCGGCGCTGCGCAAGTTGTACAGGGGATCGGCGAAGGTAAGGTACAAGAGGCGCGCGTGAATGGCATATCCCAAGGCACTTTCGTAGTAGCGCCCGTCGCGGTCGATGTTGTTGGCGAGCATGGTGAATATGGAGAAGGGACTCTCCACCGCGGCCGCCACGTACTCCGGGATATCCATGGCGCACCCGACGGCAAGGGCGCCGCGCAAGTAGTCGGCATGCCCATTGTGTAACGCGCCATCGAAACTGTGTTTGTAGCAGTAGTACGCGCCGTCCAGAAGCAGGTGCTGCTCGATGTTCTCACGGCGCGTGAATCCGGGCCGCTGCGACGGCTTGTCCATGGACGGGCTGTGGTACATGAAGTCGTATTGATCCACGTACTTCACCAACGTCCGCGCCACCTGATACCAGGGTCGCGCAAAGCGGCCACTGGGCGGATTACTTGGATAATCCCACGATCCCGAAGTCGATTCGGAATAGATAGACGCCAGCGCATCGAGCAGCAAAGTGCCGCGATCCGCGTAGCGTTCGTCGCCGGTCAGCAGATAGGCCTGCGAAAGCGCGGGCAGCGCGTTGAGGGTCCATTGTTCCGTTACCCAGGCGTTGAAGATTCCGACGAAATGGTGGATGCGCCCATCTTCGGCAACATAGCCTTCTCCATCGTCGGGATACTCCTCGTTCGGGAACCACCGGCCTTCCGTGTTCCGCACCTGACCGGGATGGTCCCAGTCACACCGCGCGCCCACCCACGTGCCGAAGGACGTCCCGGTGACGGGATCGCCTGTAAACCCGTAGGCGTAACAGGCGCCCGGCTCCGGCAGAAACGCGAGCCAGTATTCGTCCGACTCCCGCAACCAGGCATCTGCCGAGGCGACAATTTCGTCTCGCATAGCCCGTGCCCAGGCGTGATTCTCTACGCGTCGCGCCGCCTGCTCCACATCGGCCCTGGTCACGCTTACGCAGGGGTGTTCCTCGCGATACCGGATCGTCAACTCGCCGGGTTGGAGCAGAGCAGGCGCAGGTTGCGAATTGGGCGCCGCGGCAAGAAAGGTTACAACAAGGGCAAGGTAGTTCATGTATACCGCCACTTTTTGCTCCCCGAGGCCGGAGCGTTCACGGAACGACCGGCTCCATCGGGATTGGTTTCGATTGGTGAAGCCTCGCACACGAATCGCGCGGGTTCAACTCGTCCACCGGCCTGTCCACAGCCCGACGTGGTTCGTGTGCCGCGAATTACGATAGGATATCGGGAACATCACGCTGCTTATGCAAGGATCCATGAATGCAGATTCTACTGTCCGAAAAGCCCATCGCCGTCGAGAATGGCACGACCTTGTTCCAGTTGCGGGACGAGGTGAAGCCGGATGCGGATATCGTGGTGTTGAACGGCGCGCCGGCCCGAAGCGATTGCGTGCTCTCCGAAGGCGACGAGGTGGTATTCATTCGACGAGGCGAAGCACCACGGCAGGACGAGATGGAGGCGCTCATGGCCGCGCGTCATACTCCCGGCGTTCACGCGGTGTTGAAACGTTCCTGCGTCGGCATCGCCGGCTTGGGCGGACTTGGTTCCGCGATTGCCATCGCGCTCGCGCGAGTGGGTGTGGGCAAACTCGTGCTCGTCGATTTCGACGTGGTGGAACCGAGCAATCTGAACCGGCAACAGTATTTTTTCGATCAGGTGGGCATGCTCAAGACGCAGGCACTCAGTGCAAACTTGTCGCGGGTCAATCCCTACGTTGCATTGGAGACCCACACGGAACGCCTGACTCCCGCCAACGTCCCCACCATCTTCGCGCAGGTGGACGTGCTGGCCGAGGCCTTTGACGTGGCGGAGGAAAAAGCCATGTTGACCGAGAGTTTCCGGCGCGCCCATCCCAAAACACCCATCGTGGTAGCCACCGGCCTCGCTGGCCATGCCCCAAGCAACACTGTGGTTACCCGCAAGCTCGGCACCGGGATCACGGTTGTCGGCGATCTCACGACCGCGGCTCAACCGGGTACCGGGCTCATGGCCCCGCGCGTCGGCGTAGCCGCCCACCACCAGGCCAACGCGGTCATCCGGTTGCTGCTCGGAGAAGACCCCGTTGGTGACGCAACCACGGCGTGAGTCGACAACGCGGGAGCATTTGCTCGTCCCGTTATTCCACGCGCCGGAACAGGACCGCGTCTCCCTCGCGACCAACTACCTCCAGTTCTTGCATCCCGATAAGCTCCGCCAGTGTGTCCGGATGAACGGGAAAGGTATCGGGACAATAGACGTAGTCCACGCACCACTCCGATAGAAATACTCTCCGGTATTCATTCGCCGTATTGGGATCGAAAAACCGTTGGACCCCTTCCTTCATCGTCTCGTACAACTGGTCCGCGTGGCCGGTCGCCGCTCCGAAGAGCACGCTGTTACCCGGGCGAAGCGCGATAACATCCGAAATAGGCTTTGGCGCGAGCACGACCCCCGCGCCCAAGGCGTCGAGAAGACTCGCATCGGTTTCCGTCATCGCTTCCGTATGGTGCCATGCGAAGGGATCCTTGCCGGGTTCGTGGAAGAGCGGACCTTGGAAGCACAGCGAGCCCACCGCGACAGATGTAACTCCGCACGCGATGATCGTTGAAACGATCGCGCGGGCCACGAATGGACGGTGGCTGTGCAGTCGCGTCGCGCCGCGTGCTGCCAGTAGTGCGATGGGGACACCTAACATGGCCATGCATCGTTGCGGGGAAAACCCGAGAAACCACCCGTTTCCCCACGTCGACACAGCCACGGCAAGAAACGACAGAAGCCAAAGCACGACCCATGACAACTCGGGATCAGGTTGACGGCCGCGCTCGCGTCGTGTCATGCCGAAGATAAAGCCAGCGACTGCACCGATGAGGGCCTTGTCAGAGCTGAACAGGGCAGCGTCCGGCTCGCCGCCTTTAAGGTAGTTCCCCCAATACACTTGATGCCCAACGTACAAGAGCGCGAACACGCCGAGGTACCCAACAGCGCCCCAACTACACGCCCGGCCGAGCAACGGCATTCGAGGCAGCGATCTGCGGATCTCGTTCGGGACGAGGAGCAGAAAGAAGAACGTCGCGCTCAAGAACGGAAAGAGCCACATGGCCTGGCGCACGGTGGATACGGTCGTCCCGACGATGCTTGGATTCAGACCCAACATCAGGAGGCCCGCCACAATCCCGAGTCCTACGGCAATGGTCATGGTGACGGCGGCTCGAAACCTTAGCCGATTCTCGATGTCCTCCTGTGTGTACAGGTAGAACATGGCGACCACCCACGCCAAGGCTCCAAACCGTGTATTGATGAACGACGCTATGACCAGCAGTATCGCAGCGAACACCGCATGACGGCGCGCACCGGATCGCGACGCTTTGATCAGTTGGGTAAGGCTGCCGTAACACAAGACGAACGCCACGCCGTAGTACAAGCGGGGAAAATGGAGTACCGGCGATAGAACGGGACCTTCAATCAATTCGTAGAGGGCGTGGCGCGCGAAGTTCTCCTCGAAACCAGTTGCCCCATGCATTCCCAGGAGACCGGTCAGAACGTACAACACCCCGCCCAATCCGCCGCCCAAGGTGAAGAAAATGAAGGCGAGATTCGCGTACCGTGGCGCGGCATGCACCAGGAAACGGTAAACAACCCACAAGTAAAGAAAAGCGACAAGGCCATTGCCAAACCCGAGCAGGAGAAAGTCGTTCAACTGAAGGACGTGTCCCACGAGGCCCAGCGCCCCGTAGAGCCAATAATACGGAACGGCGAAATAACCGATGTACTGCGATCCTTGCGGCGCCTGACAGGTCGCGTGCGGCGAATGGAATCCGGATTCGAACATATCCATGAACACGCGAAAGCAGATGGTGTCCGGGATGTGAAGACCCGTGGGAACGCTGCCGTCGGGCAATCCGAAGGCGATCCAGAGGTGGGTCACCGGCTCGATCAGGGCCAGGCCGACTACGATCAGCCAGACCCATAGTGGAGTTCGGATTGGTCGATTCGCCGTCCTCACGTTTTCCACTGTCGAAAATTCCACCAGCCTCATGCGCGCGATTGCCGAATGACGAACTTGCGCAGCCACGGCAACCTGCGCAACCACAGGTGTTCATCAAGGAAGCGCCGGTCAAAATCGTCGAGAAACGGCACGTATCGCACGATGGCAAGATAGATCCCGCCAGCCGCTCCCGCCGCAACCACCACAGCCATTGCATTGGGAGCCCAACCCTCCATACCGCTCGATTGCCAATCCGCCGCGGCACACAGAATCACTCCTGGCGCGCTCGCCACGATCGGCCAGTAGAGGGCCTCGTGAAACAAGGCGCCCAGTTCGGTTCCGGTTTCCTTGCGCATGACGCCGGCGAACCACAAGCTCGCAACGACCATGGCGATACTCGTCGCCGCCGGGACGCCATAGAATCCAATGGACAGGTATAGCACCACGGTGAGCGCGAGATTCCCCGCCATGGCAATGATACCTGCGTACATTTGCAGCTCGGGACGGCCTTTTCCGAGTGCGAGCGCAATCCCCGCGCCAGCCAGCACGTTTGCAAGATATCCCGGCGCGAGGATGCGCATGACCCAGGCCGAGGTCTCAAAACCCGCGCCAAACATGGTGCGCACCAGCGGTCCCGCCAGGCAGGCGCTGATCAGGATCATCGGCACCGCGATCGAGGCCACGTACTTCGTGGAGCGCAAATACAACTGAGCGAAACGCTCGCGATCCTCTTGCGCGTCCAGTTCCGACGCGGCGGGTATCAGCGCGCTCAACAAGACCAGCGGCGCCTGACGCACCTTATTCACCAGGTTCACTCCCGCCTGATACACGCCGACCGCGCCGACCCCTCCGAGGAAGAAGCCGATGATGACCATGTCGGTTTCAAAGGTGATCAGGTTTGACAGACGCGAAATCTGCGTGCGCCAGCCGAACCCGAACAATTCATGAAAGGCTCTGCGCGTCAGGCGACTGGGCGTTACGCGGAGCGTTGGCAGCAGGTAGAATCCGGTGACGATGCTGAGCGGAGCGAATACGGCCAGTACCACGGCGTTCGCGTAGAGCAATCCGCGCACGCCGTAGCCCGTTTCCAGAAAGAACACGGTTGCCGCAACCTTCACCAGGGACATAATGAACGAGACGACGTTCGTGATGCCCATGCGTTGGAGGCCGGTCTGAATGGCCGAAAAAACGTTGACACAACTCGAAACCGCCATCAGGACGAGTCCCCAGCGGAACAGGAATCGCAAATCCGCGACCACCCATTCGCGCGGCGCGCTCGCCCCGCGAAGCTCCTGGAATCCCAGCACCCCGTCGATGGCGACATCGATGAAGGCCCACCCCGCAGCGACGATGGCAATGCCCAGCGCGCTGTACGCGAAGAGGCCCGTGGTCACGACTTCGGAAATGCGCTGCGCATCTTCCCGCGCGCGGTACTGAGCGATAAACTTGGCGTAGCCGCTTCCGATACCCAGGTCGAGCAATGCAACGTAACCCAGGAACGGCCCGAGAAGCGACCACATGCCATAGCCGGCCTGATCGAGCGTACGCACCACATAGGCCAGCAGCACAACGCCAACCACGGCTTCCCACAGGCGTCCCGCGGCGTTGAACTTCGTATTGCGTGCTATGGTCTTGGATACCGGCATAGGCGAAAAACGAGTAGTCCTTCATACTCCCCGGCCGATTGTACATGATCGGACGCGCCGCGTACGCGCGCGGGACCGCCGCCATCTTGCAATCGGCGCGCATGATCCCCAACACTACCCATTCAACATGCATTCAAGCCGGGAGGTAATCATGCGGAGTGTTCGCGATTTCGGAGCCGTGGGCGACGGTGAAGTAGACGATACGAAGGCCATTCAACACGCAGTCGATAGCAATGCGAACGAGATCGTGTTTCCGCCCGGCGACTACCGTATTACGCAGAGCATCGTGCTGGACGAATCGAAGACGGGGCGCGTCTGCCTGTCGGGTTCCGGCGGCACCGCCAAGGTTTTGATGGAGGGCGCGGGGCCTGCCTTTCGCATCATCGGCACCCACGACGCCAGCGCCGATCCCGGCGGGTTCCAGGCAGGGGTGTGGCAGAAAGAACGCATGCCGACGATTCTGAACATCGAGATCGAAGGCAAACACCCTGAGGCGGATGGCATCCATATCGAACGGACGATGCAAAGCACCTTTGAAGGCGTGTTGCTGCGGGAACTGCGCCACGGCATCCATGTCCAGACTCGCGCGCGGAACGTGCTGATCTCGCACTGCCACATCTATCACAACCGCGGCATTGGCGTGTTCTTCGACCACGTGAATCTGCACCAGGTTATCATCGCCAGTTCGCATATCAGCTACAACGCCCAGTCCGGCATCAAGATTCTGAACGGCGAGATGCGCAATGTGCAGATCACGGGAAACGACATCGAATACAACTACGACAAGAGCGGCGGCGTAGACGTGGCGCCAAGCGCTGAGATTTGGATCGAGTGTTCAGACGAAAGCGCTTCCATGCGCGAGGGCACCATCGCGAGCAATACCATACAAGCGCGGCACTCACCCGGAGGCGCGAACATCATGCTCATCGGCAGCGATGTGAAGACCAAGGCCGGGGTCGGCATGCTGGCCATCAGCGGCAATCTAATCGGCAGCCAGGAAACGAACGTCTTGATGGATCAATGCGATGGCGTGACGTTAAGCGGCAACTTCATCTACAGCGGACACAAGCGCAATCTGCACGTGAAGAACAGCCGCAACATCGTAGTCTCCGGAAACTGCTTCAATCACAATCGCGACTACTTGCCGAACGCGCTGGCGACGGGCATCACCTTCGAAGACTCGACGGACTGCATATTCAGCGGTTCGGCCATTCGCGATTCGTTTGAAGGAAAGCACACCGCTTCCACACCGGTGGTGATCGAGCGGGAAGGCTCCATCGAGGTGCTGCGCTGCGAGCGGTTTTCGTTGAACGGCAGCCAGATTACCGACCCCGGCGTCCCGGGAATCCGTATCGCGGATAGCCGTTTCGTCAACATCTCGGCCTGCACGATTGCCGATTCGCGCGAGGAAAAGCTGATGCCTTCGGCTATTCGGTGGACCGGACCGGGAACCGCAAACTCCATCCGAAACTGCACCATCGGCGCCGGTACCGAAACGGCACTGGCCATTGAAGACGCCGCAAAAGTAGCCGTAGAAAACAACACGTTGGCATAGGCAAGGGCGGCAGTCTTGTCCCTTTGTCTATGTCGGTCCGTGCGGGCCTGTCCGACCGGCGGTTACACCGGCTCGCCCAATTCTTCAACCGCTGCCCGGATTGCGGCCAGCTCTTCCGCGCTGAGTTTGATCGATCCGGCCTTAGAGTTCTCTGCAACCTGCTCTTCGTTGCGGGCACCGACGATGGCCGTTGTGACGCCGGATTGGTCGATGACCCAACGTGTTGCCACCTGTGCCAATGTCGCATCGTGTGCCTGCGCAATGGGCTTGATTTTCTCCAGCATTGCCAAGATTCGTCTGCGGTTTTCCACGGTGAACCACGGCTTGTCGGCCCGCGCGTCGCCTTCTTCAAAAGTGCGATCCGGTGTTACCTTACCGGTCATGAGCCCCTGGGCAATGGGGCTGTACGCGAGCACGCCGATCTGCTGCTCGGCGCAAAAAGGAAGCACATCCTTTTCGATTTCCCGCTCCAGCGGGTTGTATTTCGGTTGGTCACTCGCGATGTAACCCTTTTTCAAACAGTCCCGCATCATCTCGACCGTGAAGTTGCTCACGCCGATGGCGCGTACTTTGCCCTGCCGCTGAATCTCGAGCAGCGCGTCCATCGTCTCCGACACAGGCGTTTTCGGGTCGGGCCAGTGACACTGGTAGAGATCGATCTGGTCGATGCCCAGCCGCTGAAGACTTTGGTCCACCTCATGGAAGATCGATTCCGGTGTGAGATTGCGCACGAGGGTCACTTCCTTTCCCTCGTTCGTGACGGTCTTCATGCCGTCATGTTCGCCTTCGAGGTCCCATCGGATGCCGCATTTGGTCGCGATCAGCACATCGTCACGACGCCCGCGAATAGCCTCGCCGACGATGCGCTCGCTGTGTCCCATGCCGTACGTGGGCGCGGTGTCGATCAGGGTCATCCCCTCGTCAATGGCGCGGTGAATCGCGCGGATGGCCGCAGCGTCGTCCGTGCCGCCCCACATCCAACCGCCTATCGCCCACGCCCCAAACGACACCACCGGCACCTTCAAATCCGATTTTCCAAGCTCCCGATACTCCATCAACAAACTACCTCCTCTTCAGAACCCATCGGAACGCAGTCCCCCATTCATAATTCGTAATTCGTAATTCGCAATTCCGAATTACCAATAGATTCCCCGCATCAACGAAGCGAACGCCACCGCTTCCGTCGAAGGCGGCGCTTCCACTGCCAAGTCGCCTTCCTTGCCGCGCCCGGTATCCGGGAACAGTTTGTACGCGGTGTTCAGGACCACCAGCGCCACATTCGGTAGAACGGCGTGCATGATCTGGGCAAAGACACCCAGCCGCGTTGCGATGCGGCGCGGTTTGTCGACGATCGCGCGCACCACCATGTCTGCCGCTTCGTCCGCGGACAAGGCGGGCACATTCTCGTAGATCCCCGAGGGATCGATCATCGGCGTCCGCACCAGCGGCATGCTGATGGTGGTGAAGAAGATGTCCTTGTCGAGGTATTCGGCCTGCGCGCAACGGGAAAATGCGTCCAACGCCGACTTGGAGGCCACGTACGCAGAGAAACGAGGCGGGTTCGCCAGCACTCCCATGGTGCTGACGTTGATGACGTGCCCGCTCCGGTTCTCGGCCATTGTCG
>CAZWDH010000252.1:0-10565 GCA_964632865.1 uncultured Nitrospiraceae bacterium
TTGGAAAACCCGCTCTCCTAATTGGCTTCCGCTTTGGTTCCAGCTCTATTGCCGCGTTACTCGGTCCGGGCGACGTGGCCGGACTCGCCACTGTGGCCGTAGGGATCGGTGTCGAGGTATTCCTGATCGTCGACCGAGGTATATTCCGTCGCGGCTTCCCAGTCGAACTCTTCATCCAGGGGATCGAAGGCCTTTTGCGGATCGAAAATCTCCGCGTTCACGGGGAGCGCGTTGTAGGGTTTCGCGTTCGCCGGTTCCATGGTAAACATGTCGGCGAGGTCCGTCGCGAATCCGTCGTACTGGTTCAACGCGGGCAACCCATGGATAAGGAACATGGTTTTCAGGATGCTCGACATGCTCACGTGGTGGTGCGAAACGTAGCCCGGTTTCACGTAGGGTCCGATGACCATGCAGATGGAGCGATGCGCGTCGACAGTGTCGCGGTAGCCTTGCGCGTCGTCTTCGGTGACCATGATGACCGTGTTCTCCCAGAAGGGGCTGTGGCTGATGAGTTCGACGAGACGGCCGAGGGCGAGGTCGTTGTCGCTCATGTAGGATCCCCAGAAGGGGTATCCGTCGTCGGGCCGTTCGCCGGACCCGTGGTCGTTGGGCAGCATCATCGTGATGATGTCGGGGAATGCCTCCTTGCCGCTGAGCCAGCGCTCTTCGAATTCCTTCTGGAACATATCCATGCGGAACTGGTCGGGAACGCTCGTGTTGTAGGTGGCGAATTCGCGCGAGGTGTTCTGGAACAAGACTTCCGGCATGGGGTAGTTGATGGGCAGACGGATGCCCGTGTACTTGTACTCCTGCTCTTCCAATTGGGGCTTGAACTCGAAGCCGAGACCGTAGTTGCGGAAACGCAGTTCGCCTCGCGCGAAGTGTTCCCAGATGGCGCCCGCCTCGTTATAGTCCTCGGGATAGATCGCGCCGGACGACCCGATGAACATGTGGTTGCCGGGGCCGTCGCCTTTTGCGTTCTCGCCTATCTTGGCTTCCATGAATTCGTTGGGATAGGTGCCCACGAGCCAGCGGTGGCCGTCGACGGAATGATCGGAATCGCAATAGAAGTTGTCGTTGACGGCGAATCGCTTCGCAAGCGCCACGTGGTTTGGCATGAGCACGACATCCTTCACCGTGCGCGAGTTGTCCTTGTTGGAGACGTCGATGGGCCTTCCAAGCCGGCACAGTTCCGCGTCGCCGCGGCCGCCCGGGAGCGCCCCGAATACTTCATCGTAGGTCCGGTTCTCCTTGGTCACGTAGATAACGTGCTTGATGGGACTCTCCCAGGTGCCGGGCGCGGGAGGAACCGGATGTCCCTTCGGACGCGTATCTTCGGATATGGGGTAGAACTCGACGTTGTTCTCAATGACTTGCCGCGTCATGGCGTCGAGTGCTTCCTGCGATTGGGGTAGATCGATGATGTTGAGGTACCCTCGCATGAGCGCGCCGATGCCGGTTGGGTCGCCGGCCTTGTGTCCTGGGCCCGCGTTCGGTCCAGAGCCGATGCCTTTCGCGCAGGCCACGTAGAGCCGCTTGCCGTCCGGGGAGACCGCGAGCTTGCTGGGGAACCACGCCGTCGGTATGTGGCCCAGCACTTTTTCGTCGGACAGACGCACCACCCCGATGGCGTTGATGCCGGCTTCCGCGACGTACAGGATTTCCCGATCCGGCGAGAGGGCTACGCCGAAGGGGATCATGCCGCGGAGGTGGTCCACGCGCGGATCGAGCACGAGATCGATGTCGTGCTGCCGTTTGCCGCTTTTGGGATTGATGACGCTGATACTGTCGTTGCTGCCGTTGGAGACGTACACAAACTTCTCGGTGGCTGCGATCGAGTTCGGACTGCTGCCGCCCACGGCGGGGAAGCCTTCCAGCTTCTCGCCGACGAGATGACCGGTCTTCGTCTTGCCAACGACCTTCTCCTTGCCGGGTTTGGAAATGTCGACCGCCCAGACTGACATGCCGCGAATGTCGTTGGGATCGCCGAGGCCTTCGACCTTCTTGCCGTCGATCTCGACGCCGCGCTCGGCATCCTTGGACGGCACGCCGAATGGAGGAAATTCAAGCGACGCGATACCGCCTTTATCGTCGCGCACATAGGAGTACTCGAACATGCCTACGTTGGCGACGTAGGCCTTCTTGCCGTCCGGCGACAAGGTTATCCCGAAGGGGTACCGCCCGACGCCGATAGACTTCCGCACGGATTGCGATTCCACGTCGATAATGAGCAGGCGGAAGTTCGACTGGTCGACGGCGTAGATCGTTTTCCCGTCATCCGAGAGACGCAGGTCGCCGGTGTAGCCGAAGGTGAAATCGCCGTCCTCGTTCTGGTGGGCGCAATCGATCCGGAAGAGGCGCTCCCGCGTTTCCAGGTCGAATGCCATGACGCTCCAGTCGCCGCCGCCCGCGATGTAGGCCACCTTGTTTGCGGGGTCGATCGCGGCACCCATGAAGGCCGCGTCCAAGACGCCCTCGCCTTCGCCGAGGTTTTCGGGGATGTGCGAGAGGGCGGGGGCGTCGGGGTTCGCGAGATCGAGAATGGCCAGTTGGGGATCGTCGCTGCACACCGCCACGACCCAGCGGCCGTCCGCGCTCATGGTCAGGCCATAGGGGTGCGGCTGCACGCGGATCATCGTGCCGGTGGGCGTGATGAAGCGCCCGTTCGGAAGGATGGTGCGGCCGGTTTCGTTCAGTTCGACATAGGCTTCGCCCGAAGGCGCGCGCATAAGCAACGGCTCAGCGGCATCGGCGGCGGCAAGCGCAAACGCGATTAGGGCGACAACGAATGTGGTTCTCATGAAGGGACGGTCCTTTGGAGTTCTGGATTGAAGGTACTTCAACTACGCATCTTGCAATGGAATTCAGAATCGCACGAGGAGGGCCTGAACTCCGATTGCCTTATACACCCGGTTTCGAAGGATTTCAAAGGCATGCGCTCCAACGTGGCTCGTTCTTCAGAACGTATGCGTCCCTTGCATCGTGCGCCCTAAAACCCATCAAACGGTTTCCCGTACCGGCCCAGCGTCCGCCCACTGTCCATCGTGAATGGGAACTTCTCGTTCGGGTACCTCAGGAAGTCCACGTGCCCGTCAAGATACAACACGTTCCCGCCACCCGGCGCGTGGGAAAAATCGATGACTTTGGTCGACACGTGATCCCACATCAGCGGCACTTCACTTGTTGCGGCCGCGGACCCCGCCGGGTTATTGATATCCGTGATCAGAAACCGCTCGATACCCTGCCGCAGCCGGTAGATCGTGTCGCCGCCGCCCACTTGCGTACCCGCATACGTGGAGGACACCGTGAAGTCTTCATCGCTCGCTTCACCGTTCGTGGCCACATTCTCCAGGGCGAGTTCGCCCCACGGCGTGTTCATGAACTCCGGCTCCTCGTGCCTGCCGTTGACTCCGGTGCCCGCCGTTCCCACGAGCGGCCCGATGATATTGACATCGTCCATTAACAACCAACCCGTGTAATGGTATGGCTCTTGACCGATCTCCGTGGGTTCCAATACGCCGTCCCCATTGCCTTTGCCCTCGTCGTAGCGCTCCATCAGCGTTGACGTGGCGCCCCAGGATGGGCACCAGATTACGTTGTAGTCCGTAATGTACTCCGGGATCATGGCGGGACCGCTGAACATCATCTCGGGTCCGAGCGATCCGTCGACTTTGAATACTTGTCGTTGTGGAAATTTCCCACTGTGCTCGCCCGCGTACATGGTGAGCGAAAGTCCCAGTTGTTTGAGATTGCTCTGGCATGCGGCCCGCCGCGCTGCTTCCCGCGCCCGCGCCAACGCCGGCAACAGGATTGCAGCCAGGATGCCGATGATCGCGATGACCACCAGCAACTCGATCAACGTGAAGCCGAGCATCTCCGTAGAGCGTTTACGCACCTTCGTCATCGGTATCCTCAGTCGATTGCGTATCAACGCTGCGTGAAGACGGTTCGGCCTTGTTCGTCGTTGAACCAGATGGCCGGCCCTTCTTCGCCAACCTTGATGAAGATGCGCCCCTGGTTGCTGGCGTCGCGCAGATTGACGAGCGGTTCGTCCTCGCTGACCTGGAGGTAAATTCGCCCCGTGTTCTGCGAGTCCCGCATGGCCACCAGCGGTCCTGTGCCGCTCACTTGCACGAACACGCGCGGGCTCCCGGTATCGTCGTTCAGGTTAATCATGGCCGTACCGTCCGGCATGACGCCGCTCCAGAGACGCGGTACGCCTTGTTCGTCGGAAAAGACCAGTCGCGTTGTGCCGTCCGGGTCGGTCCCGAAACTTCCACGCACCGCACCGGTAGAATCGACCAGCCGGAATTCGTTTGCTTCGAGATAGGCAGGCGCGGCTGAAACCACACCGCCAAACATCCACGAGGCCATGAATCCGCTCGCCGCTCCCACGACCGCAACGCCGGCAACAAGCAACGCAATCTGCAACCTGGGCATCTTCTTTTGTCCTCCGAATAGAAAAATGGGGACAGCCACCATTTTCCTTTTCGGTTACCGAATAAAGGGGCAAGTGCTGAGAAGGAAAATGGTGGCTGTCCCCATTTTTCTCCCCATTTTTCATTTCGCACCGCGCCGTGCCCGGCATGGTAGATCGCGATGGACCCAAAAAGAAAACTCCGGCAGCGCGCTCTCTTGAGCGAACGGCCGGAGTGAACGGCTAAATGGAGACTATTCGGCGCGGTGTTCCGGCATCAGGGAGTAGGCGTCGGTAGTCTGGAACTTCTTGACGCCCTTGTCGGTGCCGATCGTGCCGGTTTGGTCGGGCGTTTGCACTTCGATACCGGAGGCGCCATCCGCGCGCTCTGCGTTGCCGGCGCCGCCGAAGGTCGCGATCGCGCCCACGGACAACACGACCGCCAGCCCGATGCTGACCGCCAAACCCAACCAATCTTTCTTCTGTGAAGCCATCATGATACGCTTACCTCTGGACGCCCGGCGAACCCCCTTCGGCGTCTATCTGTTCCTCTCAAAACCAGACGCTGATTCGCGTAACGTATTCACTATACCGTATTTTCAGCGCCAATTAAACCCCTTTTCGGGCCAACCTGTTGGGGATGGGGGCTTTGCAAACTTTGCCGGGAATCGGGTAGTCTGGCCGGATAGGAGAAGTACCGATATGCCTGCGTTTATCACCAATCACAAGATCCTCTCTGCCATCGCCTTGGTCGTCCTGCTGCTGGTTGCCATTCTCGGCTATCGTATGAAAGGGCCGTACCGGTTCTACCGCGCCGATCTTGTCAAGCCGGCCGCTGGAAGCACCGCCACGCCGGGCGTGCTGGAAGTGGGCGTGGCCAAACGGGATATCACGCCAAACCTCTCCCTGTATGACTCCTGGACGGACGCTGACGGCGACGGCAAGTACAACGAGGACAAAGGCGACACCTGGGAGGACACGAACGGCAATGGCAAGATGGACCTCGTTTGGATGGCAGGGTTTTCCAACAACCGCCCGGCCAAGGGTGTGAACGATCCTCTGTGGGTCCGGTCCATCGCGGTGCGCAACAACGGCGTCACCTTGGCCATGGTCACCATCGACAGTATCGGCATCCTTCACGAGAAGTTCATCGCCGTGCGCAAATCGCTGGACCCCGCGCTTGGCATCGACCATGTCATGTTCTCGACGAGTCACAATCACGAAGCGCCGGATACTATGGGCATCTGGAGCTACTCGCCGTTCCGGCCCAAGTTCGACCACGGGTACATGAAGCAGATTCAGCAGGCCTGCAAGGAGGCCATCGAGGAGTCCGTGCGCAACCTCGAATCGGCGGACATGATCCTCGCGGAAAAGGTCATCGAACCCGAGGGCTTCGTCGACGACAGCCGGAAGCCCATCGTCTACGACCTCAATATTTGCAGCGCCCGCTTCGTCAAACACGGAACGGACGAAACTATCGGGACCATGGTCTCTTGGGGGAACCATGTGGAAACCCTGGGCGGCGGCAATTCGCTGCTTACCTCCGACTTTCCCCATTGGCTGCGTCTGGGCGTCGAGACAGGCGTCAGCGACCCGAACGGGGTCGAGGCCTTGGGCGGCATGTGCCTGTATTTCCAGGGGATGGTCGGCGGGCTGATGACCCAGTTGCACACGACCGTGCCCCATCGCGACGGCATGCAGAAGTTTGAGGAGGACAGCTTCCCGAAGGCCGAAGCCCTTGGCGAAAACGTGGCCATCGAAGTCGTGAAGTCCCAGCTTGGCGACGGTGCTACCCGCGTGGAGAATCCGCAGGTCGCGGTCGTGGCAAAGACCATTTTCGTTCCTATGGAAGGCCTGTTCGGCTACGCCTGCATGCTCGGCCTTATCCATCCCGGTTGGTACTGGGGCAAGGCCAAGACGGAGATCAATGCCATCCGCATCGGCGATCTGGAAATTCTGACTATCCCCGGCGAGATCTACCCGGAGATTGTGGAAGGCGGCATTGAATCGCCCGAAGGCGGGGACTTCCCTGGCGCGCCGGTCGAGGTGCCGCCGTTGCGGCCCCAGATGAAGGGCAAGGTCAATATGGTGATCGGTCTCGCCAACGACGAGATCGGCTACATCATCCCTCGCACGCAGTGGGACGTCGATCCGCCCTACGCCTACGGCCGCACCGACAAACCGCAATACGGCGAAGAAAACTCCGGCGGCTCAAAGGTAGCCCCGGTGATTCACCAGGAATCCCTGGCCGTGCTGGAAGAACTGCACGCGATATTGTAGGCCCCGCGGAAGGCTCTGCTGACGCGCCCGTGCAGGTCCGTGCAGGTCCGTGTTCGTCCGTGTTCGTCCGTGTCGGTCCGTGTGAATCAGGAGCCCACGCCATGAACCGAACCCTCTACGAAGAGACCCAGCGTTTCGCCCTTTGGGTCTACATCCTCATGTTTGTCATGGTCTTCGGAACCCTTGCCGTCATGGTGGGCCTCGGCAAAGACCCCGGCAACCCCGATAGCGAACCCATCCCCATGGGCGTAGTCGGACTCACCATGGCCGGCTTGTTGCTCGTATGCAACCTCATGCTGCTCCGCGTGCGCGTACGGGAAGAGGATATCTATGTCTCGCTCGGCGTCTTGTTCCCCATGATGTGGCGCCGCGTGCGCCACGAGTCGATTGGGGATCAGCGCGTCGTCAAGTACAACCCGCTACGAAACGCCGGCGGATGGGGCATGCGGATGGGTATGTTCGAAAGCAAACCAACAACCTTCTTCAACGCGCGCGGCGACCGTGGCGTCCTCCTCGAAATGGACACCCGGCCGATCCTCATCGGTTCGCAGAATCCCGAACCGCTCGCCGAAGCCATCGCCCGCGCCCGCGAGCAATATGAGAAGACTCACAAGACGTAGCGCAAGCATTGCCGGTGATCGGACCGATCGGACCGATCCGACCGATCCGACTGATCGGTCCGAGCCTTCCTTTGCCTGACGCCCCGTGAGGGCGTACCATGACCAAGACTGCCCAGAAAGGAGTTTTCGTCATGCGATTCGTCCCTGCCCTGCTGTTGTGCGTTTTCCTGACCTCTAACCTTCACGCTGAAGAGACCTGGCGGCAGCCGCTGCTCGAAAAGGACCGCATCATCGAGGAGGGCATCGTCGCGAAGCACAACATCCTCGGACTCTACCCGTCCCTCGTGCAGATCCCGGAACCGGGGCAGGAATTCGACCTCACGACGACCAACCCCTTCGCGGATGTGGTTCACGCAGTGTGTTGGACCTCGAACCATCTCGCGGGCGCGTCCTACCGGTACGCCTATCTCAAGAAAGCCGGCGCACCTGCCGAGCAGATCGCCGCGGCGAAACAACGCGCGGATGAACTGTTTAAAGCGGTCTACCGCTGCCAGCGCATCACCGGCACGCGCGGTCTCCAGGCGCGCGGCTATTTCCTCGGCCACGGCGAGACCTACGAGGAACGCCGCGCGGGCAGCAAACGCGACGAGTGGCACCAGGGCACGGCCGACGGGCAGGACTTCCGCTGGGTCGCCGATCCGAGCCACCACAACTACAGCGACTCCATTCATGGTCTCGGCCAATATTACGACCTCGCCGCCGAAGGCGATCAGAAGGACCGCTGCCGCGACGCCATCGACGCGCTCGTGAGTTATTGGGTGGACAACGATCTGATCATCCGCAATTACGACGGGCAGCCCGTGCCGATTCTCGGCATGACCGACGGCAAGACGTTGAACATGCGGATCATGATGGCCATCGCCGGCGCGAAGGTCGCCCACCATGCCACAAGCGATCCCAAGTTCAAAGGAGTTTATGACCGGCTCATCGACCAGTACGGCGTACGCAGCTTGAAGACGCTCGAAACGGAGAAGGATTTCGACGACGCCGAGCACGTTATCTGCCATCTCGAAAACCTCTTCCGCATCGAAGACGATCCCGAACTCCTCGCCGCCTACCGCGTGGTCGCCGACGCCATCTGGAAAAACCACGTGAACGACGCGCAGAGCCTCTTCACGTACATCTACTTCGGCCTCGCGCCCGACGCGCCCGGCAAGGAGAAAGCCCTGCAGGAAGCGCTGTACTCGCTCCAGACCTTCCCGACCGACATGACCGTGCAACCCCGCATGAACAGCATCCGGAAAGACGCGAAACCGCCCTACCCCGTCTACGCTGCCGCCTGGGACAATGAATACATCTGGAAGGGCAACCTCCTCCGCGCCGACGGCTGGGTCAGCCGGATCGTCCAGGACGTGGCTGTGTCGCCGGAGGACCCGCTCGTGATCTACGCGGTCGATCAGGATGGCTCGCTCTACCAATCCCGCGACGGCGCGGCCACGGACGCGAACTGGCGTCCCATCGACGAGACCCTTCCCAGTCCGGCCAAGGCCGTTGAAGTGGGCCGGCGGTCGCGCATGCTCTACGTCGCCGCCCATGACGGGTTCTATCTCTCCGTTACCGCAGGCAGCCGGTGGGAGCGCCTGCCCGTGCCCGGCGACGGCGGCGCGCCCGTCGACGTGGTTACCGATCCCGTGAACCCGAACGTCATTTACGCGGTCGCGGAGCGGGCCGTGTACCGCAGCATTGATTTCGGCGAAGAGTTTCTCGGGAAGACCTGGGAACCGGTTACGGAAGGGTTGCCCAACGCGGGCGCCATCCAGTTCACGCTCGCCTTCGATACATCTTCGCCGGACGCGCCCGCGGCGGAGCGGCGCGACCGCATCTACGCCCTCGCCGGCGACGCCCTCTTCACGCGCCGATTGAACGAGGACGTCTGGTCCCGCGCAGGGCGCTTCGGCTACGGCGAATACGCGCGCACCTACCCCTGGCTGGTCGCGGACCCGGCCGACCCGGACCACATCGTCGCGGGCGTTCGTTCGGAGTTTGGCGGCATGGGCGTGAACTCGCTCATTCAGGAGTCCACCGACGCGGGCGCGACGTGGTCCAACACCATGGAGACGCTCTACGCGAAATACGCCGAGGGCGGCATGCTCGGCATCATGAGCCTATTCGTCCGCGGCGAGATTACGAAACCCGTCTTTGCCAACGGCGCACTCACCGCTGGGAGCGACCGCGGTGTGCTCGTTCGTACCGGCGACGGCACGTGGAAGGAACATACCGCCGGGCTCGACATCCCCCTCGCGCGGACCCTCTTCGCCCCGTGCAATTCCGATTCGCTGTTCACCGGCACCCCCGCCGGCCTCTACGTCTCCAAAGACCACGGCGCGACTTGGGAGTCCGCCCACCTCGTGCTCCAGTTCGAGAAGAACACACGCCGCGAACTCGGCGGCGCCGCCTTCGTCGACGCCTTCTGGCGCGGCATGTGGTACGGCTTCATCGACGAGGAAACGGCGAAGGCGCGGTTTGAGGGGGAGTAGCCACGATTGGCTGAGTGAGTGAGCATTTCGCTCATGGTTTCCACGTCTACCTTCGAGCGGGACTACAACTCGCCTCCCACGGCGGCGATGAACTCCTCGTTGTACTGAATCGTTTCCGGCGCCTGTGCCATACCCGGCGCGGCGTTCCGCGCGGCTTCGGACACCGTATAGGGAACACCCTCCTTCACCCAAAACGCCGTATCCTGTTCCCCCAATACGGCGGTGCCTCCCTCAAAGGCGCCCATCGAGAAATGTACCGACCCGTCCGCGGCTTTTGGAAGCAACGGTACAACATGCCTCGCGTCTTGAAAAAGTGCTCTGTCGCGCAGATAGCCGCAGCCGAACGCGGAAACGAGGAGAAATGTCGCGATCATGCACCAACCAAGACGCGATCTCATGGCGACACTCCTTTCGATCTATCCACAGAGCCATGCTGAGAGTGCGAAGACGCAGGTACCTGTTACCCCCGTAACACCGCGTTTGCGGCCAGGCCGAAACTCAGCGCGGAGGCGATGAAGCAGGCGCCCGCGCCGCCGAAGTTGAGGTCGTAGAACACGGCGAGCAGGCCGACGATGTAGGCCGTCACGCCGGTAAACAGGCTCAGCAGCACGGTGATGCCCGCGATCGTCTTGCCTTTGTCGCTTGCATTGGCCATGGGGGAAATCTCCTTTCGCGGTTTCCGAATCATTTGGGCGCCAGTCCTTTGTGGTGCAGGCTTCCAGCCTGCGAAAGAAGCAGGCGGGACGCCTGCACCACAACTGCGACTCCGCA
>CAZWDH010000253.1:0-10502 GCA_964632865.1 uncultured Nitrospiraceae bacterium
TTTCGTCCGGCGCGATGTAGCTCATGGCGAGGGCGTCGCAGGCGAGTTCGCGGTCCGCGCGCATGCGGTGAAAGGCGTACCAGAGGGCCGGGTTGAACCAGTGGACGACGTTGCAGGCTACCATGAGCCAGTTCACGATGAGGTCGCCGCGCCGGTAGTGGGCGAGTTCGTGAAGGAATACGTGGCGCAACTCGTCCCGGGTCAAGGTGCGCTCCATCGATTCCGGCAGGAGAAGGCGAGGACGGAGCAATCCCAACAGGGCCGGCGTGGACACTGCACGCGTGCGAGTCAAACAAATGGATGCGCGCAAGCCCATGACTTGCTTACACTCCGCGAACTCGGCCGCGACTGGTCCTGCATCGATAGCCGGTTCGTGGCGCACGCGCCACCAGAGCGACCCGTTCACGATACACACGTATAGGGCAAGGAGCGCGGCAACACCAACCCAAAGCAGACGCAACCAGTCGGTCCAGGTTATGCGCGATTCCGGGATGTCCAACCGAAATGAATTCGGCGGATCGGTGAACGGCGGAACGGCGCTGATCTCGACGTACGCGTCGATCAAGTGCCAATCCGGTTCGGCATTCAAGGTCGCCAATTGCGTTGGCGCGTGCTCTGTGCGGAGATAATTGAACACGCTGGTGGGACTCTCCGGCGTCCATGGCAGGAGCAGCCGAATCAAAACCAGCAGCCACAAGGCGTAGTGCCAACGCGGTGCGAGACGTTTGCCCAACAGCCGCTGGAGCACGAGTACGAACGCGGCGAGCACGGTCGCCTGCAGCGTCGTCTGGATGACGCTGTCGAATGCTGTCGCAAGTCCATCGAGAAAGGCCATCATGGTCAATCCCTCCGCTCGTCGAGCATGGACCTCAGCTCCGCGATCTCCTCGGGACTCAACTTCTCTTCTTCGAGGAAATGAGCGAGCATGGGGGTCAAGGCGCCGCCGAAGACCCGCTTGAGAAAAGTCCGGCTCGCCGCGCGAATGCAGGCGCTCTCACTGACCGCAGGCCGGTAATGGTAGACGCGGCCCTGCTGCGTGTATTTCAGGGCGCCCTTGTTGACGAGGCGGTTCAACAGGGTCTTTATGGTGCGGGGATTCCAGGTGGTCGAGCCGGCGAGCGCGTCGCAGACCTCGTTCGCGGTCTGCGGGGAATCGGCCCACAACACGCGCATGACTTCCCATTCGGCTTCGGAAATCTGGGGGACCTTCGGCATGAGACCTCTCCTTTTGATTACAAATGTAATTCACAAAATATTACACCCGTAATCAAAAGTCAAGAGGTTTCTTCCCAGTTCCCAGATGGCGCTAATTTACGTCATCTATGGACTGACTCGTTTTTACTCTTACTCGAACTTGAGCACGCCGAAGAACTGCGGCGCATGAAAACTCGCGCCTTCGAGGATCGGCGACCAGGCGCCGTAGTGGTTGTGGGAATTGTTGGTGGCGATCTTGTAGAAGTTTGCGCGCCATTCCTGGCCGGGGAGTTCGCCCAAGGGTCCGAGATATGATTCAACGAGCGCGAACGGAATGAAGAACTCAATGTGCCACGTCACCGGCTCGGTGACTTCCGGTTCGACGGTTTCCGGCATGAAATGATAAATGGTCACTTCCTTCGCGAGTTCCCAAGGCACGCTTCCGCCTTCCCGCAGTGACGGCCCGGTGTAGTTCGGGTTTTCGTGGTACGAGAGCAGCATCGTTCCGCCGCAGTTGATCTCGAAATTGAAGTAGCCTCGGTCCGCCTTGGGCTGCACGAAGAACTCGACCGCGGCGTCTTCCCATACCTTTCCGTGGTACTCCGTCTCGATGCAGCGCACGTACTGGTCGTGGACGAGAAAGTGAATATAGAGTCCTTTGTCGTCATAAAGTACCCGCGCCTTGGTTTCAGGCTTGTGATCGCTGACGCCGGGGTGCTGTTCCGCCGGGAAGAAGTGCGTCACTTCGAGCGTGTTCGCCTGCTCCCACACGGGGCTGTCCCAGCGGCCGGCCAGCTCAGGCGGCGTGAGCGTCGGCTTCACAACGTATTCGGGCGCGCCTTCCGCCACTGACGCGATAGATGCCACGAGACCAAAGCAGATCAGAACAAGGAGGAGCGGTATTCGATGGTTGTACGTCATGACCGTTGTCTCCAAAGAGGATTCATTTGAAACTACCAATTCGGCCGCGTTCCCGACATTGCCGGATCGAGCATCAGCATACCATCGACGGCATCAATTCCGAGTTTCTCGTCCAGCGCGGCGGACAGTGGATCGGCTCCTTCCATACCGAGGTGCCTACGCACTTCGTGGCGCAGCCACCAGAACCCCGAGTTCCAGGAATAAAGATGGTGCCCGTGGGGATGGCCATCGACCGTGCTGATGGATTCGTGAAACGCGGGCATGACGGCGAGTTCGCGTTCGAGCCGCCACAGCAGCTTTTCATCGATCCAATTCGGGTCCATGCCGTGAATGAGACCGTCGAGGTAGACGCAGGCGTCGTTGAGGAACCAGGACCCCCCGTAGACGTAGACCCCCGTATGGTCGGGCAGCAAGTCTCCGTTTGCCTCGGAAATCACGCGCATGCCGTAGGGCGTCTGAATCCGCATCGTCGTCTCGATGTGCTTCTTCACGATCTCGTCCGACAACAGCTTTTCGCCGAACACCGCGTACGTGAGCACTTCGCCGTACAGCGAATCCTGGCCAATGTGGTCCTGCTGTTTGAGGCTCGTGGCCATGTAGCCGCCTTCGGCGTTAAACATGCGGCGGTATCCGGCCTTCGCTTTCTCGATGTCTTCGTCCGTAACGGGGAAGCCCAGTTCCCGGGCCGCCATTAGGGCGCCGCAATGGAATCCCTGGTTGGAAGAGGGCGCGTCATCGTCGTCGTAGGGCAGCATGTCGTGGTAGGTCTTCATCCAGTCGATATCCGGTTTGAGGCGGGGTGGATAGAAAAGGCCGTCGACTTCATGGTTCCGCATGAAGTGATACGCGCGACTCACCGTGCGCATGTCGATATCGCCGCCGGCGCGTTTCGCCAGCGCCGACCAGATGAGGTAATACTGCGCGTTGTCTTCGTAACTGATGCGGTCGTAGAAGACCGCCGCCTGGGCCGCCGTGTCGTACATGGGATCGTTGAGACCCCGGCTCATGTAGAACCCGTCTGTGACCCACTGTTTCCAGCCGTAGCCCACGCCGGAGATGAAGATGTAATCGCTTTCCGGCCGCAGCAAATTCCGGCGCAGGAGCAAATACGAGGTGTTCCGAAGGATGGCTTCTAGACCGGACGCGTTGAATCCCTTGGCGTTGGCGAGGGCGACGTGGGCCGCCAGTTGCACGTCGTAGTGCGACTGTGCGGGCGACGCAAAGATCCACGTCGTCCACGTCTGCGTTTCTCCAGCCTCGATGCGTTGCCATCCGTCAAAGGCAGCGCGGTACACCGTCGTGGCGTCCAGTTCTCGCGGAATGGAAATCACGCGGCTCGCCGATCCGTCCCCGTTTGCCAGAGAGAACGCGCGCCTTTCGAGGTCAAAGGCCATGAACGAACGATTCTCCCAATGGCCCGGCGTATCGCCGATGATGCCGTACAAGGTATCTCCTGAAAGGCATCCGAGGAACGGAAAGGTCTGCAAGGATCCGCCGCCGAACTCGGGTCCGGAGCACCCCGGGCTATACGAGGCAGACGCTTCCTCTTTCGCGGTGAAGGAATGGAAGTCGCCGTCCACGTTCACGTGCCAGCCGAAATCCAGGAAGTAGCGCATGTCGGCATCTGCGTGTACGGTAACGGTGCGTTCGATGAGCCCCGGCGCGAGGGAACGGTAGGTTTCCTCGAGGCTCAGACCGGACACTTCGCCGTTGGAGAACCTGTGGTCCTGCTCGGAGTACGAGGCGAACGAAACCGCGCGGGTAACCGGACCGTCCTTTGTCGCGATCGTGGCGGTGAGGTGCGTCGCGCTCTCCGCCGGACCAAACACGATCTGCTCACCGTCGTGTATGGTCGCGGTCCATCCCTCGGGCGATTCGGCGCCCGTCACCCGAAGGTCGGCATGGGCCACGAATGCGCAGGCGACGATTGACAGGAACGGTACGATGTGCCGGATCACGGTCATGTGAGCTTCTCCCTCTCGCTTGAACGCTTGGATTCATTCGACTACGCTCGATTCGGGTGCAAAGGCGTATGCACCATCATACGCCGGACGGCACAAAAGATTCGCCGTCTGCTGATAGCCCGATTGAACGAGGGATTACAAATGAGCAGACTCACGGAGTGCCCCTTGGTGAAAGGTGCATGCATTGTTCTAGTGGGAGTGCTATTGATGGCGGAACCCGGCTACGCGGATGCGCTCGACAATCCTCTCTTCGCCTACAAGAACAGCATGGAAGTCGACGGGCCGGAGTCTATTGCGGAGCAGGTCCAGATTCTGGCAGATATCGGACTGGACGGTTTCGACAACCGGGAACTCGAGAACCTCGCCGAAACGCTTGCGGAACTGGACAAGCACGGGCTGAAGTTGTTCACGAGCTATTTCGCCGTGCGCATCGATCCGGGCGAAGTGGCTTACAACCCCGGTCTCGCCGAGGCGTTGCCCTTGCTAAAAGACCATGGCACCATTCTCTGGTGCAACACGCACAGCAAGCAATTCAAACCGTCCGATCCCGCGGGCGATGAGTTGGCGGTGCCCATTTTTCAGGAGATCGCCGACATGGCCGCGCCGTATGGCATCAAGGTGGCGCCGTACCCGCACATCAACCTCTGGGTGGAGACGCCGGAAGACACCCTGCGCCTCGCGGAGAAAGTCGACCGGCCCAATTTCGGAACCTCGTTCAATCTCTACCATTGGAAAGTGCTCGGCGATCGGCAGCGGCCGATTGAAGAAGTGGCGAAGGCGCTCACGCCCAAGATGTACGTCATGTCCATCAATGGCGACGAAGGCCCCCACGACATCGGCCCCCTGGAAGCGGAGGATATGGACGAGTACTACACGGTGCTCAAGGCCTTCCTCGACCAAGGATACACGGGACCGGTCGGCTTGCAAAGCTACCGGATTCCGGGCGATCCGCGGGACAACCTTGGGCAGTCCTTCGCGGTCTGGAAGCAGCTTCAGGAACGATTCCGTAATGCCCCCGGCGCGCCGTGACCGGAGTAGCGAAATCCGAAATTCGAAACAAATTCGAATGATCAAAATCCAAAAGAACGCCCCCGTGGCTTGGGCGTCCTCGCCCAGGACGTCTAACGGGAGAACCTGCGGTCAGATTCCAAAAGCCTTGGGCGAGGACGCCCAAGCCACGCCGTATGCGCATGCTTTCACGAATCAAATGCGAAAGTTCCTGACGATGTTGAGCGGGGTCTAACCGTGACGGACTCGCTATTCGAGCGCGTGCGAGAAACCATGCGGGTACATCGCATGGCAGAACCCGATGATCGTATCCTGGTTGCTTTGTCGGGTGGCGCGGATTCCGTTTGTTTGCTTCACGTGTTGCGTGACCTTGGCTACGCGGTCGAGGCGGCTCATCTCGATCACCAGACCCGCGAAGGCGCCAGCGCAGCGGACGCGGAGTTTGTCGCGAACCTTTGCGGGCAATTGGGCGTGCGACTCCACGCGGAAAGCCGCGCCGTCGAAGCGGAAGCGGAAGCGTCGCCCCTATCATTCGAGGAGTATGCGCGTAGGGTGCGGTACCAGTTCCTGACCGACGTGGCCGAGGAAAGCGGGTGCCCCATCATCGCGACTGGCCATCACGCCGACGATCAGGCGGAGACCGTGCTCATGCGCGTGTTGCGGGGCACGTCGCCAGGGGGACTCGCGGGAATTCCGCCGGTGCGCCCTTCAGGGACGACGAAGATTATTCGGCCGCTGATCCACTGTACCCGCGCCGGGATTCTCGCCTTTCTCGACGCGCGCGGGATCACGCACCGCATCGACCATTCCAACACCGATACCCGGTACCTCCGCAACCGAATTCGACATGAGCTCATTCCGTCGCTGACTTCCGAATACAATCCCCGGCTAAGCGACGCGTTGACGCGACTCGCGGAAGTGCAGCGGGCTGAAAACGAAGTGTTGGACGACGCGGCTGCGGAATTCTTGAACCGCTGTTTCGAAGCGGGCCGGATCAACCGTGGCACCTTTGCCCGTGGCATGGTCGCGTGCCAGCGCCGCGCCATTGTGGCGATTGCGTGGCGATATGGGGTGGAGTGTCCTTTCGATCGCGTCGAAACGGCGAGGGCGTTTGTGATGGATGGGCCGGTGGGCCGTGCTTTCGATCTCGGCGGTGGCGTCTTGCTGCGAAACGCGCGCGACCGCACGGACGTGGTGCGCGGCGCGACACCAACTGACGAGCGCGAAATCGCGCTGGCCTGCCCCGGCGAGACGGAAGCGTTTGGCTCGGTCTATCGCGTTCGCGTTCTGGAGCGCATGCCCGAGGAACCCTTGGCGCAGTATTGCACGCCCGCGCGCCAGGTGTTTGACGCCGCAGCCCTGGGAAATGCATTGACGGTGCGCTTCCGTCGTCCCGGCGACCGGTTTTCGCCCATGGGAATGGGAGGCACCAAGAAGGTCAAGGACTATTTCGTAGACGCAGGCGTCCCCGCGATGGATCGCGACCGCATCCCATTGCTGTTGAGCGCGGGACGCATTGCATGGGCCGTCGGCTACGCCATCGGCGCGGAATTCGCCGTCACCAAGTATTCCGAACAATTGACGGAGGTGGAGGTTTTGAATGCGTCGGAGTAGCAGACCGTTCCTTTCGGAGAATCAAATTCAAGATGCCGTGACACGGCTCGCCGGGGAGATTTCCGAACGCTACCGGGACTGCGACAACCTCGTTCTGGTGGTGGTGCTGAAAGGCGGCACGGTGTTCGCCTCCGATCTGATGCGCCAGATTCCCTTGCCCGTCTCCGTCGAGTACATCCGCGCGAAAAGCTACGACGGTATCGACTCCCTTGGTGACGTGCTGTTGCCGGTGCTGCCGGAACAGCCGTTGCGCGGGAAGTCAGTACTCGTCATTGAAGATATCCTCGACACGGGCCGTACAACCTCGGCGATCATGAAGACGCTGAGCGAGCACAAACCCGCGTCGCTGGAACTATGCGTGCTGCTGGACAAGCCCTCGCGAAGAGTGGTGCCGGTAGACGCCCACTACATTGGCATCACGATCGAAGACCGGTTCGTCGTCGGGTACGGCCTCGACCACGACGAACAATTTCGGAACCTCCCCGAAATCTACACGCTGGAACAACAGTAGGTCCTGAATTTCCGGCTCTTTCAGGAGTTCTCGTGATATCCATGCGTGAATCGGACCTTCAGCCCTTTTGGCTATCGTTGCTTGTAGCCATGGGGCGTTGCCCCATGCTGGTATCGAGCGCGCCGTTGGCGCAGATATCGTATCGCACATGCCACCAAGCAGGGTTTTCCGGAGGGCCAACGGCCCGTTCAATACCAGCCTGGGTCGAAGGCCCAGGAAAAGGTGGAATTGTTTGTCAAAGGGCTGAAAGCCCGACCTATAGCAGGAACAGCTATTGTCTTTAAATGAAAGTTAAAGGGGATCTTCTCCGCGTGACCTTAACGCGGCACGGCGATGGAGACTCCGTTGCGATTCAGCAGAATGTGATCGCGCCCGGACGCGCCGTCCTTCTGGATGCTCAACACGTTGTGCTGCGTCGACCGCACGTTGGTCTCCGCGTACGCCTTGGCGGCGGTCTCGTTGTCGAAGACTTCGATGACCATATTGTCGTACCCGCCAAATTCGTTGTGGATCGCGCGGCCGATTTCGGAAAGTTCCTCGTCGTTCAGGTTGGCCGGTACCACGCCGATCATCCCCTTGAGCGAGGGAATCCCTTTTCCGAGCGCGGAGACTTCCTCCGGGGAACGCCCCCATTCCTTGACGATGGCATAGCCCTTATCGCCGTAATCGACGGGGGCCTGCACGGCCGAATCATCGGCAGCAGGATCCGGTGAAGTCATGGAATCCGGACTGAGATACACGATGTCGCCGCTTCCGTCCGCGGCGCCGGGCGTTGCGCTATAGACGCGGGCAATCTCCTCCCGAAGGCGGCGGTTCTCTTCCTGCAGATCGCCCACGACGTACGAGATCGTGAGGTCGATGGTTTCCTGCAACCGCTTCACCTCCGCGCGCAATTCGGAAACCTCGGCCGCCAGCGATTCGTAGTCCTGGCCGGATTCCACCGCATCGCTCGTCGGTTCCGCCACGACCTTCGCCCCAAGGGATTCGAGTTTGTCGTTCAGCGACTCGATGGGATCGGCGGCCTCCGGCGTCGCAACGTCTGGTACGGGCTGCGGCGCTTCCTTGGTCGCGGCGAGCGCGACTTCGCCGGAAGGCTGCACGGATTGTCCGCAGCCGGGCAATATCAACACCATCACGGCGGCGACGAAAAGATATACCATCACGTTTCGCATGTTGGACCTGTCGTTTGGGCGCATCGCACCACTATACCACGCGCTTGCGGCACACGGCGATCCCTGTTGCGCCAACGCCTTACCGGCGCCAAAGGTTGACGGACCAAGCCGGTGCCGTGGCATCTTCCCTTGCGAGCGGAGATTGATTAAAATAGCGCCCTTCGGGCTGTCGATGCACGCAGTATGTTAGCCAATCGCGTCGAGCACGACAGACGATTCGGTCGCGGCAACCCATTCCAACCAGCAGATACATTGCGAACCGCCCTTGGGCGTGCGCGATACTAAACTTTTACGGAAACGGAGGATACGAATCATGAGCGCGACAGTAGAGACCTTTGAGTTTCAGGCGGAAGCCCGGCAACTCCTGGATCTCATGGTCCACTCGATCTATTCGAACAAGGACATCTTCCTAAGGGAACTCATTTCCAACGCGTCCGACGCGCTGGACCGGCGCCGGTTCCAGTCGTTGACAGAGCCGCATCTCATGCCTGAGGGGACGGAACTCTACATCGAAATCGAGCCTGATCCCGAAGCGAGGACCTTGACCGTGCGCGACACGGGTATCGGCATGACGCGGCAGGACGTGATCGATTTGATTGGCACCATCGCAAAGTCCGGCACGCGCGAGTTCATGTCCGTCCTGAAAAAGGCAAAGGAGGCCGAATCGCCGGAGCTGATCGGCCAGTTCGGCGTGGGGTTTTACTCGTCCTTCATGGTGGCCGACAAGGTCACCCTGGTCACGCGTCACGCCGGGGAAACCGCGGGCGTCCGCTGGGAATCGACGGGCGAAGGCACGTATACGCTCGAAGAAGTCGACGTGCCGGAAGCCGGGACCGCGGTGACCCTCCACCTCAAGTCCGTGGACTCCGAAGACGGCCTTCACGACTACACCGAGGAATGGAAGATCCGCGAGATCGTCAAGAAATACAGCGATTTCGTGGCCTATCCCATCAAGATGGAGATCGCCCGCACCCACGTCCCCCGCGACGAAGAGGGCAAGCCCATCGAGGGCGCCAAGGAAGAGACCGTCATCGAGACGGAGACCCTCAACTCCATGAAGGCCATTTGGCTTCGCGACAAGGACGAGGTTACGGAAGAGGAATACAACGAGTTCTACAAACATGTCTCCCACGACTGGACGCCGCCGCTGGAGACCATCCGCGCCAAGATCGAGGGCACGCTCGAATACCAGATGCTCCTCTTCATCCCCTCCCGCGCGCCGTTTGATCTCTACATGCGCGACGGGCGCCGGGGCATTCAGCTTTACGTGAAGCGCGTGTTCATCATGGACGACTGCAAGGAACTGCTGCCGGAGTATCTGCGCTTCGTGAAAGGCGTCGTCGATTCCGAAGATCTCTCGCTGAACATCTCCCGCGAAATCCTCCAGCAGAACCGCCAGATCCAGCGCATCCGCAAAGGCGTCGTCAACAAACTGCTGGACTCATTGAAGAAACTGCACGACACCGACAAGGACAAGTACCTTGAGTTCTGGAAAGAATTCGGACAGGTGCTCAAGGAAGGGCTTTACCAGGACAACGAAAACCGCGACGCGCTCCTCGATCTGATGCTGTTCGCGTCCACCAACGATCCTGCCGAGTTGACCACCCTGCGCGCCTACAAGGACCGCATGAAGGAAGACCAGGAATGCATTTACTTCATGACCGGCGAATCGCGCGCGGCCATCGAAAGCTCGCCGCACCTCGAAGCGTTCCGTGACAAAGGCTACGAGGTGCTCATCCTGACGGATAACGTCGATGAGCTGTGGACCCAGTCCATGTTCGAGTTCGACGGAAAGCGCTTCCAGTCCGTCGGCAAAGGGACCGTGGAACTCGGCAGCGAGGAAGAGCGCAAGAAGGCCGAGGATGAACTCAAGACTAAGCAGGAAGAACACAAGTCTCTGCTGGAATGCCTCAAGCAAAAGCTCGACGAACACGTCAAGGAGGTCCGCCTGTCCAAGCGCCTGACCAGTTCCGCGGCCTGTCTCGTCGGCGACCAGTTCGACCTGAGCCCCCAGTTGGAGCAGCTCATGCGCGCGGCGAACCAGGACGTGCCTAAGACCAAGCGAATCCTCGAGTTAAACCCGAATCATCCGATCCTGGAAAAGCTGGAGGCTATCTA
>CAZWDH010000254.1:0-10491 GCA_964632865.1 uncultured Nitrospiraceae bacterium
AAGTCGTTGGGCAGGTTGTTGTGCTGGTCCCAGTCGCGATGGAAGAGTTGGATAAACCGCACGCCGCGTTCGGCCAGCCGCCGCGCGAGCAGACAGTTGGACGCGTAGGTTCCCGGCTGGCGCGCCTTGTCGCCGTAGAGGTCGAAGATGTAGTCCGGCTCGTCGGACGTGTCCGCGAGATCCGGCACGGAGGACTGCATGCGATACGCCATTTCGTACTGGGCGATGCGCGTGTTGATCTCGGGGTCGCTGTAGTCCTCGAACTGCATGGAGTTCAGCTTCGCCAGGCTGTCCAACATGCGTCGGCGCGTCATGTCGTCGACCCCCGGCGGGTTGGACAGGTACAACACGGGGTCGCCGCCGGATCGGAATTTCACACCCTGGTACTCCGACGGCAGGAATCCCGATCCCCAGAGCCGGTCGAACAAGGCCTGGGCCGGACGTTTCATGTCGGTGCGCGACAGCATGACGATGAAGGACGGCAAGTCCTGGTTCTCGGTGCCGAGTCCGTAAGTGAGCCACGCGCCAACGCTGGGACGTCCGGGCTGTTGGCTGCCGGTCTGGATGTAGGTGATCGCCGGGTCGTGGTTGATGGCTTCCGTGTTGACGGTCTTGACGAAACACAACTCGTCCGCGATGGACGCGATGTGGGGGAGACGGTCGCTCACCCAGGCGCCGGACTGGCCGCGCTGATCAAACTTGAACATGGACGACACGAGGGGGAAGCTGTCTTGCCCGGAAGTCATTCCCGTGAGCCGCTGGCCCATGCGAACCGAATCCGGCAGTTCGCTGCCGTGGAGTCCCTGCAGATCCGGTTTGTAGTCGAAGAGGTCAAGCTGCGAAGGTCCGCCGGACTGGAACAGGTAGATGATGCGTTTGGCCTTCGGCGCGAAATGGGGCCCGGCAAGTCCGCCCGCCGTCGGGTCCGTGAGCGCCGCTAAGGCCCTGGGGTTCAACAACGAACCCAGTGCGGCAACGCCTATGCCCGCACTGCAACGTCCAAAGAAATGGCGGCGGGTCCACAGCAACTCATTTTCGCGAATCGGATCCATATGAATCGGCCTTTCACATCCAAATTCGGGCAGATTTTCCTGCCTTTGCAGCCTTTTCAGAATATAGGAATCGTTCGGAAAAGTAAAGTTGGCGGGACGGTTCAGAACAGCAGTTGCTGTCCGGCCGTTTCGGCTTCCCGGAGTTCGGTTTCCGTCTCGACGCGGCCATCCCCGCGGATGTGAAAAACCCGAACGCCTTTGTCATACAGCGCCGGGGTGATCACGTGGCGCCGATGGCACTTCGATGGGTCTTCTTCGGCACAGACAATGGCGACCCTGCTGAGGGCCATCAGCCCTTCCAACTCGCTGATGCCGATGCGAAACGCGTCCGTCTGCGCCATCCTTATCCAATCCGGTCGGCCCTCGTCGTCTATCAGAAGCGGGTCCGTTGTTTTCCCGCCCAGCGAATTGCCCAGAAAGTGGTAGTGGATGCCACTTCCCGCAAGCGCGTCTCTTATGGCATTTCGGCAATATTGAGGATTGTGTTTCGAATAGGGTTGGGAACGTACGTCCACAACCGTATCGACATGATGGACCTCAAGCAGGTCGAGGAAGTGTTCGATCGGATGGTTCGAATGGCCGATCGTATACACGACCGAATCACTGTGACCGTCTTCGTATCTCATAACAGTTTGCCTATTTCACGTGACGCGCAGCCTATCGTCTTCTACTTGAATTATACCAGGATAGGATGAACCACGTTTCCGTGGACGTCGGTGAGGCGGAAGTCGCGGCCCTGGTAGCGGAAGGTGAGGCGCTCGTGGTCGATGCCCATGAGGTGGAGGACGGTTGCGTTGAAGTCGTGGACGTGGACGGGGTCTTTGACGACGTTGAAACTGAACTCGTCGGTTTCACCGTAGGTGATCCCCGGTTTGATGCCGCCGCCGGCCATCCAGATGGAGAAGCAACGGCCATGGTGATCGCGGCCGTAGTTGTCGGCTTCGAGCTTGCCCTGGCTGTAGACCGAGCGGCCGAATTCGCCGCCCCAGATGACGAGTGTATCGTCCAGCATGCCGCGAGTCTTCAGGTCGGTGATGAGGGCGGCGCTGGCCTGGTCCACGTCTTTGGACTGGGACTGGATGTCGCGTGGCAAATTGGCGTGCTGGTCCCAACCTCGGTGATAGAGCTGTACGAAGCGCACGCCGCGTTCCGCCAGCCGCCGCGCCAGCAGGCAGTTGGCCGCGAAAGAGCCGGGCTTGCGGACGTCGTCGCCGTAGAGGTTCATGACCGACTCCGGCTCCGTGGAAAAATCCACCAGTTCCGGCACGGACATCTGCATCTTGTAGGCCATCTCGTACTGGGAAATGCGCGTCATGATTTCGGGATCGGCGACTTCCTCGTGGAGCGAACGGTTCAGCTTGGACAGACCGTCCAGCATGCGGCGGCGCGTCTCCCGATCCACGCCGGGAGGGTTCTTGAGATACAGCACCGGCTCGCCGGAGGACCGCAGATTGATTCCCTGATGCTCCGACGGGAGGAAGCCTGCGCCCCAGATGCGGGGGTATAAAGGCTGCATGTTCACGAAGGGGCTGCCCTTCGAGATCAACACGCAGAAGGCCGGGAGGTCCTGGTTCTCGCTCCCAAGCCCGTAGCTCAGCCACGACCCCATGCTGGGCCGCCCCGCCTGTTGCGCGCCGGTCGTGACGTAGGTGGTGGCGGGATCGTGGTTGATGGCTTCCGTGTTCAGCGTGCGCACGATGCACAGGTCATCGGCGACGCCGGCCGTGTGCGGCAACAACTCGCTCATCCACGCGCCGCTCTGGCCGTGTTGTTGGAATCGGAAGCGCGACGACACGACCGGAAAGGCGTCCTGGCCAGAGGTCATCGTGGTGAGACGCTGCCCGCCGCGCACCGAGTCCGGCAACTCCGTCCCATGAAGGGACTGGAGGCCGGACTTGTAGTCGAAGAGGTCCACCTGGGACGGACCGCCCGACATGAAGAGGTAGATGATGCGTTTGGCCTTCGGCGCAAAGTGCGGCGCGCGGGGCAATTGCGACGAACCGAAAGCCGTGGCGGGGCTCAGCAGTCCCGCCAATGCCGCCACGCCAATCCCCGTGGTGGACCGGCCGAAGAACTGCCGCCGGGTCAACAGCAACTCGTTTTCGCGTACCGGGTCCATGTGCAATCCTTGGCTTGCGCGTTTTGACGGGTCTCAGCCTGTCACGTTCGTCAAATCATTGCGATTGCTATACTAAGAACATCCCCCTTGATCCCCCTTCAAAGGGGGAGTTGCGTGGGGCATGGCAACGGACTCGAACGCGGTATTCTGCTTCGGACCAAGTATTTCGCTACGCTCATTCGCGCCGCAAAGCGGCCGCGCTTCATTCCCCCTTTGAAGGGGGATCAAGGGGGATGTTCTTAAAGGCAAGTACCGGTGCCCGACATCCATAAACGGTTATTAATCGTCACCTCTAACTTTTCGTGACAGTTTCGTCGAGGTTCAGGATGATGCTGGCGATGGTGCTCCACGCCGCCAATTCCGGCACATCCAGCGATTCGTCGCGCGGATGTTCGCCCACGGCAAGCAGGGCGGAGGCCGCTTCCCGATTTTGCCGGTAGGCCTCGACCTGCGCGTTGAAGGTCTCCACGAGGACCGAACACTCTTCCGGCTTCGGCTCGCGCGCCGTGGCCAATTCGAAGGCGTACATGACGCGATCCATCGGCTCGGGTCCCGCTTCCTTCATCATGCGTTCGGCCAGCACGCGCGCCGCTTCGACGTACTGCGTGTCGTTCATCAGCGCGAGCGCCTGCAACGGCGTGTTCGTGCGCGCGCGGCGCACGGTGCACACCTCGCGGTTCGGCGCGTCGAAGATCAGCATGCCCGGGGGCGGAGACTGGCGCTTCCAGAACGTATACATGCTACGACGGTAAAGATTCTCGCCCGTGTCCTGCTCGAATATCTGTCCGGTGAATTCCGTGCCGCCGTAGGACACCTCTTTCCAGAGTCCTTCCGGCTGGTAGGGTTTCACGCTGGGACCGCCGATGTCTTCCACCAACAAGCCACTGATGGCGAGCGCATTGTCGCGCACCATCTCCGCGTCCATGCGGAAACGGGGACCTTTCGCCAGCAATCGGTTCTCCGGATCGCGCTCGAGCAACTCGTCGCGGTACTTCGACACCTGGCGATAGGTGGCCGACAGGACGATCTTCTTCTGCATGGCCTTGATGTCCCAGCCGGACGCGATAAACTCCGTCGCCAGCCAGTCGAGCAGATCGGGATGGGTCGGCCACTCGCCCTGAATTCCGAAGTCTTCCGCGGTGCGGACAAGGCCCAATCCGAAATAGTGCATCCAGTAGCGATTGACCACGACGCGGGACGTCAACGGATGCGACGGGTCCACGAGCCATTGCGCGAAGCCGAGCCGGTTGTTGGGCGCGCCTTCCGGAAGGGGTGGCAGCGCAGCCGGCACGGCCGCGGTTACCTTATCCGTGGGCTGATCGTACTGGCCACGCGCGAGGATGAAGGTTTCGCGCGGCGCTTCCATTTCCGCCATGACCATGGTCGTGGGGATTTCCGCCTCCAGCACTTTCCGCTCTTCTTCGAGCGACGCGAGTTCCGTGCTCAACGGTTCCCAGTCCGGCCAGTTCCGGCTCCGGTAATACTCGCGGAGACTTGCGATCTGCGTCTCGTTGCGGGTGTCCGCCGGGATGGACAAGGCCCGCTCCACTTCCATCGGCACATCGCCCACGACTTCGTCCGCGCGCCGGAAGTAGTAAGCGTAGGCGTTGCCGTAATTCACGACCTTCATGAGAAGTTGGTTCTCGCCCGGCTTCAGCTTGACCGTGACCATGTCCTGGTCCGCAGCGACGCCGCGCTGCACGTCGTTGTCATGGACGACCTCGCCGTTCAGCCAGAGTTTGTTGGCGTCGTTGCTGCCCAGAGCCAGCGTAATCTCGCGTTCCGAAGGCGAGGTAATCGTGCGGTAGAAATACGTCGCGCAGATCTCGCCGGTGAGTTCCTGGACTGCGCCGTCCGTGAGGTGAGGCTGAAGCACCCACTTGGCGCGATGGTCCTCGTAGGTTGCCGCGAGATCGACGCCCTCTTCCGGGCCGTACGCGGTCGTGTAGGCTTGCTTGCCGTCGTCGGCGATGTACGGGCCATTGACGTACCAGGGTCCGAACTCGGCGGGGGCCATGGCGGGATCCGCTGTAGCCGAAACCTTGAAACTGCCCATGGCGTGGTTCGCGAACTTCGACTCGTGGCGAATCACGATACGAATGCGCGTGCCCACATCGAAACCGAAGGGACGCTCTGCGACGAATACAATGGCGCGGTCCTCGCTGCTACCGCCGTCGACGGCCCAACCCGTTTCCGCGTTGCCGTCAATAGTGAGGGCGGGATTGAAATCCTTTTGCGCGTAGTCCGCCACAGCGGTGACGAACTTCACAGGCTGCTTTAATTCCGCGTTGTCGGCCGGAGAGATTTCCGCCTCGAAGGACGTGAGCACAAAGTTGCCGTTGTTCGAGCGGCCGAGCTTGCCGTCAACCATGGATTCGTCGGTAAGCGCATCGATGCGGATCGCCGTCATGCCCGTCAGGGTCGTATGCGCGACGATCTCGTACACGTCCGTCGCCGGATTCTCGCCTTCCACGAGAATGGAACGGTCGACGCGCTTCTTCAGCGTCGCCCCGCCCGAAGACGTGGCGGTCTCGGCTTCCAATGCGGTCCAGCGCGATTCCAGTTTGGATAACGTTTCCGTTTCCCATGCCGCCTGGGCCGCGTCGACCTCGCCGATCGGCGCGCTCATTTTCGCCTGCACGGCGTCGATGTCTGTCTTCAGCGCCGCCATCTTCTCCCGTTGTTCGGGGAGCGGCGCGGGGATGCGCGGCACGGCGTTGCCATCGTTTCCATCCGAGCCTTTCTCAGGCACCGAATTGAAGAAGGCGAACATCTGGTAAAACTCTTCCATGGACACGGGATCGAACTTGTGATCGTGACACTGGGCACAGCCGACCGTCAGCCCGAGCCAGGTGGAACCGGTGGTGTTCAGCCGGTCGATGACGTACTGCACGCGATACTCTTCCGGAATGATCCCGCCTTCGAAGGTGATCATGTGGTTGCGGTTGAATCCCGTCGCGATGAGCTGGTCGAGGCTGGGATCGGGCAAGAGGTCGCCGGCGAGTTGTTCGATGGTGAACTGGTCGAAGGGGAGATTCTTGTTGTACGCTTCGATGACCCAGTCGCGCCAGCGCCACATGTACCGCACGTTGTCGATGTGATAGCCGTTCGTGTCGGCGTAGCGCGCCACGTCGAGCCAGCGCCGAGCCATCTGCTCGCCGTAATGCGGCGATTCGAGCAGGCGATCGACCAGCTTCTCGTACGCCTCCGGGCTTTCGTCCGCGACAAACGCCTCCACCTCTTCCGGCGTCGGCGGCAGGCCTGTCAGATCGAGGGATGCACGCCGAATCAGGGTGCGGCGATCGGCTTCGGGAGATGGCTCCAGCCCTTCGCGCTCGAGTTTCGCGAGGATGAAGTAGTCGATCTCGTTCTTTGCCCAATCCTTGTGAGCGACCTCGGGAAGCTCCGGCTGGGTGGGCGTCACGAAGGCCCAGTGCTTCTCATACTTACCGCCCTGATCGATCCATTTGCCGATGAGCGCGATTTGTTCCTCGGAAAGGGTCTTCTCGAAATCCGCCGGCGGCATCTTGTCCATCGGGTCGGACGTCGTGATGCGCTTGAACACTTCGCTCGCGGCGCTGTCGCCGGGAACGATGGGCGCGCCGCCGTTTGCGAAGGCCGCCGTCGCGCCTTCCTCCGTGTCGAGACGGAAGCCAGCCTTTCTCGTCTGCTCGTCAGGCCCATGGCAGGCGAAACAATTGTTGGCGAGGATGGGGCGGATATCCTTATTGAAGTCGACGCGGTCCGCGGGATCGATTGCGGGTGTCGCTTCTGGGGCGGCCGTTGGCGTTTCCGCGGGCTTTTCGGCCGGAGCGCCACCGGTTTCGAGAAGGTTTAACAATTCCAGCGAACGCTCGTAGACCGACAGCTTCTCATCGATGCCGGCCTTCTGTTGCTGGGCCGCTTCGAGTTGCTTGGTCAATTCCGGAATCGAAGCTTGAATCTTTTCGAGTTCCGCTTTCGCGGATTCGATTTGCGTCGTCAGCTCGTTGATCTGAGTGTCGAGTTCGTTCTTCCGCGTTTCCGCAGCCGTCACTTTCCCCGTTACCGTGTCGATTTCTGGAGCGACTTTGGTCGCTTCCTCCTTCGCACCTTCGAGACGCTGTCGAACGACTTCTTCGACCGCGGCGCGGGACTCGGGATCGTCCTGCAAGTCTTCAAGGAGCTTGAGGAACTCCTCGACGCTCGGTTGGTTCGCCTCGGCTGGCGCAGCCGGTTCTTCTGCAATCGCAGACCCCAAACTCGCCGAAAACGCACAGATCACCACCAGGATAAAACGTATACACATAAGACCGATTGCCTCCTACCCTCCATGATTCCAGAGGCGGGCCCATAACGTCAAGGTTTTCCGGGGTTTTCTTGGCTTCCGCTTTCGTGACCGCGCCGAAGCGGAGGAACATGGGATTTCGCGGTTAACGCGTTGGCCCGTCGATGTTTGCCGAAGCGGTAGCGTCTCAAGGTATACTGGCCCACGCAATTCAGGGCTCTCCAGAAGAGGAGGTTTCGTGGGTCAATCCGCGGCGCCGATGCAAGGAAAAGTTTCCGTCGTTACCGGGGCAACCTCCGGTATTGGCGCGGCTACCGCCGTGGGTCTGGCGCGATTGGGTTCGGATGTCGTCCTTATCGGCCGTAACCGCACGCGAGGGGATCAGATCCTGCGAGAAGCGCAGCGCGTTGCGCCGGACGCGACCGCCACGTTCCTTGCCGCAGACTTTCGATCGCAACAGTCCGTTCGCGATGTGGCGGCCGAAGTGTTGGCGCGCTGCAATCGGCTGGACGTGTTGATCAACAACGCAGGCATCATCGCAACGCAGCGGAGGCTCACGGTCGATGGCATCGAAGAGCAGTTCGCGGTCAATCATCTCGCTCCGTTTCTGCTCACCAACCTGCTACTGGACAGGATGAAGGAAAGCGCGCCGGCGCGGATCATCAATGTGTCGTCGGACATGCATGCGGGCCGACGCATCGATTTCGACGACCTTAACCGGGACAAAGCATATAAGCCCTACCGCGTGTACGGAGAAACAAAGCTCGCGAACGTGCTGTTTACCTACGAACTGGCGCGCCGCCTGGAGGGCACAGGCGTTACTGCGAACTGCCTGCATCCCGGGGTTGTGCGAACGGCTATCGTACGCGATATGATTCTTCCGATACGCTTGTTGATGCGCATCTTCGGATTTCTTCTAAGGAGCCCCGCAGGCGGTGCGAAGACCTCGGTCTATCTTGCGTCCGAACCATCCGTCGCCGGGGTGACCGCGAAATTCTTCGAGCGCTGTGCCGAGCGCGCGTCGTCACCAGAATCACACGACGCGGCGGCGGCCCGAAGGCTGTGGGAAATCAGCGCGAAGATGACAGGTCTCACGTCGTGAATGCAGAAACGGAGGACACATGGCACGTGAAGAGCAGAGCAAATTAACACGGCGCGGGTTTCTCGGTGTCGCGGCGGGGGCCGGCGCGATGGCCGCGCAAGGCTGCGCGGGTCTGGCTCCAAAATCGTCGCGCCGCCCAAACGTGGTTTACGTGTTCAGCGACGAACACCGCTGGCAGTCCATGTCGTTCACCGAACTGCCGGAAGTCCACACGCCCAATATGGCGCGGCTCGCCTCGCAGGGCACGGAATTCGTCAACTGCATCAGCAACTATCCCGTATGCTCACCCCATCGCGCCATGCTGCTGACGGGACGCTGGCCTTACGAGCAGGGCGTCATCGATAACAACATCCCTCTGTCGCCGGATCAGATGACCATCGGGAAAGCCTTTAACCAATCAGGCTATCGAACGGCGTATATCGGGAAATGGCACCTCGGGGGAACCCGCGCCGAACCCTTCGGATTCGACCATTCGCTTATCTGGGGCCGGACGAATACCCACTGGGATGAATCGGTCTACTATCCCGAAGGCGATATCCCAGTGCAGCCGAAAGGCTACAACGCCACGCTGATGACGGACCAGGCGATCGACTACATGCGGGCGCACGCGGCCGAACCGTTCTTCCTTATGCTCTCGCTCAATCCGCCCCATGCGAACTTCCTCGACGCGCCGGAGCCCGAACTCGCACGGTACGCTGAAGGATCGCTACCGCGCCGCCCCAACACCTCCGGCCTCGAACCGGGTGCGGGCGAGCAGCAGGACGTGCTGAACGCCAACGATTGGGATCACTATCGCGGATACCACGCGCACATCAGCGCAATCGATGCCGAACTTGGCCGCGTGATGCAGACCCTCGACGAACTCGGGATTGCGGACGACACGATCCTGATCTACACCTCGGACCACGGTTCTATGTTCGGTTCCCACGGCGTGGGCAGCAAACGCCAACCCTACGAGGAGTCGATACGCGTTCCGTTCCTGGCGCGCTGGCCGGGGCGGATTCCGGAAGGACGCCGCGTTGATCCGCTGTTTGGAACGATCGATATTTGTCCGACCCTCTGTTCGCTCGCGGGTACCGAAATCCCGGAAGAGTTTCAGGGAGAGGATTTCGCCGGGCATCTGCTGGGACGCCGCGGCCCCACGCCAGAGTCCCAGTTCATCATGCACATTTCCAAGGAGAACGCGTCGCGCGGCAACGATCATCCCGCGCCCATTTTCCGGGGCGTCCGGTCCGAACGCTACACGTACGCGATACTCGACGACGGCACGGGGATGTTCTTCGACAACGAGACCGATCCGTACCAACTGGACAACCGGTTTCACGATGAAGGACTGGCGGAACTGCGCGACGCACACCACGCGATGCTGCGCGATTGGTTGGCGGCAGCTTTCGACCCTTTTCCCATAGACGCGTGACCTGCGCTGAATAGCATTCGGAGATTTCATGTACCGCGACGATTCCAATCAAGAACGTATCGCCCAGTTGATCGAGATGTTCAAAACGATCAACACGGACCCCGATCCGGTCCGATCCATCAGCCATTACGCGGGACGCATGCGTCAACTCTATGGCGAACAGGGGTTGATTTCCGTCTCGTTGCGAAACGTTCCGCCAGGTCACTACCGCGTCATGCGATTCCTCAACCAAAAAGGCAGTGGAATCGATGGCTCGCACGACATCGTGTACGCAGGACCCGACGCTCCGGCGGTTACGGGCGGGATTATTGGTGATCTGGTCCAGAACGAGTCCCCCGTTGTGATGCGGGAATTGTCGATCGCGGAGGACCCGGTGTTGGGGAACAAGCTGGCGCCATATCGCATGCTCGTTGCGGTTCCCGTCTATGACGGAGATGCTGCCCTGAACTGGGTAATCTTTCTCACCGTGGACCCTGAGGGATTTAGTCCTTTCGACATCGAGACGCGCATCCTTCAGTCCAATCTGATGTCGGG
>CAZWDH010000255.1:0-10484 GCA_964632865.1 uncultured Nitrospiraceae bacterium
GGTAGTTCCATTCCGTCGCGGGATTTTGCGTCAGCATGCAGGAAAGACCCCCCCTCTAGCTCCCCCCGTGGACGGGGGGAGAACCTTCGCTATCTTTGCGACGATGATTGAACTAAACGTCTTCTGGTGATTCTAAGACATGGGAATCTTGCTCCCTCCCCGTCCACGGGGAGGGCTGGGGAGGGGGTCCTTCGTCACAAGACCTCGCCGCAAGATAGGCCAAAGGTTCCCACTCGTTGGAGATGAGCTTTTCTAGGACTCTCGCGGAACCCGGTTGAGAAGGTTGCGGAGTCGCAGTGCAAGGGCACTGTCCAGCACACTCAGCAAATCCAAGTGTCCGAGAACTTTGCGGCGAAACACCGCCATAGAATCCGTGCGATCGATCCAGATCCTGCGGAGCGCCCAGGAGTCGATGCGACCAGGAACGTTCACGCCATAGCGCGCCGAACACGCGCACCGGAATCCCGCTTCACGGACCAACCCGCGCGAACATTCGTTGAAGTCGGCCGACGTGCCGAATGGATAAGCGAAGGATTCGATGGAATGCTGCAACTGGTCTTCCATCAACCGGGCGCACCCGACAATTTCATCGCGCTGCTCGGATTCTGAGCACTTCGACAGACGCGCATGGGACAACGTATGAGCGCCGATCGTTACGCCCGTGGACTCCAGTTCCCGCACCTGGTCCCAACTCATTAACCGCGCGGCTTCTTCTGGCGCATCATGATCCAGAAATCGGCCCAACCGGCCCGCGACCACATACACGGTGGCTGGGATTCCAAACTCGTTCAGGACCGGCGCCGCCTCCGTCAGGTTGTCGAGATAGCCGTCGTCAAACGTGATCGCCACGCCGCTGCGACCGTCCATCGCATCGCGGAGCGATATTGGCGTGCAGTACTCAGCCAACCACGCCATCTGTTCGCGAAAGTCTTCCGGCCTGACGTTCATCTCATGATCGCGACGACCCACGCTGTGGTACACGAGAATGCGCGAACCGGACGCGGCCGGAATCACGCTCCCCGCTGCGCTCGCAAGGCTCTTCACCGCGGACTTGATGATTACCTTGCTTCGCATGCTCATGATTGGTTCGCGCTCTTCACGCCGCGCCCCACCGCATCTTCGCGCGCGGTGAAATATCCCCACACGTAACCGGCCCCGTAGGCCATGTAGGCGCCGAAGCGCAGAAGCTGCCCGGACAACACCGCGCGGACCAGGCGAATGGGAAAGCGCAGGGCGCGAAACGCGAACGTGGTGCGCGGTTGAAAGGACTGGTCGCTTAATTCCTCATGGGTTTCGTACACACTGTCCGGCTGAAACTTTTGGGCGTAGGCCGAGCCAAATCCGTTTCGGAAAAACATTCGCAGGAGTTTGCGCCAGTTCTCCGGCAACGGATGGTAGATTCGCGCGTTCGGCGCGAGGACCACACGATACCCGGCGTTACGTAGACGAACGCGCAGATCCGGGTCGAGGCCTCGGATGATGTCCTCGCGTTCGCCGCCCACCGCGCGGAATATTTCCACGCGCATGGCGCAGCACCCGTGGCAGGCGAGATCGCTGTCCGTAACGGCTTCAACGACGGGGGTATTGAAACGAGGAAATTGTAACGCCGCGCGCCGTTGAAAGGCATTGGACTCAGGCGGCAACACGATGCTCGCGCCGGCCATGCCCACCGAGGAATCCTCGTCAAGCACGCGCACCAAGGTTTCGAACACGGTGTCGTCGGCGAGACGGCTGTCGTCGTCGAGAATGATGAGAATCTCGCCGCGGGCGTCGGCAGCGCCCTGGTTGATGGCCTTTCCCTGCGGGGATACGCCCTTCACAAGGCGCACTTCGTAGTCCCTGTACGTTTGTTTCTCGACGCTTTCCAGGAGGCGTGGGACGCAACCGTTCCGGTGTCCGTCCCAGGATGGGATGATGACCGTCACACGCGGGGCCTTTGTCTCAGTTCTCGCGGCATCCATCATGGCGGAGTATAGGTGGCGATGTGAGTCCAATCAACGGACCGAAAGACTATCGTGCCGCGGGTTCCGGAACTTCGACCGGCGCAAAGGTCACGTCTTTCCGATCGAAGAACAAGAAGCGCCCGGTCTCGATACCGACGAGAATGCCCGGTTGTTCACCATCCCCGAAAGCCGCCAGAGTCGGACCGCAGGCATGTTGACCAAAGAAGATCGGCTCGCCGTGAAAATGGAGTACTTCGGGATAGGCAAACCGTGGTTCGGCATCGGTGCCGGTGTTGCGCAACAAGAGCACGCCCGAGCCCGGAAGCCCTAACGCCTGTGGCAATCCCTTCTCCGGGTCGGGAATCGACGCGTGACGCGGCGTGCCGACGAGCAGATCGGTGCGACCGTCCTCGTCCCAGTCGGCGAACGAGATCTTGATACGGCCCGTGCCGCCCGCCTTCAGGAAGTTCGCGCCGATAACCTCTCCGGTATCGAGGCGTAGCTTTCCGCCATCCGTTACGTTATAGGCGTCCAGTTGCCAGTACAGGTGAAACTCGTCGTCCGTATCGAGGATCGCGTATGCCATTCGTCCTGCGAGCTTGCCGACTGCCGGTTTCACGCGCCAGGTGCCGTGCAGCTCGAGGCCATCAAGATAGAGCGGCTGCGCGGCGGCGAGCCGGGGTTCGGTCGCGGTGCCTTCGTTGAGATACACGTGGTGCTGTGCGGTCGCGTCGCTCATGAGAAGGTCGAAGAGACCGTCCCCGTTCCAGTCGGCAACCGTGGGACACACGTATCCCCAGCGCGCCTCGTCGGGTCCCTGGATGCTTCCGGAGTATCCGGCCTGCACATAGATCGTCTCACCGCCCGCCGTCAGCGGAGCGCCGGTACCGTACGCAGGATCAACGTTGTCACCTTCATTCTTGAAGACGAGGACGAATCCCTCGGAATTCCCGGAGACGATATCCAGCGCGCCGTCTCCATCCCAATCGACGACGGTGGGCACGGGCAAGGTTCCACCATAGAGATACGCATCATGTTGCAGCGCGGGAACGGGCTCGGCGTAGACCGGCTGCCCGGATTCCATGAAACGACCGAGGAACTTGTAGAAGTACACCGCGCCCTCGCCACCGACCAGCAAGTTGCAGCGCTTGCCACTCGCATCGGGATAGGCAACAGGCGTGGCGCGAATCGTGGGATGCCGCAGGATGATGCCATCTTCGCCCGCGAGGTAGCGGAACGGTTCCAGCACCGTTCCTTTGGAACGATTCTCGGGATAGTAATGGAGAGGTCCAAAACGCGACCCGCCGATCAGTCCCGATGTCCCGGGTTCGAGTTCGACCGTTGTCAGTCCCTCGTAACTCCGAAGAACTTCGCTCTCGGTCGGACTGGCCAGTACCGGCGCAGCTTGCGGCGCTTCCACCAGGCCCGCATGATGCGTGGCGTACAACCCTGCGTACGACATCTTCCCACGCCAGATCCCCGCGCCGTCATAGGGGTCATACCGCGCGTCTCGCGACGAATTGAAACCTTCCATCGGCGGACCATGCCCGCTGCCGTCGCTGATTTCGTAGAATAGCTGGAACCCGTCCCCTTCGGCGTCGGGCATCCAACCCACGGTGCGGGGCGCGCGCGGTAAGTCTGGCAACGGTATGCGGGCAATCTCCTGAAACGAGAGCGCATTCTTGTCGAGTTCGAGCTGCACGAGGGATCCGTCCACGATCCATAGCGCGTACACGTGGCCGTCTTGATCGAAGATGGTTCCTTGCACGCCGTGGGTGATGAATTCCGGCAATGCGACAACCTTCGGCGAATCGAACACGGGGACGCCCTCGGCGTTCCATTCGCGCCAGGGGAACACGACCATCTCGGGATAGAACCGGCTCCCGCCGATGGCGAAGAGATCAGGCATCTCGCTGCCGAACACATTAGCCACACCGACGGGGAGATTGTTGAGCTTGTTCGCTTCGATGGGGCCGGTCGAATCGGCGGTGCCCACGCGCAGGGCTTCGCCGCTGATGGGCGGGGCTGCCGCGGCGAATCCTGCCAGGACGTACAGGACCGATAGGACGAATAGGACGGTTGGGAGAACGGGAGACGCCTTCATTTGAGATCCTCTTCGAGCAGTGAGACTTCGGCTACGGATCGGGTGTCCGGTGACACGCGGAAGGTTCTCACCTCGAAGGCGGACAAGGCCACCGTCCACTTCAGACCGAGCGCAGGAACTTCGACCTCGGTCTCGCGCGGCAGACCGGTCGGCTCGAAGAGGCGGACGACGAAGTCCTCCGATTGTTCCGCCTTCTTGAATGCCACGAGTTGAATCACTTCGTCGCTCAGCGTCACGCCGGGAAGGGGCTTCTCCCCCGCGCCGGAGGGGCAGAAGGACAAGGCAAACGGTTTCTCGTTGTGGACCTGCGCTTCACGATCGATCGCGCGCATTCGAACTTTGGCAGGACCCGCGTTGAGCCAGAACCGGAACATGCGCTCGCCCTGGTCGATGCGCGGCGTATAGCGGTCTTGCGGCACGATGGGCCGCTCGTGAATCGGGTGCCCGGCGTACGCTGCCGAGCGCAGCAGGCTCATCCGAAGTTCCCCGTCCACGAAACTGGAGCCGTACACGCCGTCGTTGATGCACGTGAGCGCGCGCCCATCCGAGGAGGACGTCACAGCGAGCCATTTCTGCGCCACGTTCTCCCGTCCCGAATCCGGGAACGCCTGCGCGCCGAAGGCCACCTGACCGGAGCAGACCGGGTCCTGCAGCGTCGTGGGGATTGCCAGCTTCAGCATGGTGCTCTTCTCGTTCCAGTGAACGCGGATGAATACTTCGACCTCCGCACCTTGCTTGGGAATCTTGTAGTGGACGACGGCAAAGGAATCGCCATAGCGGAACAGGGCCTCCACCACAACGCGCACGTCGCCGTCTTCGATAATGCGAACGGGCTCGAGCGCCGCTTCGGTAACACCCGAGAATCGCGTGCTCTCTTCCGGCGGCATTAGTTCAAACGCGCCCACGACATTCGGAAAACTGAGTTTCCTCGTTTCCCATGGGTCTTCGTTGTCGGCCACGATCAGCAGCTTCAGCGCGCCGGGTTTCAGGTAGTCGACACCATCCACCGCGAAGGTGTCGACTAGACCGGTGGCTGTGTTGATGCGCAGTTTCAGGAAGTCCGTATTGATGTCGACTGCGCCGTTCGCGGGCTGAATCGCGGGCTTGGGTCGTGCGGGCAGCACTTCTAACGCGCAGTCGAAGCGATTCATTTGTGACGGCGCAAGTTCGGCCACGAACACAGCGTGCTTGCGCCAGTCCAGATTCAGGTTGCTCAGTTCCTGCTCGTTCTGGCAGGGAATGGCGCGGCCGTTCTGGTGCACGATGGGCACGGTGAATTGATCCCCCCAGTTGGAATCGGGAAGCTGGAACTCACACTCCACAACGGTCCGCACCGGGAAGGGGTGCGGGTTGTACACCAGGATAGGGATCTTGCCATCCGCCGCTTTGGGCTGGCCTTGGGCGAGGGTAAAGAAAGCGCGCGCGCGAACTCGCGAGAGAATCTCCAAACCGTGGTCCAACAACCGCAGGCTCGCATCCTCCACCGGTTGGATGGACGACCCCGGAAGAATGTCGTGAAACTCTGAGAACATCAAGTCGCGTTGCGCCTCGGCCAGTTCCGCGCGAGGGTATTCGAGAATGCCTTGAAGCGCCGCCGAAGAAACCATCTTCTCCACGGAGTACAGCATGTTCTCCAGCAGTCGATGGCGCTGCTTGATGCGCACCTGCGACGTATAGCATCCCGGTCCCCAGGCGTTGATATCGCCTTCATGCCTCGGAAGCGGGGCGCAACGTTCGCGAAGTTCGTCGAAGTAGTGTTCCGGCGATGAATGGATGATCGCGCGCCCGTTCGACTCGGCCTTGAGTTCGGCGAGGCGGTTCAGATCGACCCGCGAGGGACCGCCCCCGTGATTCCCTACTCCCCACAGGAGCAGCCCCACCTCTTTGTCCCGGTTCTTTTCAATCCATTTCTCGGCTTTTTCGCGGGCCTGGCCCAGCGTCTGATTGTAGAAATCCGACGCGCGATGGCCAGTCACTTCCGAACCGTCAAAGCCGACCCAGGTGAAATCGTCGGACGGAAGGGGGCAGTCGTTCTGAAACGGCCGGCAGAAAAGATAGGAGTCATAGCCCGCCTGCTTGAGTAGCTGCACCAATCCGCGCGAATGGCCGAAGGGATCGAAATTGATCGCGGTGCGTGGGCGCACGCCGAAGTGACGGTCGAAATACATGCGCCCGACGAGAATGTGACGTACAAACGATTCGCCGCTCGGCATGTTGCAGTCGGGCTGGAGATACCAGCCGCCCATGATGTGCCATTTGCCCTGGGCGACCAGGCGTTGAATCCGCTCGAACAGCGCCGGTTCGTATTCTTCCACCCAACGGTACAAGACCGCTTCGTTGTGGTTGAACACAAATCCGTCAAACTCTTCACAGAAGTCCGCCGCCGCACGGAAGGTGGAGATGGCTTCGGCGGCGCCCTCTTCCCACTCCCATAACCAAACGGGATCAATATGGGCGTTACAGATGAGATGCAACGTGTTCAATCGGTACTTCCTTCATAGTCAGACTTCCACGGGGAGGATAGCGCGATCGAATGACGCACCTCCAGCACCCGGGGGATCATGGAATCGAGCAGACTTCGCGCTCGCGGAGTGCGCGCGCCCCGTCAATCATTGCGAGATAGTTTTCAACCGAAACATACTCAGGAATAGAGTTCCCCGAACCCAGCGCATACCCGCGGGCCTTGGCACGATACTCACCGCCCTTTTCGATGACCGCCGCGGTAATCTCCGCGGGCGTGCTCTGGCACAAGAAGCCGAGGTCAAAACCGCCGACAAGGGCGATCCGCTCCCCATAGTCATCAATCCACCGGGAGAACGGCGCGATGATGTCTTCATTGGAGTGTTTCGCGTCGATACCCGCTTCGATCATGGCGTCCATGGCGAGAAAGATGCAGCCACAGGAATGCCAGAGGAACGGCCTTCCTGCCGCATGAATCATCTCGATAACCCGCCGATACTGGGGAACAATTTGTTCGTGTACGGTGCTCGGGTTCGTGAGCAAAGAAGTTTTGAAGCCAAGGTCGTCTCCAACTCGGCACGCGACGTAGGCATCCGCGTAACGTTCGAGAAAGGTTCCCCACAGGTTCACCATGAGCGAGCCGATTCGATCGAAGAGTTCCGCGTATAGTTCGGGATCGTCCGCCTGCATATAGGGGAGGTACGTGAGCCCAACGAGTTCTTCGGCAATCTCGAATGGGCCATTTCCCACGCCCCCGACCGCTTTCATGCCGGCAGGCAGCGCGGCGGCCAGCGCGTCGAACTTCGGCGCCGCGTCTTTCCAGAATGCCGCCGGCAATTCCTCCCAGGGATAGTCGTCGAAATCGGAACGGTTTTGAATCGGCCCCGGAATGGCTTTCACAAACGCGCCCCGGCCCGGCAAGTACTCGGTGATGCAAACCTCGTAGGAGACCGTGTCGTAGGTCATCTCCTCATAGAAACGGCAGTATTGGCGGAAAAACTCGGCGCGATCGGCGCTCCTTCCATCGAGCAAATCCGCGAATGAGGTTTCGGTGACCTGTTCCATGAATGGCGGATTGATCAGGTGTTCGTAAATGGGCAGACGGGCAGGGCGCACATTGCGCATCACGTCGGCAAAGTGCCGGTAATCAGCTTGAAACTCCATACTCCCCCGTTGAAGATCCCCCTATCCGCAGGCGCAGGTCGGCGGCCCGCTGGACGCTAGAGCCCTTCCTCCGGGAGTGTACTGAAATCATTCCGCCAATTCCCAGCGAAGGGATCGCAGTGCATATCGAAGAGGCTACTCGGAACTGAGCAGCGCCTTTCCCGCGTCGATGGCTTGGGCCACAATGACCGGCCCCAACTGCTCACCATAGAATGACACGCCCGGTTCGTATCCGCCCTGGTGATACTCCTCCGGTGGCAGAATGTAGCTGATCCATTCGTTCCCGAGGCCGACAATGATTGGATGCTTCGCGCCCGCGTCGGCAAGCGCCTGCTTGACCTGGACGCCTAATGAGGAGGTCATCTCACCGGGAATGGACACCGCCAGGAGTTCGCCTATCCGGAGCACGCCGAGGTAGGAGGTTTCCGGAGACAAGGCTTCCACGAGCGCAGTGATGTTCTCGGGAGTCAGGCCATACTCTGGACCCGCCGCGTCGAGCAGCGCAGGCGGTGCGGCGCGATCCGGAAGTTCCAGCGTTGACATGGAATAGTCGAATTTCGTCTTTGCTTTGGTCTTAACCGTGGGAACGAATTCAAGGATCTTCACCGCGAGCTTTCGGCCGTAGTCCTCGGCGCGGGCGAACTCGCTCGGGCCTTCGCCTCCGCGCGGCGAGATGTCCCCCTGCGCGCCGTTGATGTACATGCAGGTGACTCCGGGCATAAAGGTTTCGATCTCGCGCTGCAGGTAGCCCGGCCAGCCGGCCGACACGTGCATCACCTTCTCGGACATGTACGTGGGATGGGCTGTCCAGTTGACGATAACGACGAGCGGTTTGCCGTCCATGGTATCGAACCGGGTAACGGTCAATTCGTCATCCACGATGGGATCGTCCCGGCGATTCCGGTTCATTCCTTCCAGGCGGGTTGAATCCACACCGACCTTGACCGGCTGGTACGATTTGTCGGCATCGAGGATGGCTTGAGCGATACGATCCGCGGTGAAAATCAGCAGCGACTCGTCAAAGATGCCGATGGCCTTGTTCTCAAAAACATTCTTCCGGTTCATCGCCGCCATCTCGGTCGACGCGTGGCAGTGACTGGCGGTCAACATGAGCGTGTCGGACGTGATGCCCGTCTCGCCGATTCGCGCGAGGACTTCCTCACGCAGGCTTCGGGGAATGCCCAGCAAATCCGTGGTGACGAAGCAGTATTTCTTATCCCCCTGCTTCAGCATCAGCGCCTTGCACATGGCGTAGTCATGGATCCCCAGGGCAGCGGCATTCTGCCGATCGCCGTACCCGCCGAGCGGCACGTGGTGCTGTTCCGTGTCCGGAGTGATGTTGGACACCGCAACGCCAACCGAGAGGGGCTCGGCGCTGCTGGACGTCGGAACGAAGATACCCAGCGTCAGGAAGGCGCAGATTCCGGCAAGCATTCGCATCGATCGCATCCTTGGGGCATCGCCCTTCAATAAATTCCGCAATTGTGTGGCGTACGAATTTTGCTCCAACCGCGTGAACAAGCGCAACTCGCAGTTGGCGGACAAGGCAAGCCCGATAGCGTTATGCAGGGTTCTTGGCGTCGTACTGGTCAATCCACGCCTAAGCCGGAGGGGTGGACTGCTCTGCTGTAGTGGCCGCCCGGTATTCCTCCAGTTGCTCCTGAAGCTGAGGGCGAACCCGTTCAGGCGCGAGTTCGACCGCGCGTTCCTGCTCCCGGATTGCGCCTTCCAAATCACCGCTCTCAAATAGCGTGCGCGCGTAGATCTCGAGCACCCGTGCGTTCTTGCCTTCCGACGCCTTCACGGCCGCGGCGCCGAATTGCACGGCCCGCTTGGGATCTCGCATTATCTTGTCTGGCGCATTGAGGTACACCCATGCCACGGCCGACATGAGATCCACGCTCGTCGCATGTTCCTCTATCATTCGGTCGGTAATGGCCGTGGCGTTTTCGGTGTCGCCCGATTTGCAGTAGGAGACGAACTCATTGAAGAGGCCCTCCTGTATCTTCAGTAGCTCCGCATCCTTCTTTGCGGCAACGCCGTCATATGCGCCTGATACTACCCGTTCGACGATATCATCAAACTCTTGGGACATGGGGTGGCTGTGCCACGTGATCCGGCCCTGTCGATCGACCACGAAGGCAGTCGGATAGCCGTTCAAACCGAAGGCCTCGAGATACCCACCGTAGGTCTGCGAGTCCTTGTCGATGGCCACGGTGTAGTCCATCTTTTCGCCCATGGTTTGGACGAATGCCTCAACGACGGAGGGCTCCTCGTCGGAGATTCCAACGACCACGAGATCGTCCTTGTACTTCCGCTGCAATTCAGTGAGGTGCGGAGCGCTTTCCTTGCAGGGCAAACACCAGGTGGCCCAGAACTCCACGACGTACACTTTGTCGCCCTGCCCAACGGTCACTGGGTCGCCCTGGACCCAGGTGGCGATGGACAAGGGAGCAGCTTTGTCCCCCATTTCCGCCGCGGCCGCGGCAAAGGGGAACCAAACTGCAATAGCCAGAATCGTCGAAATAACCCGCGCACAAAACAGCATAAGGATACTCCAATCTCAGCCTACGTTGACACGGCTATCGCCGCATTCGGCTGGACGCGAAAACTGCCAAGTCTATTCACGGACACATGCCGGCCCGTGTCACTGCTTCCTGGAAACGGCAATCTTAAGTCAGGAAAACCCGACTTTTCAAAATTATGGGGATCTTGCCCGTAGCGGGACGAAGTCAATTTCCGTTTGAAATCGCTATCCATCTGGCGCACATGACGTAAGAGCGAATCGATCCCTGCTCGCGTTTGCGCAAATG
>CAZWDH010000256.1:0-10465 GCA_964632865.1 uncultured Nitrospiraceae bacterium
GTACCGATGACGCGTTGAACGCCACGCGCGCTGCTATCGAAGAAGGCGTCGTCCCCGGCGGCGGTACGGCCCTGCTTGCGGCCCGCAAGAAGGTCGACTCGCTGAAGCTGGAAGGCGACGAAGCCGCGGGCGCGTCCATCGTGACCCACGCGCTTGGCGCGCCGCTGGCGCAAATCGCCCGAAACGCGGGCCTCGAAGGCAACGTGATGGTGCACGCCGTGTTGGAGGCGAAGCCTGGTTACGGGCTCAATGCTGCGACGGGCAAGATCGAAGACCTGGCGAAGGCCGGCATTATCGATCCCGCGAAGGTGATCGCGGCCGCGCTGCGCAATGCAGTGAGCGTCGCGGGTGTGTTCGTTACGACCGAATGCCTGGTGACCGACATTCCGAAGAAAGAGAAGCCCGCGCCGGCCGACCCGCATCACGGCGGCGGCATGCCGGGCATGATGTAAACGCCAATTCGTACGGCGAACTTTTGTAGCGCAGTCACGCCACCGGGCGTGGCTGCGCTACACGTGCAATTGACCGGTCGACGGGGAATGCTCATAATCGCCACTTGGCAGGCAATCCATTCAAGCAAATCTCGCACTTCGGTCGCACGAACACCATGCATGTGAACGTGACGTGCGAAATCGGGAGGAACGCATGAGCCGGTTTTCCGAAAGCACGATCGACACGTTTTTGACGCGATTCCGCAGCATCGATCCGGAGACGAAACCCTTGTGGGGCGAAATGACGTTCGCGCAAATGCTGGGGCATCTGAACGGCGCGACACGGTATTCGATGGGATATGGACCCGCCGTGCCCTTCCGAGGCAATTGGAAAACCAAGTACATCTTCGCTCCGCTCATCTTGAACGGATTCAAGCAGATTCCTCACAACGTGCGGGCGCCGCGGAATGTCCAACCCACCGACGGCGACGTGGACACCCTGGAAGCGACCCTGCGCGAATTGCTCGTCATGGTTCGTGAAGGCCGCTTTGATCCGCCGCATCATCCCTTCTTCGGCTTGATTGGGCCCAAGGGGTGGATGAAGTTTCACGGGTATCACATGGACCATCATTTGCGGCAGTTCGGCGCGTGAACGCAGTGGAGCGATTGTGAAAGCCCTCTTTCGATTCGTTGCGTTCGTCGTAATCTTGCTGATTCCGGCCCTCGTGTATCTTCTGACGTGGCCCGTGGAGATCGAACCGATCGCGTGGTCGCCGCCGCCTGCCCCGCCACTGGAAGGAGCGTACGCGCCGAACACTTATCTTGACGATGTCGAGATGCTCCTCGCCGGCGAGGTTACGGGACCCGAAGACGTGGCCATAGACGAAGCCGGGCGGCTGTATTCGGGCGTCGTGGATGGGCGAATCCTGCGATTCGACACGGACGGCGCGAACGTAGAAACCTTCGCCGACACGGGGGGGCGTCCCCTCGGCCTGGCATGGGACGCTGCAGGGAACCTCATCGTCGCAGATGCGCTGAAGGGATTGTTGTCAATCGACCCCAAGGGTGCCGTCACGACGCTCGCAACCGAAGCCGATGGCATCCCCCTGGGATTCACCGACGACGTGGATGTCGCGGAAGACGGCACGGTCTACTTTACCGATGCCAGTTGGCGATACCACGTACCGAACTACATGGCCGACCTCATGGACGGCCGCGGCAACGGCCGGTTTCTCGCATACGATCCCGCGACGCGTCAAACGCGAACGCTCATCCGCGATCTGGCTTTTGCGAACGGCGTGGCGGTCAGTCCCGACCAGAACTACGTGCTGATCAATGAAACGTGGCGGTATCGCGTCTTGCGGTATTGGCTCACTGGTGAGAAGAAAGGGACCTGGGACATTTTCATTGATAACCTTCCCGGTTTTCCCGACAACCTCTCATCGAACGGCGACGATATCTTCTGGGTCGCCCTCTTCACGACGCGCAACCCCATGGCAGACCTGCTCGCACCGTATCCGTTCGCGCGCAAGATCGTCTGGCGGTTGCCTCAATCGTTCTTGCCGAAGGCCGCGCCGTACAGTTTCGTCATCGGGGTGGACGCGGCCGGAGTCGTCGTCCACAACTTGCAAGGGCCTGCCGGCGTCGTCGCACCAATCACGAGTGTGAACGAACACGAGGGCAAACTGTATTTCGGCAGCGTCGAAGACGACGCCATTGGCCGAATTGCGGTGCCATAAACTCCCGTCTACATTGCCTGAGCTTTGGTTCCGCTGCTATTGTTGCGCGCTATGGATGTTTCAGAACTTGATTATGATTTGCCCGAAGAACTTATCGCGCAACATCCGAAGGACAAGCGGGACGAGTCCCGTTTATTGGTAGTTGATCGCGCGGATGGCTCCCTCCGCGAGGACGTATTTCAAAACGTAGGCGCGTACCTTCGCGTCGGCGATTGTCTCGTGCTCAACGAAACGCGGGTCATCCGCGCGCGCTTGCACGGCCGGAAGCTGTCCGGCGGCAGGGTCGAGATCTTTCTCCTGCACGAACACAAGCCGGGCGCCTGGGACGCGCTGGTCCGGCCTTCGGCGAAGGTTTCACCCGGGACGACGGTCGTTCTGGGTTCTGGAATTGAAGCCATTGTCGAGGAGGTCTTGCCCGAGGGGCGGCGGCGTGTGCGATTCGACACGCCGGACGTCCTGCGTGTCCTGGAAGAATGCGGCGAAGTGCCGCTGCCGCCCTACATTCACCGGAAAGGTCCGGAGGACGCCGACCTGACGCGCTACCAGACCGTCTATGCCCAATCTCCGGGCGCAGTCGCGGCGCCGACAGCGGGCCTGCATTTCACGGACGCGGTCTTCGCGGACCTGGAACGCCGGGGCGTGCAACGGACCGCCCTGACCCTGCATGTGGGCTACGGAACCTTCAGCCCCATTCGCGGGGAGCGGGTGGAGGCGCATATCGTCGAACCCGAGGAGTTCGTCTTGCCCGAAGCTACGGCGGCAACACTCAACGCGACGCGCGATGCGGGCGGCCGCGTCGTCGCCGTGGGCACCACATCCACGCGGGTGCTGGAGTTTCAGTACCGACACGGCCAGTTTCAGCCGGGATCGGGCACGACGGGCCTCTACATTTATCCCCCGTACACGTACCGCGCGGTAGATGTCCTGCAGACCAATTTTCATCTACCCAAGTCCAGTCTGCTGGCGTTGGTGCACGCGTTTGCGGGTGTGGAGTTGGCGCGGGAGGCCTATCGCTACGCGATCGCGAAACGGTTCCGCTTCTATTCCTACGGCGACGTGATGCTGATCCTGTGAGATCGGCGCGGCGAAAACTCGGCTCGAAAGACTTGGGCGGGGACGCCCAAGCCACGGCTACTCCGCTTCCTGGAGGCGTTGGATCTCCTTGGTGAGGGCTTCCTCAAGCTGCGACTGGTGTTCGCCGTAGATGCTTTCTTCCCTCAGAAGGGCCAGGGCGGCCTTGCACTTGATGAGCGCCGTCTGCGCGTCGCCGGCTTCGATGGCTTTCTGAGCGGAGTTGTAGACGCGCTCGAATTTCAGGCGCGTGTTCTTCGCGAAGCTCTCGGCCCGTTTCGAGGCCACTTCCGACTCGCTGGGCCGCAACCATGGCGAGATATAGGGTGGTACGCGTTCGCCGTTCTGGCGGGCGCGCATGGCGCGGATGGCGTGTTCGGTGCGCGCGCGGGCTTCCGTGGCCCGCTCTTTGGAGACTTTCTTGGGGTCGAAGGCAGCGAGGTAGCGGCCCGTGCCCGGCGCAAAGAGTCCGTCCCGAATCCCCTGCTCGACCGTGGGCAGCCCCTTCACCTTCCCTGTGACACTCAGCACGGCGCCCGTCCAGTGACCGGTATCGGTCCGGTCGTCTTTGGGTCCAATGACGATCACCAGTTCCGATCCCGAGGCCGCCAGCCGCTGCATGAGCGGTTCGTGACGCCCCATCCCTCCGGCCCTATTCATGGTCGTAAGCTTCCCAATCCCAGTGGCGCGACGCGCATCTACCTTATGAATTGCATGAATGGTACCACAGTGGATCGAGGATCGGAGAAGGCATCGAAGCCAACGGGCATAAACCGTTCCGCGCGCTGCGAAATTTGACAAATCCCCCGTCAATGGCTACGATCCGGCGTTTAACTGCGGCACGATATCAGTACCCGCTCTGGAGAAACGACCATGCATCCCTTTCGAACGCATACCTGTGGCGAGCTGCGTCCCGGCGACGTGGACAAAGAGGTCCGGCTGTCAGGCTGGGTCCATCGCAAGCGCGACCACGGGGGCGTGATCTTCATCGACTTGCGCGACCACTATGGATTGACGCAGGTCGTCATCAACCCGGATCAAGTCTTCTTCACGGAAGCCGAACAGGTGCGGTCGGAGAGCGTCATTCGCGTGGATGGCAAAGTTGTCGCGCGCACGCCGGAGACGATTAACCCGAATCTCGATACCGGCGCGATTGAAGTGGTCGCGTCGAGTTTTCACGTGGAATCCGTTGCCGAGCAGATCCCCTTCCCGGTCAACCAGGAATTGGAGTACCCGGAAGAGGTGCGGCTGGCCCACCGGTTTCTCGATCTGCGCAAGGAACGTTTGCACAAGAACATTTTGCTTCGTTCCCAGACCGCACAGCTCACCCGCGCCCATTTGACGGAGCGCGGGTTTACCGAGTACCACACGCCAATTCTGACGAGTTCGTCGCCCGAGGGCGCGCGCGACTACCTGGTGCCGAGCCGGTTGTATCCGGGCGAATTTTACGCGCTGCCGCAGGCGCCCCAGCAGTTCAAACAATTGCTCATGATCTCCGGCTTCGACCGGTACTTCCAGATCGCGCCCTGTTTCCGCGACGAGGACAGCCGCGCGGACCGCAGCCCGGGCGAGTTCTACCAAATCGATATCGAGATGTCCTTCATCACGCAGGACGATCTCTTTCACGAGATCGAATTGCTGCTGGTGCGGCTCTTCAACGAGTTGTCGGACAAGACCATCCAGGCCAACCCCTTCCCGCGGATTCCGTACCGCGAGGCCATGGAGAAATACGGCACGGATAAGCCGGATATCCGTTTCGGGCTCGAGATGATCGAGGCGACAGACATCTTCGAGAACAGCGAGTTCAAAGTTTTTTCGGGCGCCGTGAAGAGCGGTGGCGCGGTGAAGGTCATCAACGCCAAAGGCGTGGCCTCGCAATCGCGGAAGTTTTTCGATGACGCGGAGGCCTTCGCCAAAGGCGAAGGCGCGAAGGGACTCGCGTGGATCGCGTTACGCGATGGCGAAATGAAAGGCCCTGTCGTGAAGTTCCTGAGCGAGGCGGAACAGAAGGCCCTCATCGAGCGAACCTCCGCCCGCGAGGGGGATGCCCTGTTTTTCGGCGCCGGCGACCGGACGGAAACCAACGCGCTGCTCGGCAAGGTGCGCGTCTATCTCGCGAACGCGCTGGGCATTGTCGACAAGAACCTCGCGGCCTTCTGCTGGGTCGTCGACTTCCCCATGTTCGAGTGGAACGAAGACGAAAAGAAAGTGGACTTCTCCCACAACCCCTTCTCCATGCCCCAAGGCGGCATGGAAGCCCTGACCGAAATGGATCCGCTCGATGTGCTTGCGTTCCAGTATGACGTCGTGTGCAACGGTATCGAGTTGTCGTCGGGCGCCATTCGTAACCATCGTCCAGAAGTCATGCTCAAGGCCTTCGAGATCGCGGGGTATTCCGACGAGACGGTGAAGTCCAAGTTTCCGGCCCTGTGGAAGGCATTCCATTACGGCGCGCCTCCTCACGGCGGCATCGCGCCGGGCTTCGACCGAATCGTCATGCTACTCGCCGACGAGCCCAACATTCGCGAGGTCATCGCCTTCCCTCTGAATCAGAAGGCGCAGGATCTTCTCATGGGCGCCCCGAGCGAAGTCACGCCCCGGCAGTTGCAGGAGTTGCATCTGCAGATCAAATATCCGCCGAAGGTGGAGAAGTAAGCGCGACTCGCGCGTACCTGGAGCACGCGTGAGAACTCGCATCGGGCTGCCGTTGACCGCGGAAACCTGGAGGCAGGCGAATGACGTTTCGACCCCTACTGCGTGCAGCTTGTGCTGCGATATGGGCCGGCGCCGTTTGCGCGCAGCCGTCCGCTGATCTCGGTCATACGACCTCCAACCGGTATCTCACGTTCCATGGCGACCCCGTCGTCCTCGTCGGTGACAGCGGGACCCAATGCGTCATGCAAAACACCAACATCGACTACCGCCGCTGGATCGACGACTGCGCCGACGCGGGACTGAGCGTGGTCCACATCTGGTCTTTCGTGGTGCCCCGGCAACAGCTCGATGGCAGCGATGTGGAGGATCGTTACGGCTACGTCTATCCCGGGATTACGCCGTGGGCGCGCAAGGCCGACGGTCCCCGCGCAAAGGATGGTGGTTTTCAGTGGGATCTGCATACTTGGGATGAAGGCGATGACCCCACCCACTATTGGCCGCGCTTGCGCGACTTCTGCACGTATGCGAAAGAGAGAGGCCTTGTCGTAGGCATCACCCCGTTTTGGGGCTGGCCGAAACACCCATCGGATTGGGCGTATCATCCGTTCAACAGCGTGAACGGCGGACCGGTCACGGAAGACGTGCGGATACACGTGTCACAAGTGCAACGCATTGCCACGCCCGGCCTTGAAGTGTGGGAGGAGCCCTACTCGGACAAGTGGGATGTTGTGAAAAAGACGCAGTGGCACTGGGAACGGTTTGCGAGAAAGCTCATCGACGAGACGGCGTCATTCGGAAACGTGTTCTTTGTCTTCATGGACGAGCATTCTTACGATGAGGGCAACGGGGGTGACCACTTCCGGGATTTCTTCCAGAAGCGCGGGGCTTTGTGGGTGGATTGGGATAAACGCCGTGAGTCGGTGGACATGGTCTTTGAAGATATTTCGTACCGGGAGGATTCGGGGAAGAACTCCGGTACCGTGAAATTCGTAACACGCCAGCCGCTGCGGCCATTCATCATCCTGGAAGGGGGTCCCTACCTGGGCGATGAAGTCCGCGCCGCGATCTGGACGACGCTGGTGGGCGGCGGCAATTACGTCTTCCATAACGACGCCGAGCAGGAAACCGTCCATACCGGTATCATGGGGTACGACCCGAATGTCCCTGGCGGCGACACAGGACGGGTCCGCCGGGAATGGTTGGGGCACGCGTCCCGTTTCTTCGGCGACGCGGTGGCGAATCTGGACAGCCTGATGCCTCACAATGAACTGACGGGCGATGGCGCGTTTTGCCTCGCCGATCCGGGCCGCGAATACATCGTCTATTCGATGGCGGGCAGCGGGACCATCCCGTTGACCTTGCACGGTCCGGGAGCCGTCGAATCGCTGCGGTTGTACAATCCGCGAACGGGTGAATGGGTGGAAACAGTGGACCGGATATCGGCGGGTTCGACCATCACCATTACGAAGCCCGATGAAGACGACTGGGTCCTGCTTTTGCGTCTATCAATTGAATAGAAGAAACATCCCCCTTGAACCCCTTCTGGGAAAAATGGGGACAGCTACCATTTTCCTTCTCCGCGCCTAAAGAATTTCCCCAGTTATCCAAAAGGAAAATGGTAACTGTCCCTGTTTTTCCGGCCTCGGAAGAACATGGACAGCATCTACCTCGATCATAGCGCCACGACGCCCCTGCGCGAAGAAGTCTTCGCGGCGATGGAGCCGTATCTGCGGAATCACTTCGGCAACGCGGGTTCCATCCATCGCTTCGGGCGCGAATGCCGGCGCGCCATCGACGACGCGCGCGAGCAAGTCGCCACGCTGATCCACGCCGATCCCCGCGAGATTTACTTCACCTCCGGCGGCACGGAGTCGGACAATCTCGCCTTGCGCGGTATCCCTGCGGTATCCGGCCGGGCCAAGCGCCGCATCGTCACCACGGCGATCGAACATCACGCGGTGTTGCATGCTGCCGAACACGCACGCAAGCACGACGGGGCTGAGGTCACAATCATCGGTGTGGACGAGGACGGGCTGGTTGACCCGGAAGCTGTCGGGGCGGCAATCGACGATGACTGCGTGCTCGTATCCGTCATGCATGCCAACAACGAAACGGGGGCGATCCAGCCTATCGAAGCGATTGCGGCGTTGTGTGCCGAGCGCGGAGTGCCGTTTCACACCGACGCGGTGCAGTCCGCGGGCAAACTGCCCGTTGACGTGCAACGCACGCCCATCAGCATGCTCGCCATTTCCGCGCACAAACTCTACGCGCCGAAAGGCGTGGGCGCGTGCTACATCCGCAAAGGCGTCGACGTGGTGCCGCAGTCGCTGGGCGGTTTTCAAGAACGCGAACGCCGCGCGGGCACGGAAAACGTGGCCGGAATCGTCGCGCTGGGCAAGGCCTGCGAACTGGCGCGGACTGATCTGGAAACAAACGCCGCGCGCTTGCGTGAATTGCGCGACCGCCTTCAGCAGGGCATACTCGAACGCATCCCCGGAACAGCCATCAACGGGCCGATTGACAACCGGCTGCCGGGACTATTGAACGTCCGGTTCGATGGCGTGGAAGGCGAGTCCATGGTGCTCGGGCTCGACATGGAAGGCATCGCCGTGTCCAGCGGCGCGGCGTGCACATCGGGATCGCTCGACCCCTCCCACGTGCTTCTTGCCATGGGCCAGGACTACGCAACCGCGCAAGGTGCCGTGCGCTTCAGCCTCGGCATCGACAACACGGACGCGGAGATCGATCGCGTGCTGGACGTCTTGCCCCGCTTGCTGGAGCGCCTGCGTTTGGGAACGGGCGGTGGACCGGTGCGGGGGTTTTGATGAATCGCATGGGGCCTGTACAGCCATTGCTCGGGCGCTCAAGCGTCGCCGCTCGGCTCTGATCGTTTGGGCTATCCGGTCCCGCTCAGGCGATCCATGGTCCAGTAGTACCTGTATATGCGGGGAACATCATCCGTGCCGGACGCGTTCTCCAATGTAGTGTCGTTCCCCCCGCCAAGATCATCCAGAAAGCCGATCTCCGGCGCGAACGTGTACCGCAACTCGATCTCGGCGGAACTGTCATCGCTCTTTAATACGCCGGCCACCGGGTTGAACGTGGAGATTCGCGCATAGTCACGGAATGTAATGTCGATCGTGCCAAGGTATACGACCGTCTTCGCTACGGACACGTTCAATTCCTTCCCCTCGCGCACGGCGGTCAGTTGCACCGGTTGGTCGACGATGTTGAGATCTTCGATGAAGTTCTGTGCGAGTATCGAACGCGTTCGCGCGTCCGGTGCGGGTTGTCCCCCGATTGCGATGATACGATCGCCCACGCGGAGTTGATCTGCAGCATCGCCATCCAACGCCGCGATTGTGCCGTCTTCCTCGCACTGAATCCCGGCGCGACCCATTTGAAAAGGGACCTCCGCTTCGCGCGTGAGCAGTTCGACTTTGATTTGCGCGGTCGCGCCGTCCGGTGTCACGCCGAGTAGCGTAAATCGCCAGCGCACGGTGGGTGGCTCGAGTGTCGTAAGGTCGCCGAAGGCAAACACGCTCTCCGCTTCCCAGGTGTCGCCCACCGATACCGGCGTCTCCGGAAAGTACAGGCTCGGGCCGTCTTCGCCCGAGAAGACGAAGCCGTCGGAAATCGTCAACGCTTTGCCCGCATCGATCTTCCGCATCATGTGCTCGGCGATGAGGTCATCCAGATTGTGCGAGTTCACGTGCGCCGTCATGGTCACTGCGTAGCCGTCTGCCAACCGCGACTCTGGCGTTAACACCATCACCGCGGACACGTGTTCGTTTGCGGCCCGGCCGTACGTGGTTTTGTCCAGGTCGACGGTGAGTTCATACGCCAGCGGATTCCCCAACTCCGGCACAAACCGCAGCAACACCGGATCGGAAGTCCGCTCCTGCGTACACCCCGCAGCAACCAGAATCAGTGCAAATCCAAACGGACGAGTCACACCCATCGCGATTTCCCCCAAACAGCCCCGATATCCGCCCCGCGCGTCGTTTGTAGTCTACACCTTGAAGACGCAGGAGTGAGTCCGCTGGTGACATGGAAGATCCGCTGTGTCCGCACCCAAGGCAAAGGAGTACCTGGAGGGCGGGTTCTCCAACCCGCTTATTCGCCAAAGTACGAAGTCCGACGAATCCTCTTCAGAACGGAGGAAAGATCGAAACGGACGCTAACATTTTCGTGCGCCCGTCTACGCAATGAGCGATTCGCATCGCGGGTTGGAAAACCCGCGCTCCCGAGACCTGCGTCTGCGGGAGCACCAATTTGATTATTGGTGCTTGGAGTTTGTTTCGAGTTTGATTGGTAGAAAGACGCGCGACCCGCGTGCACCGGCTGCTTCCAGCCCACGCCCCACGCAATCTCCGGGTTCTTTCTACAACGCCCAGGCTTCGTCTTCAGGTTCGACGACTTTTTCCTGGTTCTTGATGTAGTAGAGGGGATCGTCGGTCTTGGGGATGTTGGTGATGGGCTCGGCTTCGCCGGTGCCGAAGAGATCGGCGTAATCGCCGTGGAAGCCGTCGCAGATGGTGCGGCAGGCGCACTGTTCGCAGGCTTCGT
>CAZWDH010000257.1:0-10440 GCA_964632865.1 uncultured Nitrospiraceae bacterium
CCAGTCGTGGGCCTGGACGCCGTACCAGGCGAAGGCGGCGCAGAGCGCCATGATCGCGAGGTTGCCGCGGGTGTAGAGGACGGCGTCGAGGAGCAGTGATCCGCCCGTGGGCTGGTTCCGTCCGAACAGGGCGGCGAAGTACGCGCCTGCGGACTGGATGTCCACTGCGCGAAACAGGACCCACGAGAACAACACCAGCACGAAGGTCAACGCGACCCGCAGCGGACGCGGCATCTTCACGTAGAGACTCTCTTTCCCCATCCACCGCTCGAAGGCCAACAGCCCGCCGTGGAACGCGCCCCACAGGATGAAGGTCCAGTTGGCGCCGTGCCAGAGTCCGCCGAGCAGCATGACGATTGCGAGATTGATGTAAGTGCGCCGTTCGCCGTGCCGGTTGCCGCCTAGGGGGATGTAGAGATAGTCGCGGAGGAAGGTCGACAGGGAAATGTGCCAGCGCCGCCAGAAGTCGGTGATGCTGTCGGACCGGTACGGCGCATTAAAATTACGCGGAAACTCGAAGCCGAACATACGGCCGAGTCCGATGGCCATGTCGGAGTAGGCCGAGAAGTCGAAGTAGATCTGAAACGCGTAGGCCACGATACCGAACCACGCATCGAGCGTGGCGGGCGATTCCGCCGCGAACACCGCGTCCGCCGCGCCGCCGACCTGGTTCGCCAGCAGGATCTTCTTCGCAAAACCCAAGATGAACAGAGCCACGCCGGAAGCGAAGCGTTCCATCGTGTGGTCCCGCTTCACCAACTGCTCGGCGATGGTGTTGTACCGCACGATGGGTCCCGCGATGAGTTGCGGGAAGAGCGCGACGAAGCAGGCGAAATCGAAGAAATTACGCACCGGCGGCGAGTTGCCGCGATAGACGTCGATGGGATAGCTCAGGCTCTGGAAGATGAAGAACGAAATCCCGACGGGCAGCGTGATCTGAATCACGGGCAGGGCGCTCGCGCCGAGCACGTCCAGCATGGCGTTCAAATTGTTCTCGAAGAACATGAAGTATTTGAAAAACCCCAGCGTCGACAAACTCACGATGACGCTGACAGTCAGCGCGGTTTTGCGTTTTCGCACGTTATCCGGGTTCCCCGCGATCACGTGGCCGCACGCGAAGTTCACCGCCGTCGCGAAGAACATGAGCAAGACAAACCATGGGTTCCACCACCCGTAAAAGAGATAGCTCATGATCAGCAGGAACAGGTTGCGCTGGGACGGAAGCAGGTAGTAGATCAGCAGCGTGAAGGGCAGGAAGTAGAAGATGAAGATATGGGAGGTGAAGACCATGGACGGTTACTGCACGACGCGATTCGTCCAAACTGCCCAATAGATCGGGTCTTGCATCTGCTCGGCGTACTTATTGATGATGCCCGCCATACAGTACTCGTCGATGGGCACTTCCAGCGCGAGCCGTTGGACGTCGCCCACGCGGAACTCGGTCACGTCACCGCCAATTTCGCCGGACCGCGCGTCGGCCGCTTCCGCGCGCGATTTGAGCGGATTGTACTGACCCACGTAGAGGATCTGTGGCGCCTCGCCACGGTGGGTTTGCAGCACTTCGTACTTCATCACATACGCGTAGTCATAGAGATCGTTCGGCGGAAACTCCCCCGTGATATCGACGATCTTCGCGGTCACTTCGACGCTGCCCATCGTGGTGACCTTGTCGTCCGCGCCGTCCGTCTTCTCGGGGCCGCCACACCCCGCCAGCACAAGCGTGAAGGCAATAGCGATTCCCCAACGGCCGAGCGCGAACACGTAAGAACATCCCCCTTGATCCCCCTTCAAAGGGGGAGTGTCCGCAATGCTACGCGTTGCGGACCGGGACCAACGAGGCCTCAAGCCAGCCCAATGGCGAGCGTATCTTTCAAGAGACTCCGGTGCGCACCAATTCCCCCTTTGAAGGGGGATCAAGGGGGATGTTCTTACGTGTGCATCGCCGCGAACTTCGCTTTTCCCCCATCGCCCCGCCATCACTCTTACTCCTTTACGCCGATGTCCGCGTCGGTCCAGTGAGGTTCCCAACCTGTCCCAATCTCCAACATAGGCCCATCCTTCGTGTTGGCGTGCAGCGACCGCAACTCCGGACTCTCCCCGCCGATCGTCGGCGCATCGGACAGCCGCATAAGAAACATGGGACCGCCGCTCTCCTCCGCGCCGCCGCCGTCGGCCAAGGTTTTCGTGAAAAGCACGTACTGGCCATCCGGCGAAACTTGTCCGCCGTAGATGTGCGCACCTTCCTCGCCGTAGATCAGTTTCGCGTCGCTGCCGTCCGCGTTCGCCATCCACAGTTGTGTCCAGCCGTACCCCCCGTTGGATTTTTGCGTCGGCCGCGACGAGTAGATAATCCGCTCCGAATCCGGGAACCAGTCCGGCGTGCAACTCTGAAAAATGTGTACCGCGTTGACGGCGCCGTCCTCCGCGTTCATCCGCACGACATTCCACGACGCGTTCTGAATGTTGCCGGTCCCGCAGAACCACTTCCCATCGGCCGATGCGAAGAGTTGCTGATAGATCCCGTTTCGCGGCAGTTCCTGAACGACCTCCCGCGTGCCGAGGTTCACGACCTTGATCCCTTTGCGTTCCAGGCAGACGATCTGCTTTCCATCTCCCGACCAGCACGCCCACGGATACTCGCCATCCTGGCCATACACCATGGCGCTCGTGCCATCGGGCTTGGAGATGATGAGTTCGCCCTGGAATCCCCACAAGTCGTGGTTGATTTCCGTGCCCTTGGCGAGCCGCCGGTACAGCATGCGCGTCCCGTTCGGCGCAAAGCGCGGGGCCGCCTCTTCGTAATCCGCGGTGCTCGTGATATTGCGGGCTGCCGACCCGTCCGGCCGCGCAAGGAAGAGATCCCAAGTTCCGTTGTCGGCGCGCGCGCTGTAGACGATCCAACCCTTGCTCGCGACTTCCTGGGCCAGCGCGTCAGTACGCTTTAAATTCGGTTGCCCGAACGAACTGACGCAGATGGCCACGCCTCCGATCAGGACTACCATCAAGCGCACGATACGCGCACACGTTTTTCCAGAGACGATCCGCGGTTCACGAAATGAACGGGAAGAACATCCCCCTTGATCCCCCTTCAAAGGGGGAGGCTGCGCGAGACGCAGACTATCTAAACCCGTATCGTTCCAGCCACGAAACCGTGCTGTTTGGCCGTACCCAACGCAACGTGAAGCGTTGCGAAAACTCCCCCTTTGAAGGGGGATCAAGGGGGATGTTCTTTCGCGCATGAAGTGACTCTGCAATTTGCTGCTCAATCGATCGTGCGAAGGCTCAGGCGTCATGCTACGCGGGACGTTCATACTGCGGGATCTTCATGGTTTCGCCGTCGCGGAGGGCGGACTGATGCGCAATGATCCCCGGCACCGTGTAGGCCAGCGCCTCGTATACGTCCACCGACGGCCGTCGTTCGTTGACCAGCGCGTCAATGAACTCATGCGTCAGGAACGTGTGCGATCCTTCATGCCCGCTGTCATGCCGCAACGGTTCCGGCAGCAAATCTGTCTTCCAATACTCCGGAACCGCGTAGTTCTCGAACTCCGGCGCTTCCCGTTCAAACCCGGCGTCGTCCTTTTCCATCCGCTTCTTCGAGCGCACGATCACCGGCCCAATACCGAGCGGGTTCTGCATATAGAAGCTCATGTCGCTGCCAATCCACTGGGCCCGTTCGCAGCCCCGGTGCGCGCCCTTCCACCACACGTTCATGCGGAACGCATTGCCCCGGTCCGTGGTGAACATGGCCGAACCGTTCCAGAAAGGATTGTCGTAGGCATTGTCCTGAAGGATCGGATCGTTGTCGCCCCAGCCCTGGCACTTCACTTCGACCAGCCGCTCGCCCGTAACCCCAATCAACTGGCTGCTGCTATGCGTGGGATAGTGCATGGGCGCCATGCCGTGCCGCCAAGTCCGTTCGCCATTCTCGAAGTACAGAACTTCCAGGCCGGGATGCTGATACTCGGCTTCGCAATAATAGAGGTCACCGAACTTTCCCTCCTCGTAAAACTTGCGCGCCGAGATCGTCGACTGCTGGTAGTAACCCGTCTCGGCCATCATGTACGTCAGGCCCGTCGATGTGACGATATCCAGCAGCCGTTCCGCATCCTCGACGGTCGCCCAGCAGGCGGGCACCGCGGAGATCACGTGTTTGCCGTTCTTCATGGCTTCGACCACGTGCGGCACATGCAAATTGCCGTCGGTAAACACGGCCACCGCATCAATATCCGGCGCTTTCACCAGTTCCTCGAGCGAGTTGTAGGTGCGATCGCACTTGTATGTATCGACCAGGTTCTTGCGCCGGTCCTCGCGCAGATCGCTCACCGCCACCACCTCGCACTGCGGATGTTCCTGCCACTGGAACGAGCATCCAAAACGTCCGCCGACCACGCCGATACGAATCTTCTTCGGTGTGGATTCCGCGCCAACGGCGATACGCGTTCCCAGCGCCGCGGCCGAAATTCCAATGCCGCTGCGCTTCAGGAAATCTCGTCGGGAAGGGTCGTCGCTTCTATTCTCTACGTGCTTGGGGGCCTTGGATAAATCCGACGGTCCGCTGCTGCGATCGCGCATGACGCTCTCCTTTGTTTCGTATTGCGGTCAGACCCCTTGAGCGTAGACTTCGCCGGGATTCCAGTCAACTCCGGCTCGACTTATCGTTATGGGCCAGCGTTGGCGTCTCGCCTCCCTTGACGACGCTACGCGAGATTCTTATCGTATGCAGACGCACCCCCGTACTCGTTCACCGCGTCGTGTCTCATCGTGGAGTCTCATGCAATCCCAACCTCGAAACGATTCCCTGGCCCTCGCCGCAGCGCTTGGCGCTGTTGTGTGCTACGGCGCAACGCCCGTCTTCCTGCGCATGTTCATCGACGATCTCGATTCGTGGACCGTCAACGGGGTGCGGTACACCGTGGGGGCGCTGTTCTGGCTGCCCTTCGTAATCGCCTTGCTTCGCGATAGCAAATCGGACAGCCACGTTCGCCCTCGCTGGGGCGTATGGCGCAGCGCCTTGGTACCCACCGTAATCAATCTCGTCGGCCAGACCTGCTGGGCCATCACACCCTACTACCTGGAAGCCAGCGTCATCGGATTCGCCTACAAGTTGCATTTCCTGTTCACGATTGTTTTCGGCTTCCTGTTCATTCGCGAGGAACGGCCGGTCGTGCGCGACCCCTGGTTCCTTGGCGGAACGCTCATATGCGTCGGAGGCGTCGTGGGGATGTTCCTACAGGATCTGGGAGGCCAAAGCGCGACGTCAATGGTGGGCTTGGTGGTGTTGCTCATCACCACCATCATGTTCGGCGCCTACGCCGTCGTCGTGCGCCGCTTCATGGCCGGCTATCCAGCCCGGCTGAGCTTTGGTGTGATCAGCCTGTACACCGCGTCCGGACTCTTGGTGCTGATGTTCGTATTCGGAGACTATGCAGCGCTCAGGGGAACAAGTCTACCCACCCTCGGCCTGGTCGCGGTTTCCGCCATCACTGGCATCGCGTTCGCGCACGTCCTCTACTACCGCGCGATTCAAGGAATGGGCGCAATTGTTTCTACCGGCCTTCAGATGGCCACCCCGTTCGTCACTCTGATGGGTGCCACACTCATCCTGTCGGAACGAATGTCTGCGCTTCAGGCTGCCGGCGGTCTTCTGGTTGTCGCCGGCGGCGTCATGCTGGTCGTTGCCCAATCCCGCGTTCGGTCTTGTGCCAGCTAATCAACCCCTACGACTCTGCGGCGCAAGCACCGTTCCTACGGCGAAACAGCCACATACCCAAAACCGCAATGGTGAAGACCAATACCGACAAGCCCCGCGGTCCGTTCGCGGGAACGGCCTTCCCGTTGCTGGACGAGTCGGTGGCTGCGGAGAGGAAGACGTTCAGATTTCCACCTGTGGTGATCACGTTCTCGTACTCTTGATGGTTGCTGACACCGTCTCCGTCCAGGTCGCCTTGCCCGGAAAATACTTCCGTGGGTGACTTGGAAATCGTAAAAGCGCCGTAGACACCCGCGAGGCTGAAATAGGGGGTCCAGTAGTCGATCATGTCCTGCGACGTGATGAGGAGCGCGGCCAGCGCGTGTTCGTACTGGAAGATGCTGGGCAAGTAAGCAGCCTCGCCCTGAAGTTCCGCGATAGTCTGTTCGTAGAGGGCGTGGACGAGATTGAAGTAGGGATGGGTCTGCACGCTGAGCACGTAGGCCACCAGACCAATCTGGAAGCGGTCGGGCAGACCGTCACCGTCCAGATCGGCCGTCAGATAGTCTTCGCCGATCTGGGTGTACAACACCTGCATCTCCTCCTCGAAAAGATCCAGGTAGTGCACTTGGATGGTTCCCGGATCGATCTTGACCACATACGATTCCCCGGTCGACACCCCATCGCCGCCGAAGACCGTGTCCGCCGACCCCGGCGACACGTAGAATCCCGGTGACATGGTACGCCCGCCAAGGATCACGTTGGCGAAACTGTCCACCGCAACGTGCCCCTCAGGTTCGTCGTTGGAGCCGCCCACGTACGAGCAGTAGACGACGCTGCCCAGCGACGGATCGATCTGCGCCAGCCAAGCGTCCGCAGGTCCGCCCTGATACGAACTCAAGTAGGCCAGCGGCGTCGTCGGCAGCATGGTGGCGCTCGTTTCGCCGGCGATCCAGATATTGCCGCCCGCGTCTCGCTCCAGCCCAAGCACGATGTTGGAGCCGCCGCCGCCTGTCTTGCCGAACAAGGTCGAAGCGACAATGCCGGACCCGTCCGCCGTTAGCTGGGTGACGAACCCATCCCCACCGGTGCTGGACGTTTGGTACGCGCCCGGCGTCGTGGGGTAGTTGGGGCTGCTGGTCGCGCCCGCGATATACAATTCGCCCGATCCATCGAGCGCCATATCCCAGGCCCAATCCCGGCTCGATCCCCCAACCAGCGTCGAGTACACGAGCGCGCTGCCCGCCGCATTTAGCTTGAATGCAAACGCGTCGCGTTCCCCATTGGCCGTCTCGTCATACGCACCGGCCGTCGTGGGAAAGTCCGTTGAAAAGGTGAAGCCGGTTACATAGGCCTCCCCGGCTGCATTAATCATGATAGACATGCCCTGTTCGCGGTTGTTCCCGCCCACCAGGGTCGAATACACGACGTCACTTCCATCGGGAAGAAGCTTCGTCACGAACACATCGGCGTAGGTCGGTGCGCTGTTGTGCGTTTCGTCAAACGCGCCCGTAGTGGTCGGAAAATCCGGGGAAAACGTGTAGCCGGTTATGTAGACATTGCCACTCGGATCCAGACCGAGACGCGTCTTCTCCCAGCATTGTTCCGAGCCGCTTCCACCAACAAACGTCGAAAAGTGCAGGCTCGAACCGTCGGCGCTGAGTTTGCACACAAATATGTCTTCGCTCCCGTTGTGCGTCTCGTCGTACGCACCCGGCGTCGTCGGAAACACCGCCGAAGCCGTGAACCCGATGATGAAAACCTCGCCCGACGCATTTACGTAGATCCCATCCGGCTCCTCGTCTTCGGGTCCGCCCAGGAAGGTCGAATAAATCAACTGACCGGTGTCGCCGTCGAGCTTCGCCACCCAGATGTCCCCGCCGTACTCCTGCAGCGTCCCCCCGTTAAAGGTCGTGTCATACGCGCCGGGCGTTGTGGGAAAATCCGCCGACTGCGTCGTTCCGCACACGTAGATGTCGCCGTTGCTGTCTGCAACCAAATCCTGATTGATGTCTCCCAAGCTGCCGCCGAGGAAAGTACTCCACGCCAACGACCCGGGATTGTCTGCCGAAGCCGTGAGCACGAACGTGAGGATCGAAAGGACCGTACCGCACAAAGAAAGTGATTTCATCTTCTGGCTCCCCGTCAGGTGATGAATTGTGTGGCGCACCCACGGAGATAGACTAGCACGTGTTGTCAGAAACGGGGTAGGGTTATTTCTCAACAGTGAGTTGCGAAAACTACGCAACCGCATATTCGATGCGCTGGTGTCTGAAGATTACGCCTTTGGGCCGAGCCGTCCGAGTTCATACAACACGAGGCTGCTGCCCAGGATTGCCGCCACTTCGGAACGAAGTACCGCGTCTCCGAGGCGAATCGGACGCGCGCGCCGTTGCGTCAGAAGCTCCAATTCCTCCTCCGTGAAATCGCCTTCGGGACCTACCAGAAGACTCGCCGAATTCCGATTGCACGCGGCCGGCAGAGGCAGGGGATCCAAGTCCAGGGTTGCGAAGAGTACCGGGCTTTCGGAGGCATCCAACGCCTTGCCCAAAGACGCGGCAATCTGAAACTCGGGAAGCCACGCGCGGCCGCACTGTTTGCAGGATTCCACCGCGAGCCGGTTCCACTTGCGGTTGGCCTTGGGCGGGCGTTCAGAGCGCTCGGCAGGAAAGAACACGAATCGGTCGACACCGATTTCGGTGCACCTCCGAATAATCTCCTCGATGGCTTTGTCGCGGTGGAGCCAGGCTTGAAGCAGCGTAACATTCGTCTCGGGCTTTGGAGCGCTGATCGTTCCCGCCAACCGGATCTCCACCTCGCGACGCGAAAGCGACTCAATCTCGCCGGTCCAGATTTGACCTTGACCGTCGAATACTTCGACGTCATCCCCGGCTTTCAGGCGGACGACGTGAATCGCATGGTGAGCTTCCTCGTCGCGCAAGGTCGCGCGGCCCGGCGCGTCCCTGTCCGGTTTTCCGAAAAACCGATGCATATGCGGCATTCAGAACCCTCAGCCCTCAGCGCTTTCATCTGGTAGCGATACAACAAGACGGCCTTCATCGTGTCCGATGAAGGCCGCGCGATTCAATCCAAAATAGCAGAAGCTACGGTGTCGTTGCCTCTCCGTCCGGGGCCGGCAGGTCCGTCGGTGGTAACATCTCGGCCTGTTCGGGCTCGGTCTGTTGGCCGGCGTGATCGTCCACCGTCAGAAGACCGCGGCCCATCGTTTGGCCTTCCTGGCGGTGCTGCGGGGTGAACCGCTTTTCCGTGGTCTCACCCATCGTCGTGCGCGTTGCATTTTCGAGCGAGTAGAAGAACTTCTCCTCGCCGTCATTGTTGAGTTTCAACGTGCCCGACATGAGCACCGGTTCCTCGACCATATTGACGAGTTCGCCCTCGGTCATACGAACCAGCATGACGTCTCGCATGGGGGGCGCGTTGCAGAAGTAGCATTCGATGGGTAAAGGCAAGAGCATGAAATGGCTCACGTCGCGGAACTCGTCGATCGGCGTCATGAACCCCATCAGGTTCACACTCTGACCTGCGATGGTCTTCAACTCTTCGTCAAAATTCGGACCGCTGCGAAGCGACCCCTTGGTTCTACGCAGCAGTTCCCAATCAAGCAGCTCGGTGCCTTTCTGGACGGCCTGCTGTTCATAGGCCCGCCGGATCTTGTCATACTTCTCCTGCAAGCCTTCGAGCCGCATATAGAAATTCACGCCAACCACACCGGCGAGGATTACGACCACGCCGATTATCGTGCCCAAGTCTCTGACTACACGCCGTCTCACAAAATGAACCTCCAGTTGCCAAAACCGCCCGTAACTATAGCATATTTCCGTCCAGGAATTGCTACCTCCTGCTGGCGGAAGGGCGACGTCGCCCCGGGAAGGGGCTGGGGTCGTCAACCTATTCTCATACGGGCGGTTATGGCTCCGCGAGATCCCGCGCTACATCGGTTCGGTAGGCCTGAAACGCCGGGACGATTCCCGCGAACATCCCCATGAGCAGCACGGCGGAATAGGCTGACACCATGTCCGGGCTGGGGCGAAACACGGAAATGGCAAACCCAAACCGTTCGGTGAGGTACCCGCTCAACACGTACGTCAGGCCCGTGCCCACGACCCATCCGGAGGCGATGCCGAGGAGCGTTACCCAAAACGCCTCGATAAGCACCGCACCCATGATCTCGCCTGCCGCCGCGCCGAGCGCACGCATGATGGCCAGGTCGCGCTTCCGCTGAATGATGGAGAGATAGAGTCCAATCAAAATCGAAATGGAGGAAATAATGACAACCAGATATCCGATGGCGAGCAGCACTTGGCGCGCCGTGCCGAGTAACTGGTTGTAAAGGTCCTGGATCTCCTGAACCGGATTCGCCGCGACAACGTTTGGAAAGTCTGTCAGTACGCGCCGAATGAACTCGAAACGCATGGCCGGACTTTCGAGCACGACGAGGACCGACGTGACCTCCTTGTCGTGATGCTCGTGGTCGTCCTCCTCATGAGCATGTTCTGCTTCCTCATGACCATGCTCTGCCGCATGCGCTTCGTCCTCCGCGTGGGTGTCTTCAGCAGTCGCATCCGATGCCAATTCCGAAACCGACACCCCGCCCGTCAAGCTCGGTGTGCCGTACTCGTGTTCGTGCACGTGCCAGATGGAATCAAGCGAGCAGAATATGACGCGGTCGTTCGGGGTTCCGGAAGGTTTCATCACGCCGACTACGGTGTAGGGGGTGTCGGCATGTG
>CAZWDH010000258.1:0-10431 GCA_964632865.1 uncultured Nitrospiraceae bacterium
CTATCTCGCCCTGTACGTCGACAAGGTCTATGCAACGCCCGAGCAGTATTCCGCACCGGCGCTCATGCTGGCGACCTTTGCCTTTGGCTGGCAAATCTATTGCGACTTCAGCGGGTACACGGACATGGCGCGCGGCGTCGGGCGCATGATGGGCTTCCAATTCATGCTGAACTTCAACAATCCCTATCTTGCGACGGGGCTTGGCGATTTTTGGGAACGTTGGCACATCAGTCTGTCGACGTGGTTCCGCGACTATGTGTACATCCCCCTCGGCGGCAACCGGGGCGGCACGTTTCGGACGTATGCGAACATGGCCATGACCATGTTGATTTCCGGGCTCTGGCACGGCGCTGCGTGGACTTTTGTGATCTGGGGCGCGATGCACGCGGTAGGCCGTGTCGCGACGCGGGAACTGGAACGCACACGCTTCTATCGCGACCGGGTGCCGAAGTTCGCCAAACAAATGCTCATCTTCGTCTTTGTGACCCTCACCTGGGTCTTCTTCCGCGCGCAGGATTTGCCGCAGGCCTGGACGATTCTCTCACGAATGGTCACAGGTGGTTGGGCGAACCCGGAATTCCCGCTGCTGGCCTTGTTTCTTATCCTGGCGCTCTGGAGCTACCAGTTCGTGTACGAGTCGCGCGCGAAGCACGTGCTCGACTGGGCCCCCGTACGGATTGCCGGCGTGGTATTCATGTTGGCCTACGTCGCCGTCTTTGCGGCGTCCAGCGATCAGGCTTTCATCTACTTTCAGTTCTAATTTGGGCAGACGGAACAAATGGACCAAGAGATGGATTCGAGCAACAACCCACGGCAGGAAACAGACGGCGCGCCATTTGCGTCAAACGCCTTGCGATTGTCTGTGGGGCAGTGGATCATCGCGATCGTTTTCCTTGCGCTTGGCTACTTTCTTCTTCCGCGCGCATGGATGCAGGTCGAAGCATTCACACCGAATGCGGACTATCGGATTCCCTACGTGCTCAGCAACGACTATTGGCTCTACGAGCGTTACGCGAGTGAAGTGGTAAGAACGGATCAAATCCCCATCATTGGAGACTCCGTGGTGTGGGGACAATACGTGGTCGGCGACGACACGCTGTCGCACTATCTCAACGCGTCTCTCGGTCACAATCGATTTGCGAACCTCGGCGTAAACGGAAGCCACCCCGTCGCGCTGGCCGGGTTGGTGCGTCACTACGGGGAAGCGATCCGCGACCGCAAAGTCGTGCTCCACCTGAATCCGCTCTGGCTCAGTTCCCTGCGCCACGATCTCCGCGACACGCGCGCGCGGCGTTTCAACCACCCGGATCTGGTACCCCAGTTCTATCCGGAGATCCCAAGTTACAACGCGCCCTTCGCGGATCGGCTTGCCGTGGTTGTGGACCGCGAATCGTCGTTCCTCTCGTGGACGGCCCACCTGCGGATCGCCTACTACGGCAATCAAGCGGTCCCCGTGTGGACCATGGACTCGCCCTACGCGAATCCGCTGGCGCCCTTGACCGGAGACCTACCCGCCGACGGCGACAGCCCACCCAGCGATCCGGTTCCCTGGGAGGAGCGCGATCTGCGGCTTCAAGATTTTGACTGGGTTGCGCTTGACGAATCCCTGCAGTGGCAATTTTTCCGCGAAACCGTGGAAACGCTCCAAGGACGAGGCAACGAAGTGTTCGTCATCCTCGGACCCTTCAACGAACACATGTTGACGCCCGAAAGCCAGAGCGCATACCGGGAGTTGCGGTCCGGAATGGTCGCATGGATCGAATCGCGCGGTTTGCCTTACGCCGCGCCTGAACCGCTGCCAAGCGAATGGTACGCCGACGCCAGCCACCCCATCGCGGTGGGGTACGAACGGTTTGCCCAGCAATTGCTCGCGGATCAGCCCTTCTACTCATTTCTGGAAGCGGTTGACAGATAAATTCCACTCAACCATACTCTTGGTGGCGGCAGTCCAGGGGTCGCTGCGGGACCAATCAACTATCCGGATCGCGGAAGTACTGTCCTTACTGACGCATCCGCAGGCGGTCAGGAGTCTGTTCTCCGCGTGACAGACTGAGGGGTGGGATCGCGCATGAAGAAGATATTCATCTCCTATCGGCGAGACGACGCCACAAGCGTTGCGCACATGATCCATGAGTTCATCGCCCGGCGCTTCCGAAAGGAGAACGTATTCTTCGATCTCAACGGCATCAAACCTGGGGACAACTGGCGAGATACGATCACCGACGCGCTGGTTGAGTGTGGCGTATTTATCGAGATCATCGGCACTCAATGGCTTGAGCCCCGTGATCAGAAGTCAGGCCACCGAGTCCGCCGGCTCGACAACCCTCACGACGTTCTCCGCTTCGAGATTGAGACGGCAATTGCCAAGAATATCCCCATTATTCCCGTGCTGGTTGATCGTGCGGAGTTTCCTGGAGAAGACGAGGTGCCCGCCTCGATACGCCCGCTATTCAAGGCGCAAGCGCATATTCTCAATCCCGAGCAGGGAGAATACGACACCCGGATCGAGAAACTCCTGGTCCGGATTGAGGAATTCGTGGCTCAAGCTCCACGCGAGGGGACCCAACGCAGCTTCGACGAGCGCATCGAAACCATTGCCGATGCGTTGCCCACGCCATTGGCAAAGATTGCTGAGTGCGCCTGGCTAGAGCCTGACCGGCGGTCGTTCCATCTCAACCGCCTGTTTATGGAAGGACTTCGTCTCCTCTCCCTGGTTGCATTGCACGACACGATCGCCAGCGGATGCTTTGGAAGCGGCCAAGCCAACCCCAACGCGTCACTCCACCTTCTAACGCGAGATATGACGCTGAATGATTGGTACACCATTCTTCGCAATTCGATTCAGGACAAGCGCACCGATACGGTCACACTTATTGCACCCGAGATTCAGGATTGGGCTGAAGATCCCGATATCGCCGCGCTAATCGAAGATATGCTCAAACCGCGCGGCGCGTGGCGGTATGACGACGAGCCCAGCCGCTATGCGAGCATTGAATCGCCCCAGGTCCTGGAAAGCAATATCCTCAAGCTGTTCGGAGATTTCCTGTTCTTCAAACGATACATTTTCGTTACGGTGACCAGTCCGCCGAGCAGCATGGACAATACATTCGCTTGCCGAATCCTGAGAGGGTTTGACCTCACGAACAAGGAAGTCCGTCTGGTCGTTTCCGATGAAGCAGATTGGAATCCCCGCTCCCAGGAATTGTATCTGCTGGACATCGACGAACGGCAATGTCTGTCCCTGGAACCCGCACTCTGGTTCGGACTCGGCGATGAATCGGATCAAGTCGGCGGGCTCTGCAAATTGCACCTGGAAGAAGGTGAAGCGCACATCCTCCACGTCGAGGCGTTTCGATCGCACGACAGACTGCTCTGGCTTGATTCTCAATGGCAGCAGCGTGTCGGCAATGCGGCAGTCCCCAGTTTGCCCGGCGATCCGCCGATGATCTGTCGCCCGGCCAATCTCGGAAAAGTACTCACGGGCTGGCTTGGGTCCAATCGGGTCCAAGAGGCATGGGGGATTCACGCGGCGGGCCGGGAAAAAGTCGCGATCATCGACGATGCTTTCGATGAAACAACGTGGCAGCAACTCAAGACGATTGCGAATCCGCCACGGAACCTCGACAGTATCGCCGACAAATTCCGCTTGGAGAATCCTCCTTTCCGGGTTGGAGAACTGGTTGACATTTACCGTGGCGTGGAGAAAGGGCAGGAATCAATCGCCAGCCTCGCGTTTCACATTCTGCGGCCCGAGGTGCAGGACGATGCCGAGGTCACGCGGTGGTTTGTCGATCGGTACAACAACTGGCGGCGCATTTCGCTCAAGAGCGTCAACAGCCCGTATGCGGCAAGCGCTGTGGATGACCGTGATACTCCGCCGTTTATCATCACCGAGTTCGTCGGAGGCGGTCGATCGTTAGAAACGCGTATCCAGCGGGAAGGCGAGGTCGACCGGGAATGCCTCATTCGCGTCATACGAGAAGCCATTCGATTGTGCACAGCCGCCCACCGCAATGATGTCTATATGCTGACGCTTCCCCCCCGCCATTTTCTCATTGACGACCGTGGTGACTATCGGATCACCGGATTTGAAACGGCCGTGTCGGGCGATGCGGATTTGCGCGCGATAGACTGGGACCGGTTTAGTAAGGATTCACGACGAATGGCTCCCGAGATCGACCATGGAGCGACGCGTCCAACGGTCGCGATGGACATATTCGCCATCGGCGTTCTGCTGCAACAACTCCGAGATCGACCCCCGAAGTCCATTCCCTTTCCGGTGCCGGAAGACTCAACAGAGATGTTGGACGTGCTAGCTTTTCACTGCCTCGCAACGGACGTAAATCTTCGGTTCCGCTCGATGGAACAAATTGAACGATTCGTTTCGGAGTACCTGTGTGACGGGGCAACCGACGTTCCGCGAACCGTCGATGTTCCAGGCGGACCCATTCGCGCAAATGGAAATGACCACTCCGAAGCGACGGTGGCTGGCTTCAGAATAGGCGCATATCCCGTCACCAACTTCGAATATCGGCTCTTCTGGACGACTACCGGGCATCGGCCTCCCTGCAGTGGCGATAACTACCGCCTTCGCGGTCCATGGTGCCCGGTTATCGGCGTAGACTTCGCCGATGCCCAGGCGTATTGCCAATGGCTTTCCGATAGAACGTCCCTGCGCTGGCGTTTGCCGTCGGAGGCCGAGTGGGTCCGCGCCGCGTCTCTGGACGAGGCTTCCGACTATCCCTGGGGCAATGAGGACCCGTTGAATCCCGCCGGCGAGTCCGAGGAAACAGCACATCCGAACGGCACCGAACCCCGGGCCAATTTTGGTTCCTGTTTCCGGGGACCCACCCCGGTCGGCTCGTTTGTGTCCGGCAAATCCGCCGGTGGTTGTTTTGACATGGGCGGCAACGTTTGGGAATGGTCCACCAATTATCTCAGGGACGGCGCACCATTCCGTGTGATCAAGGGTGGTGCCTATGGGTTTGGCAAGGAAAGTCTGATGGTGCGAGCGCGAAACCGGGCGCTCACCGGGAAACGTTCGGAGCATCTGGGATTCAGAGTACTGTGCGAGGGGACAGATTAACGATGAACACGACAGAATCGATGCAAAAGGTCAGCCAGAAACAGGACGTAATCGGCGAGAAAATCGTGTATGTAAGCCAGCCCTATTACGCGCCCGAGTCTCCGTTCGAGGGGCGCACGGAGGAGTTAAACCTCATCACGGCGGCCTGGATGAGGCGTAAAGGCCGTCCCCCGCTTTCGCCGCTTCTGCTGGGCGAACCGGGCGTAGGCAAGAACCGGCTCGTGTACGAACTCGCGCGACGGACCGGCAAAGACCTCTACATCTTTCAGGGCCACGAAGACGTAACGGCCGAGGACCTTGCCTGCGCGGTGCGGTTCAGCGACGACGCGACGCGCAAAATGGATTACGTGGTTTCCCCGCTGGTCACCGCCATGCGCACCGGCGCCATCTATTTCATTGACGAAATCGCCAAAATCCGGCCGCGCGCACTCGCGCTCCTGGTGAGTGTTCTCGACGAACGACAGTATATCGACTCTACGCTTTTGGGTGAACGGGTCTACGCCCACCCCGGATTCCGGTTTATCGCAGCTACCAACACCGCGGACCTCGAAGGACAAAGTATGCCGGAGTTCATCCGGTCCCGGCTGCGGCCAATTATCAAGGTAGGGTATCCGCCCCGGGACGAAGTAAACCGGATTCTGAAAGCGCAGCACGCGCGGCTCCAAACGGATGGCGACCATTTGCTCGATTACTTCTGGGTGTTGTGGGAACGAAGCGGCATGACCACCCCGCCCACGCCACGTGACGCTATCTATACTTTCGATCTCGCGCTCAGCCTCGCGGATTTCGACGCCATGGGATTGCGCGAAGCCATAATGCATCCCGGCGCGGACCACATTCGCCTTGAGAGCGCGGTTACGGGTGATGGCTTGGCCAAAGAACATGTCGAACAGGCATTCAATGAGCTATTCCGTCGGAGGGATGGTTCTCAAGAAGCCGCAGATACCCATGGCTGATTCGCTCAATGCCCTAAGAATGCTCGTTGGGGAAAGCGAACTGCTGGCAGTACCGTCGGTGCACTTCCGGACCGCCTTTGCCGAACACGTAAACCGCGCCTGCGCCACGCTGGATGTGGACGCTGTCGCGATCGAACTCGGCCCGGGAACGGCATTCGCACTCGAGGGAGCGTTGAAGAATCTCGGAGTCGACCCCCGTCATCGAATCGAATTGCCGGTCATGCTGGGGCTCGCCCGGTGCAACGTTCGAATCAGGCCCTCCGCCCAGAAAGCCGCCCGGCTTCTTCAGGAAACGACGGGAAGGGAGCTTCACGAACTCGAGCCCTCTATCCTGAAGAAGGTACTCGGATACTCCTCCATGTCCGTGCTATTCCTCTCTGCCACGGATTCGATAATCGAAGGCGCCCGTTGCTCGCTTGAACTGGGCGTGCCGCTCTACGGCGTTGATCTCGATGACACGGCCCCGCGCGTTCCTGGTGAAACGAACATACAAGATCCCGCCCGCGCCAGCGGAAATCTGCCGCCTTTCGTGGCGCGCAACGCATGCTTCAGTGAGCGCCAGCGCGACGACGAAATCGATACCCGCAGGGAAATCGCGATGGCGGCCCGGCTCAAGACGATCCTAAGCAGGCACAAACGAGTCCTGTTCGTGTGCGGTCTGGCGCATTGGATCCGGATTAAACGCCTTTTGGTAGACGACGGGATTCTCCCGGCTCCCTTGCCCGATCCGTCTCATCAGAATCTCGACTTTCAACAGGTTCTGGTTCATCCACTTGTGGCCATTCGATACCTGGACATCTTTCCGGAGTGTGTCGCCCAGTACGAGAAATCCCGCACCACGGCCGATAATCCGATAACCAGCACTCACGAACCGCTGGATCTTCATCAGATCTTTATGGCCAAGATGCGCGATGCCTATCGCACCCATTTCCGGGACGACGAAACCGCCGATCAATTGCATCGCACAGCAGAGGACGTAGAGGCCTGCGGCGACTTCCGGGGGCTGTTGGAAAACCTCACGATCCTGAAGCAGATCGAAACGCCGGACTTGTTCACCACCATGTCTGCCGCTCAGACCGTCATGAGCGAATCCTTCTGCGAAACCCTTGCCGACACCTTCCTCACCTTTATCAAGTGGGCGACCCCGAAAGATTTCCCGTCCACGCCCATTCTGGCGCCCGTTCCAAACCAGCCCCATGACACCGACATGCGCGTCGAAATTGTTGATGACGAAGGCAATCGGAGCGGGTATTTCTACCTGGATGCGAAACCCGGTCCTTCGTCGTTCAAAGTGCAGGTGAAGATTCCATGGGACTGGAACGACGAGCCGGAATCACATCCACGGGAACCGCGCGACGGTGGTAAGAGCAACTGGTATCCGAAAGTCGACTTGGGGGTGGCGCTGCAGCTGCGAGCGGTCGAAGTTGCCCGGCAGAACGAGAAGAAACCTGCGAGCATTCCTTTCGAAGGCAGCCTTATGGAAGGTATCGATGTCCGGGCGACCATCCGGGCGCACAGCACCGGTCTGGAGCAGGTGTACGTGCGGGAATCGCCCCGTGTCGTCTCTTCGGGTCCTGCAAACGAGCTGGACGGATATCCTGTAGTGATGCTGGCCAGTCTTGAAGATCCGCCAGATGCGCGATGGGGATTCTATGGCGATCCATTGTCGAAGTACAACCAATACGTTCGAGATCAGGAACGACTCGAACGGGCAAAACGGGAAATGGGACGCAGCCTGCTCACCGACATTGCGTACATGAAAAAGCCCGAGCGGTCGGACTTGTCCACAAAGGACTGCGAAATAGAATCCATTTCGCTCCTCGGCAAAGTCGCCTTTCATCCCGGGTGCTTCACGATACGGCAGACGGCTTGGTGGGCGGAAGACAGCGATTACTGTCGAAATCCCATTCTGAATTACAGCTCCCGGGGGGGGCAAATGCCGGAGGACATGAAAGAGTACTACCGGAAGAAAGGCATTGAGCTTCGCGGGCAGCCCTGGTACACCGCCATGCTGTTGACCGCGGTCCCCTTCGCGAAAACGAGTATGACGGTCGTCGCGCCGGACGGATTCTCGATCCCGTCGATTGTGTACCGCGAAGCCACACGCCGCAAGGTGGTGATCCGCGCCGTGCCCCTATCCTATTTTTCACGCGAGGCCTTGCGTGAGATTTCCTCGCTATTACGCATACCGACTGTAGGCCGAACAAAAGAAGATGACCTGCCGATATACCCCGCGCACATTGTCCGCAAACTGGGCGACCCGTATGTGAACCGCCATCTCGTGCCCGAGTGGGCGCGCAATTATGGTGTGAAGGAGCGCGCGCTCCATGACTGACCCGACCTCCGATCTCGCTGGAATCCTGAAGCGACTGCAACAGGCACTGGGACAGCCCAAATCGGGACGCTTCGATGCGCTGGCCCAGATACCCCGTGATCTGGTCTACGACGATCAAGATTTGAACGCGGTTCTGTACGGTGAAGCCGACGTCACACTATCCCCCGCAAGCATCTTCTCGGGAAAGCACGAGCTATTTCCTCAAAAGGACGGTGACGCAACGCCTTTGGACGTCGTTGCAAGAGGCGTGGACCTTCTGAATAGTGGCGTGCCGCTTTCGAACGGCGACTTGACGCGGCTGTGTAACTACGCCCGGCGCTGTTTGCCGGTGTGGCCCCATCCTCCGGAGGAACCCATTTCTCCGCGGGTCGGTGAACTTTTGGATCGGCTCCAAATGATGGCGGGCGAACGCGCCGATGATAATCTCCGGCGGGACGTCTGCCAAGTGCGCTGGGAGTACCACGAGTGGCGGGACGAGTTTGACCTGGCCCGCGACGCGCTGGAAACGGTCATGCAAGTTCATATGCGCAGAAATGAAGAAACCCAATACGCCCGTGCGCTGAACAACTACGCCTACCAATACCAGCGAGAAGGAAAATGGGCCGACGCCGCCCGGGAGTACGAACGGGCTGCCAGCATCTTCAGACGAATCCGCAACGATATCGATTACACGAATTCCCAACAGAACTACTGGGAATGCCGCTTTGAACTGGACGGACTAAAGAGCGTTGAATTCATGAAACCGGAAGTCCAACGCCTCGTCATGGCCATGCATAAGCGCAAGGACTGGAGACAACGTAAAGGATTTCTTGTCCTGGCCAGAATTGCGGAAGCCGAATCCAATCTTCCAGAAGCGATCAAGTTCGCCCAGTTGGCCGTGGCCGTCGACAAAGCGGCGAACACCATCTACCGGGATCAGGATACTGCTTTCTTAGAAACCCTCGAAAAGAAGCTGCAAAGCGATCCGTCACAAAACTGATCCGATGTCCATGAAATCAGGCCTACCGATCCGCGTGGCGGCGGTCGACGAACACGACACTTTTCCCGTTCGGCTTCGCCATCTGACGCGTTTGCGCCAGCACTTCAAACATCTTCTTGGCGGACTTGAAATGGCGGTGCTGGGTATGCGCTACCCCGATGGACAGTGCCATCAACGGGTACTTGGCCTCTTTGCCTTTTCGGTCAGTGGCGACCACATACCCCTGCTGCATTTCCTTCGCGGTGTAGAGCTGCCCTACCGAGCCATCGAATGTCTGCATGAGGGTGCTGCAGAATCGCTCGTAATCCCCCAGATTCACCATCACGACGAAGTGCTCTCCTCCGAGGTGAGCGACAAAACATTCGTAGAGTCCGATGTTGCGAACGAGCTTCACGAGAGTCTGCGACATGAACTCCAGCGCGCGTTTCTGTCCTTGCTGACCATACGCGGCACAGTAGGGCTTGAAACCCACCATGTCGATATAGCACGCGGCGATGGCCATACCGCGGGCGAGCTTATGGTTGATCTCGCGTTTGATGGCTTCCGTGCCGGGGAGGTTCGTTGTGGGATTTCGCCGGTCGATGGATTCCTGAAGCGCGTTCAGCCCGGCCAATTTCTCGATCAGGTGGTCCAACTTGAACGGCTTGGCGAGAAAATCGTCCGCGCCCTGTTCGAGTCCGTGCTGAACCTCCGGCTCTTCGCCAAGGGCGGTCAGGATCAGGATGCCGATCTTGTAGAGTTCGGGGTCCTTCCGAATGCGGCGGCAGATCTGGTATCCGGTCACCCCCGGAAGCATGATGTCGAGCACGGCCATCTCTGGCTTAAACTCCTTCGCCATCTCGAACGCGCCGTCGCCGGTATGGATCACGGCAACCTCGTGTCCTTCGTCCAGCAGCTTGGTACGCAGGAGTTCCGCCAAATCGACATCATCGTCCACGATCAAAATCTTGCTCATCAAACATCCTTCCGTAATGTCCCCGGGGAACGCGGCCGAATCGGCAATGCACCGCTACCATTATCATAGTACATAAAGCTCCGAATCAGCAAGAAAGGCGTGTCGCGCACAGCATGGCCG
>CAZWDH010000259.1:0-10404 GCA_964632865.1 uncultured Nitrospiraceae bacterium
TGCAACGGCCGCTTCAGTTCGATCCTGCGACCGAGCGTTTTGCGGACGATGACATCGCGAATGGCATGTGTGCCCGCCCCATGCGCGCGCCGTGGACACTGTGATACCGACAAAACAACGCCCCACTCGATCCGGGATCAGATAAGAGCGCGTCGTTCCTGGACAAGTCGACTTGGACTGGTAACAACTCGAAAACCAGTCGGTAGTATCCGCTATAGGCAGTCCTATTCCGAGGTTTGGGACATGTGCAAACGATAGGGAGCCTTTTCACTATGAACGGATTGAGCGGATTCTTCGATTTGCTCTTCGGATTACTGCAGGTGCTACGGGAATTGTTGATTCTGATTACGCCCAGGATTGCCTTACCCCGCGGGTGAACCAGGGATTATCTCTATAGGCAATTGGATAAATCGTACATTAGGTGAGGAGTTAGCGTCGGTCTAAACAACACGGAGAATCAGGATGAAAGTACACGCACCAGACGGCGGCACCATAGTGCTTGGAGGTATTCTTGACGGCGCAAATGGGCCTCTTGGTATCCTCTTGGCAATTGTTCAAATTCTGATTGGCTTGTTGCTACCCGCAATTCAAACGGCACAATAAGCTTCGCGACAGGCTTGGCCCGTCATGATGAGGACCGCGACTCGCGAGTTGCGGTCCTCCTATATTTATATTCATTAGTTGCTTCGTGATGCGGTTTGCCTTGGATTGGCAAACTCGCTGGAATGGTGTACTGTAGCTACTGCAAGCTGCAAGCGCCACGGAGTCTTCCGTTCGAGAAGTCCACGGAAGGAGATCTCCGCACATACAACCCATGGCCGCGGGTTGTCTTCCCGATAATCCGCGACGTATCGAGGGAGACTCGCCATGACTACTCTTTCCCGTAGTTTCGTGCTGTTTGTGGTGGTTGTTCTGATCACGGCACTGGTCCCGATCTTCGGTTGTCCGAGTCCAGGACTGGGCCAGAACAATTTGGCAAGCCGTGTCGAAGCGTTGGAAGCGGCACTGGCGGCGACACAAGCGGAATTGGCTGCGGCTCAAGCAAAGCTGGTGCACGTCAGCGTGGAGCAAGGCGCCATCAATGGGCTGAACGGGCCGCACATGATCGTCGAAGGGTGCAACCTGCACCTGCGCAGCGGAAGCGGGGATACGGAGGACGCCGGTGGCTTGACCGGGCTTGGAAATCTCATCGTCGGGTACAACGAATTGCCGCCAACGGTGCTTTCACACGGCCGCGCGGGTTCTCACAACGTGGTAATCGGCATGGAACACGAATACTCAAGTTACGGAGGATTCGTGGCGGGAGTTTCCAATGATGTGACTGGCGCGGCGTCCACGGTCAGCGGCGGCCAACTCAATGAAGCGGGCGGTTTTTCATCGAGCGTGAGCGCCGGAATCGGCAATACGGCGAGTGGGCTCGGTTCGAGCGTCAGTGGCGGGGCAACCAACGAGGCAACCGCCGACGGCGCCAGCGTAAGCGGCGGAGGGCTGAACACCGCAAGCGGTGAATCGTCCAGCGTGAGCGGCGGTTTTTCAAACGAAGCCAATAATGATGGCGCCAGCGTAAGTGGCGGTTCGAACAACACCGCCAGCGGCCAAACGGCGAGTGTCAGCGGTGGCAGCGGCCGCACCGCCACAAATACCGACGATTGGGCGGCGGGCACGCTTTCGGAGGATAATTGATTCCATAAAGGCAGGGATACAACGGAAGTCGCGGTGCGTATCGGATCTGGAGGCTGCATTGAACGGAGGGATGTGTAGCGCCAACTCTAAGAAGGGAGATCTACCATGCGTCACTTGGCGAAAGGCCGCTTGCCGGTCAGTCTAATTATTGTCGTGGCGTCGACAGCATTTCTTCAGGGATGTCCCGCGACCGGACAGGGCGAATTGGCTAACCGTGTAGAGGCCTTGGAGGCAGCACTTGCCCTGGTCCAATCGGACTTGGCGGACACCGAGGCGGAACTGGCGATGGCACAAGAGAAGCTCGAATTCTTCAGTGTCGATGAAAATGAGATCAACGGCTTGACAGGACCTCACCTGATCGTGCAAGGCTGCAACGTGCACGTCCGCTCTGGAAGCGGTGAAACCGACGACGCGGGTATATTGACGGGTCTGGGAAATCTGATCGTGGGGTACAATGAAGCGCCCGATCCGGTAGTGAACGGACGTACCGGTTCACACAATCTGGTCGTTGGCGCCGAGCACGAGTATGTCAGCTTTGGCGGCTTTGTGGCGGGTTTTCGCAATACGGTAAGCGGTCCGGCCTGCAGTGTGAGCGGAGGATTCCAGAATACCGCGAGTGCCTTCTACTCGAGCGCGACCGGAGGCCGGGACAACATGGCGACCGGAAACCAGTCCAGTGTGCAGGGAGGTCTCGGCAATACGTCGAGCGCGCAGTGGGCCAGCGTCAGCGGCGGATCCTCGAACACAGCCAGTGGAACCTCATCTCTCGCGAGCGGCGGCAACAACAATGCTGCCGAGAGTGACCAATCCAGTGTCCATGGCGGTTGGTTCAACACGGCGAGCGGGGAATACTCCAGCGTGAACGGTGGCCGGTTGAACGAAGCAAGCGGCAACTACGCCAGTGTCGGAGGCGGCAACAATCGAACAGCCGCGGCTGAAGATGATTGGGTGGCCGGGACCCTCTTCGAGGACAACTAGCACCCGAGACGGATAAGATCTCATTGTATGCGACAACGAATGCGATCTCACGAGGAGTTGCGTCATGGGCAGACCGTTGTTGATCATCGCAGAAGACATCGAAGGCGAGGGATTGTTTGCGTTCATTCGTCGAATCGCGGCAATCCTCATTCGATTGTTGTTGCCGGCAACGCAAATATAAGCAGTCCGGGCGGCTCTTTACACCAGTGCTTTGAAGTAGGCCGGCACGGGGGACTCGAAGGATACTTGATCTCCGCTGACGGGATGGCGAAAGGCAATAGACAGCGCATGCAGGGCGATGCGCTTGTGCGCCTTGTCTTTCTCGCCGTACTTCCGGTCGCCCACGATCGGATGCCGGATGTCCGCGAGGTGGACGCGGATCTGATGTTTGCGTCCCGTGATGAGTGCAATTTCAAGCAGGCTGAACTCGCGCGATTGCTTGAGTACGCGGTATCCGGTGTGTGACAACTTTCCCAGCTTCTGGTTTTGAGTCGAGTAGACGACGTGAGCCCGGTTCTCGGCGAGGTACGAGGTAATCGTGCCGGAATCCTCTTTCGGATGGCCGTGCACGACGGCCAGGTACTTCTTGTCCGTCTGGTCCCATTGGCGCTGGAGGCGTTCCTTGGCTTCGGGAGTCTTCGCAAAAACGAGAATGCCAGAGACCTCCCGGTCGAGGCGGTGCACGATGAAGATGCGGTTCCGCGACTTGGCGTTTCCCTTTCGCACGTAATCGGTGAGCCGATAGTAGGCCGTCTTCGTACGCTCTTTGTCGGTCCCTACCGTCAGGAGCCCCGCCGCCTTGTCGACGACCAGAATTGCCTCATCTTCGTAGAGCAGTGTGAGGCCCTGAAGCCCGCGGGCGTGTCGTGAAAATTTCTTTGTATCCATACTCCCTCTCGCGTGCACAGTCGGGTTGCGCGCACTCGATTATGCATGGGAACCCTCGGCGCGTTCATGCGGCATGGAATTCTCGAAATGAGACGGCGGGAGCAAACGAATCTAACGCCCGTTTCGGCGCAAGAGGGTGTAGCGCTGGCTCGATAAGAATTTCGAAAGCAGATCGGTACGGACAACCTGAAAGCCGCCCGAATCGAAAACACCAGCGACCTCGTCAGCCGACATGGCCCAAGTCGCGCGCTTCCCTTTCCACCGGCGCAGTCTCGACCGAACGGCATTGTGGCAGGAGTGCTCGTCCAAGTACGTGAAGATAATCCAACGCCCCGACACTCGCTGGATTTCCCTAAGGTACTCAAGTCTTTGCTCAGAAGTTGGAATGTGGTGACACAAGCGAACGGAGAAGACCAAGCCAAAACTCCGAGAAGCGAAAGGAAGCGTCGTTGCCGATGACCGAACCAGCTCGGGGCTCATCCTTGGGTGTCTGGATTTGACCATCTCCAACATGGATCCACTCCAGTCACCCTCGACGACGCGTGGCGCAAACTCTCGCAATGACGGAAGAAAACGGCCGACGCCGCAAGGCATATCCAACACGCCCCCTGAAAAATCAGAGGCTGGGATCATCGAAAGGAAGTGGTTCACGAGCCGTTGCTCGTGACGGTTGCGGATGCGCTCCACCCATTGCGACTCAAACTTTGCGGCGTAGGTCGCGGCGCCTTGCTTACTACCAAATCGCTTGAGCGTATTGTTTTGAATGGGGCAGGTCTCCAAGGAATTCTTGATTGGGTAATTGTCCGGAACTTCACCAAACGTCGAGTCGGAGGATTTGAGCGGGCCTTGATCTTAGAAACGATATCCCGACCCGGAATATTTCGCTACAACGTTGGTCAATCCCAGGAATTTGCCAGCCAAGACCTGTCAAACATAGGAAACAAAGGAGTCAAATGCCCCGACCGTGAATCGAACACGGATCTAATCCTTAGGAGGGACTTGTTCTATCCATTGAACTATCGGGGCGGAAGGAAGGGTAGTAATAGCGCGGAAGGCAGTGCTATGTCAAAAAAGCTCCCGCACACGGGGAACGGCGGGTGCGCGTGATGGATGGCGTCGCCCGCCAGTATGAGATCGTGGGTCGCGTTTGGTTGTAACACGCATTCAGGCGCCGGAATACGGTAAAGTGTGCCGGTCATAATCGGGTGCTGTCGCGGCAGGTCGCCACAAATGGGGAGATTCAGGCTTTGGTTAGAAATACTTCATTCGTTACACAAGATCCTTTTCGCGTCTTGTTGGTTGCGGCAATCCTGGCGGCCGCCGGTTGCGCAAATCTTTCGAGTAACGGAGCCGCCACCACACCGGATATCGAGAGCGGCTCAAACTTGGCCGGGGACCACGAGAGCGAGGACGCGGCGGACCAAAGCGACTATGCAGCGCGTCTTGCGGCATTGCGCAGTGAGAATGCCGTTCGCCCCATCGAAGTGGACCGCTTCCGAGGGTGGGCGAATGCGCCGGAGTCACTCGTTTCTCAGAACCCGGACGGGTTCTTCCGTGTTGCCAAGGTGGATGGTTCGTGGTGGTTCATTACACCGGATGGGAGTCCCTTCGTATCAAAGGGAGTGACCGACGTCAATTGGCTTGGCGCCACCCTTTCTCCGGGGCCTTTTCATGATATTCTCGCGCGGAAGTATTTATCTGAAGACGCGTGGGCGGCTGCTCAAGAGGAGCGCGTTTCGGATTGGGGATTCAACACGATCGGTCCTTGGAGCAGCAAGTCGATGGCGGAGCGGTTGCCGCACAGCATTGTCATTCTGGATTCCGCGCAGCACGCACCAAGACCTCCCGGCGCGATCGTTACCGACTTCTGGTCGCCGACTTTTCGTGAACACGCGGAGAACGTCGCGCAACAGCGGGCGGCGCCTCACACGAACGACAAGAACTTGATTGGATACTTTCTGGACAATGAACTGACTTGGGGGCCGGACCACTGGCTGACGGACAAAACGTTGTTGCAGCTTTACCTGGAGTATCCGGAAGGGGCACCGGGACGGCAGGAGGCTTTGCAGTTTGTGCGTCGCAGCGCGGACTCGCTCGACGCGTTCAATCGGACCTGGGGCACGAGTATCTCGCAGTGGGATGACCTGGCGGGTTTGTCATCCGAGCACTTCCATCCGCGCAGTGAAGAATCGAGAACCGTCTCCAGCGCATTCTGTGTCTATGCGTTCAATCGCTACGCGACCGTCGCGATCGGCGCGTTGCGGGCAGTCGATCCGAACCACCTCATACTCGGCTGCCGTTTCCACACCTACCCTGGCGACGCGCTCATAAAAGCTGCAGCGGAGCACTTTGACGTAATCTCGATGGCGTTTTATGAAGCTCGTCCTCCTGTGAAAGAACTGGACGCGATCTACGGGCAGGTTGACAAACCGTTCCTCATCGAAGAGTGGACCTTCAAATCCGGTGATTCCGGCATCGTGAACCCCGACGGGATCTATGCGCCAGTCGTTCCCACGCGTTACGCGCGTTCTTTGAGTTACGGCGCGTATGTAGAGACGTTTATGCGGCGCCCCTACGCGGTCGGTTACCACTGGTACAAATGGATGGACAATCCGGTCATTCCCGGAGAACAACTCTCGGGCGACAACTGCGGACTTGTGAACCAAAACGACGAGCCCTACGACCAATTCGTGGACTTTGTGAGTGAGGTCAACCGCAGCGTGGAACGATGGCATGCGGAAGGGGGCGACTGGGTTCAGACAATCGTCAGTACGGAAAACGGTTCCCGAAAGCTCTCCGTGGAGCAGCCGATCGCGTTGGTCAATCTGAAACCGGAACCAGCCCCGGTCATCGAGGTTGATCTGAATGACAAAGGCCAAACGATACTCGGACTCGGTGCGTCGCTGGAACATGCGACGTGTGAGAATCTCTCCAAACTCACCGACGATGTGCGGCGGGACGTCATCGAAAGCCTGGTTGATCCGCAAACGGGCATTGGCATGAACCTACTGCGGATCTGTATTGGAGCCTCCGACTTCATCGGAGAACCTTACTATACGTATAACGATCTGCCCGCCGGCGAAACGGACCCGGAACTCACCCGATTCTCCATCGAAAAGGACCGAGCCTACGTCCTGCCCGCGATCAAGATCGCGCTGGAGAAAAATCCGAGCCTGCTCTTGTTCGCGTCTCCGTGGAGCCCCCCCGCCTGGATGAAGACGACGGGCACACTGGGCACTGGCAGTCTCAAGCACGAATGGTATCCCGCGTATGCAAAGTATTTGCTCAAGTTCATCCAGGCATACGAAGCCGAAGGCATTCCCATTCACGCGATTACCATTCAGAACGAGCCCTTCATGGTCCACGCCGCGTATCCCACCACGTTGTGGACCGCGGAGGAACAGCGGGATTTCATCCGGGATCACCTTGGCCCCCTGTTCGATGCACAGGGCATCGGCACGCAGATTTGGTGCTGGGATCACAACTGGAACCGGCCGGACGTTCCTCGTGCCGTTCTTTCAGACCCGAAGGCGGCACAGTATGTGGATGGGACGGCATTTCACTTGTACGAGGGACGTGTCGAAACCCAGTCCTTGATAAAGCGCGAGTTTCCAGACAAGCACATCTATTTCTCGGAAGGATCCGTGTTCGGAACGCGGGGCGCTTTGCGACTGGCGGATATTCTGCGGCATTGGTCCCGGTCCTACAATGCCTGGGTCATCATGCTCGACGAAAACCAGAAGCCGAACCGCGGCCCTCACAATGCGACGCCCACCAGCATCGAACTGTTGGATGACGGTTCCGTTCGCTACAATTTCGACTACTACATGTATGGTCAGTTCATGAAGTTCATTCAACGCGGCGCAGTCCGAATCGAATCAACGCAATTGAACGAACCCGATTTTGGCAATGTTTCGTTTGTAAATCCGACTGGTCAGGTGGTTCTGGTCGCGGCAAATTCAGGGCGTGCGGCACGCTCATTTACCGTAGCGTGTGGCGAGAGAATGTTCACCACGACACTGCCACCGCGGGCAGTAGCCACGTATCTTTGGGATTCAGCGGCCTGTCTGAAATGACCTGCGCTCTGAATACGAGGCACCGCCGTACTCTGGCATAGCACCCAAAGTCAGCGCGCGACGGATTGCAGGGCGTCTTCCATGCGTTCAAGGATCCAGTCGACCATTTCGTGGGTGGTCGTCAAGGGGAGTTTGGTCAGGGCGCTCGGGGGACAGCCCGCCTTGTACGTCTGCACGCTGATGTCGAGGCCGGACTTGTTGAGCCTTTCGGCGAAGGTCTTGGCGGGGTCGAGGTCGAGGAAGTAGACGCCGGCGAGGTGACGGCGGCCTTCGATGGAGGCAATGACGGTATTGAATCGCGACGCGAGGTCTTTCAGTCCGCGCTCGTAGTATTCCCCCACATCGCTGGTGACTCCCGCGTTGGCTTCGGCCCAGCGCATGGTGACGAGGTAGGACAGGGATGCCAGCTCTTCTTGCCCGTTGGTGACGAGCGCGCCGAACTGGGGCAGGCAGTCGAAGGAGGAGTTGAATAGAATCCGCGAGGCGGGATATTCACCGCCGGGGAATCCTTTGCCGACGGCCACGAAGGTGGGCTTGATGCCGTATTCGCGGAAGAGAAAGAGCCGGGGACTCCACACGCACGACTGAATTTCGTCGACGACCGTGGGCACGTCCTGTTTGCTGCAGAGCGAGTACGCGCGGCGGACGAACTGGTGCGTGAGGCGCTTGCCGCCGAAGTTCATGAGGACGAGTTCGTGGAAGAACCCGGCGATCTTGTAGGGCTTCTTGTCGTAGACCTTAAAAACGGCCTCGAGTTCATCGATATCGTTCGGCCTTACGCTGCGCACAATAAGCGCCCCCTGCGCCTCCAGCGCGTCCCGCAAATCCCCCCACATGCCGCGCATGCACTGCGTCAGGATCGTTGTGCCATGGTAATTGGCCTGAAGTCCTCCCTCTTCATCGCCGAGAACCACGATGACCGGCACGCGTCCTTCGTAGATTGGCTCCGGGGAATCGGCTTGGGCCTTGTAGAACCGGCTCAAGATCATCTTGAGCGCGGCTTCCGCGGCCAGGCTGCCCGTTTCCAAGTTCAGCACGCGGTTCGGCCGCGTGGTGCGGTTGGACGCGATGTGTTGGCGAACGGCAGAGCGGCTTCCGGGTTCGATGCCCGCCGCCACGCGGATCAGTTCTTCTTCCAAGGTCCGTGTGACATGACCGCGGGTGTTGTTGTGCGTTGCGTTTGGAATTCCCAACGAGCGCGCTTGATCGACCAGTTGGTACCCCGGAAACCCGTGACCGAGGGGCGCGTGATAATGTTCGCTCTTGGCGAGGAAGTACAGTCGGCCGTCTTCGCCGATGCGATAGACGCCGTACCCGGACAGCGGCGCGGCGCTACGTTTACTGTTTGCCTCAAAGCCGGCTGAACCAGCACCCAACGCGGTGTTCCGGGCCGATTTCGACCAGGAACTTCCCACGTTCGGCAGCAGCGATTGCATGGCGCGCTGAATGGATCGCGGGTAGAAATCCACAGGACGCGCGGCCTGCTCGCTCAAGCGTTGTGCATTTTCGCCGGTCAAACGCGCGCGGGCCGCGCAGACGGCGTCCACATATCCGCGACCGAGAAGGTCGACCAGGCTCAGTTCCACGGGGACAAACTCGGTTTTACTGCGAAGTGGCAAGGCATTTACTCCGGTTCGGGGAAATTCGCGCTGCTTTTCGACAATTGTATCAGAGGTCCGGCCGCCCGTACGATAGGTGAAAACACTTACGGGGATACTGCGAGTATGGACACGATTTTTCGAACTCCCATCGAACCGTCACGCATTTGTTTGGGTACCGCCTCCTTTGGCTCGGACATTCCGAAAGAGACTGCCTTCGAGGTGATGGATGCCTTCGTGGAGGCTGGCGGCAACTTCATCGACACGGCGCATATCTACGCGGCCTGGCGCGAGGGATACTGGGGCGAAAGCGAGCGGACCGTTGGCGTATGGCTGAAGGGCCGCGGGTGCAGAGACCGGATCGTCCTCGCGACGAAAGGCGGCCATCCTCCGCTGGACGATCTCGACCATGGCCGCTGCGGTCGCGAAGATCTGGACTGCGATCTTGACGAGAGCCTGGAGCGATTGGGTGTAGATTGCGTGGACGTGTATTGGCTGCACCGGGATGATCCGGCGCGGCCCGTGGGCGAGATCGTGGATACGCTGGCCAAATTCATAGACGACGGTCGCATCCGATCCTTCGGCGGATCGAACTGGACGACCGAACGGTTGGAAGCCGCCAACGCCTATGCCGACGCTCACGCGCTGCCGCGCTTCGTCGCGAGTCAACCGGGTTGGGCGCTCGCCGATCGCGCTTCAGACGAACCGCCGGTCCCGGGGATGATGTTCCTGAGCGAGGAAGGTCTGGCGTGGCACCGTAAGACCGGCTTTCCCATGGCCGCGTACACAGCCCAGGCGAAGGGCTACTTCAGCGAGGAGAACGCCACGTGGGCAAGACTCGGCTTCTCCGGACCCGTCCCCTATGGCGCCGAGTACGACTCGCCGGAAAGCAGAAAACGTCTACTCGCCGCGCGCAGCCTGGCCCAAATGAAGGGATGCACGACGAACCAGATTGCCTTGGCCTATCTACTTCACCAACCGTTCCCGGTGTATCCCATTGTCGGCAGTGGCAAGGTGGATCGCGTTCGGGAGGCGCTTGGCAGCCTCGCCGTAACGCTGGATGCATCTGACTTGCAAGTCCTTACCGGATAACTTTTTAGATTCTCCGCAAAATCTCGTTGACACTCTGCGGCTTCAATGATATCATTTTGATATCGCATTGATAGGAGGGTTGCGTGATG
>CAZWDH010000260.1:0-10403 GCA_964632865.1 uncultured Nitrospiraceae bacterium
GTTCGCCAGATGGCCGTGCCCGTCTTGTCGCATCGAATCCTCGCCAAATCGCGGGATGGCAACCCCATTGCGTCTGCCCGAGCCCGCGCCTCGGCGATTCAAGACATCCTCGAGCAGACGCCCTGTCCGGAATAGCACGATGTTCCTGATCAAACGGTCCCGTGTACGGCGGCTGGAGCGTGGCGGCTTCGTGTTCCTGATTGCTGTCTTGGCCGCCTTGGCTGCGGCATGGAACTCCGGCACCAGCCTCTACTACCTCGTATTCGGCGGCATGGCGAGTATCGTGATTGCGTCGTACTTTCTGGCGGGCAGCGCGTTGCGCCGCATTCGCGTTGAACGCGAGGCCCCTCACGCGGTGACGCGCGGGGAAGCTTTCGGCACGGTGTTGCGCGTGACGAATGAGCGGCGATTGCTGCCGATTCTGTCCTTGCGCGTGTCGTTCGCCGATGCGCCCAAGGACATAGCGGGTGTCTTCATTACGATTCCGCCTCGGCGAACCGCGCAGCTCCGGCTTAGTCATTGCTTTGGGAAACGCGGAGTATACCAGCTTCCTTCGGCCGTTCTTTCGACCTCCTTTCCGTTTGGCTTGATCGCGTCGAGCAAAACCTTTCCGGACCATTGCGAGGTCGTTGTGTATCCGCGGGTGCAAGCGGCGCGCACCGCCGTGGTGGAGCAAGCGGGCGGCATGGGTCAGATGCCAAAGGTGTTTCAAGGGTTGGGCGACGAATTCTTCAGTCTGCGTCCCTACGTGCCGGGAGACGATCCGAGGCAGATCGCGTGGCGCGCGAGCGCAAAGAGCCAGAGCTTGATGGTCAAGGAACTGGAGCAGGAGTACTCGCGCCACGTGATCTTCGTCCTGGATACGCGCGTCATTCCGAGCCTCGAAGATTTTGACGAACGATTTGAGGAAGCGATCGAGCTGGTGGCGTCACTCGCCGTAACGCTGCTGAACCGGCAGTACATGGTCGCGTTGGTGACGCCGACCGGTTCGCTGAAGGAGGGGGAAGGAAAGGCCCATGCCATCAAGGTGCTGGATTTCCTTGCGCGAGTTACCACCACCGGCGCCGAAGGGCCGGAACCGTTTTCCCGGGCCCTTGGGGTGGCGCATCCGCGGCACACGTGTTTTCTAATGGTTTCCGCCGATCCGCGAGAGTGGGGAAAGCGGTATGCCGGAGGGATGTCGCGCGTGCTCGACCCTCGGGAGGTCATCCATGCCTGATAGCGTGAATCGAGCGCTTCGCTTCAGCACCGTGTGCCTCGTGCTGTTGAGCTATCTTTCCCTAACCTCCGTGGGCAGTTTCGGCGGAGAAGTTGTATTGGTGGGCATTTTCATTCTGGCTATCGCACCCTTGCTGGAGGCTCTCGATCGACGCACGCCGCATTTTCGGCGATTCACATCGCTGTTCACGCTCGTCTTCGCGCTGGTGATTCTGCCTCAAATGGTGATGAAGCTCGGAGTGCTTGTCGCGCTCACGATACTCTGTCTTTACATTCAAGCCTATTTGTTAATCCACGACCGTTCGATCCGGGATTATCAGTACATCTTCCTGATGGCGTTTTTCCTGATGGTTTCCGCGTGCGCGCAGAATCCGGAGCCGAGCCTGGGTCTCGTGATTCCATTCTTCATGCTGGCGGTTGTATGGTGCTTCGGCATGCTTCAGATCCGTAAGGATGTGACCTTGACTCCTGACCTCGCGGTGGGAGTATTGTTGGCCCACTCCGGGAAGGATCGCCTTGTGCCGACCGAAGGTGTGTCACGTGTGCAGGAGCCGCGGATCATTGGGGGCGCGCTCAGTTCTTTTCTTGTTCTCACTGCGATTTGCTGTTTTCTGCTGTCGCTCGCAATTTTTGCGTTGACGCCCCGCATGGAAGTGGGCATGTTGGGCGGAAGCTCCTTGGCGGTTTCGACTCCGGATGCGACGGACTCCGTCGACCTGGCGCGTGGCGGCCGGATTGGATCCAGTGGGACGCCGGTGATGCGGGTGAAGTTTCCGGAGGAGCCGAACGGAATCTACGACGGGGATCTGCTCTGGCGCGTCACCACGCTAAGCCAATACGTCGGTACGGAGTGGGATCGACAGCGCATTGGCGAGGAAGGTTTCGCCGACCAGCATGCGCGAGGTCGCGATGATGACAACCGATCGCAACGCGGTCGCGGAGATGCGGTTCGTCGGCGCACCGTACGTCAAGAAATATACCTTGACGATCCGCCTCCCTTCGGTATTCCGTGTCTTCCGTTTCCAGAGTACGCCCAGTCCACCGACCCTAACAGCGGCCGGATGGAGGTTGATGTGATGGGCGATTTCACGGTGTCAGTTACTCAGCTGCGCCGGCCTGCGCTGAGCTACGAGGTCTGGTCGGGCGTTCTGGAGGAAGATCCCGAGAGACTGCGCGCGTACCCCGAGCATTTTTCGTCGCTACGCGGGCAACGGGGTTTTCCCTTTCTTTACGAGCGTGTCATGGGCTTTCGCGCCTATAACGCGTATACGCAAGAGGAAGTCCCTGAACCGGTGCGGCGACTCGCGCGCGAGTTGACCGAGCCGTACGACAACCCTTACGACCAAGCCCAAGCGATCGAGCGGTGGCTTCAGGGGGAAGATTTCGTTTATTCATTAACGGTACCGGATGCGTTTAACCGGGACCCGGTAGAGCAATTTCTGCTGGATACACGTACCGGCCATTGCGAACTCTATGCAAGCGCGATGACGCTCCTATTGCGGAGTGTCGGAATCCCGGCGCGAGTCGTGTCGGGATATCGTGGAGGTGAGTGGTCCGGTACCGATGGCGCATACATCGTGCGGAAGAGCATGGCGCATATGTGGGTGGAGGTCTATTTTATCGATCACGGCTGGGTGACGTTTGATCCGACTCCGGAGAGCGATTTGCCCGAGCTGGAGGTCAGCGCCGTTTCTCGGCTGATCTCGCGGCACATCCTCAATTTGAAGATGATCTGGTTTCGCGATGTCGTCGGCTACACGGGCGGCATTCGAATCGGCGATTTGGGGCGCTTCACCGTGGGGCTGTTGTGGTTCGATTTCGACGCCGTCTCCGCTACGATGCTCAATCGGCCAATCCTTTCGGGAATCGTACCGAGAATCGTCTTCTGGGGCGCAATCGCACTCACACTTCTGCTTGGGCTCGTCACCATTGCGTCCCGGCGTCCGCGCCGGAAGGCAGCGCATATCGTATTCTCTCCGGACCAGATGCGCGCGACCCGGCTCTTCGGGAAGATGAAGCGCCGGCTCGCCCGGATGGGGGTGGATTGCTCTGGGAAGTCGGCCGGAGAAGTGTTTGCGGCGTTGGATAGCGGATTTCCTGCGTACGTTGAACCGGTGGGGGAAATCATCCGGGCGTACCGGGAAGCGCGGTTTGGGGGAAGGCCCATGGATCGGCAACGTTACGCGGCCTTGAACCGCGTACTCCAATCCTTGGGTCGAGACGCGGGCCGGCCGTCTTGAATCGAGATCGCTTGAACTACTTGCCCAGCAAAAAGGCCACCTGGTTGGCTTGCCACAGGGCGACAGCGATATCGAGGGATCCGTCCGCATTCAAGTCTGCCGCGCTCAGCGCATAGGGTCGCGCATCCTTATAGGTATACACTTCCCGTTCCATCGCCAAGGGCGTTCCATCGCCCTGACTACGGTTCATCAGCACGATGACTCGGGCGGAGGCGAAACACGCGGCGGCAATATCCGGCTTGCCGTCGGCGTTGAAGTCGTCCACGATAATATCGCGAATCTCATCCTGCACGATCTTTCGGTCGTTCTCAGTGCCCACTTCGATTTCCTGCGAGACCTCGAAAGAGAAGTCGCCGTCGGCGAAGAATATGGCGACCGAGTCCGACGAGAAACAATGGGAAACGACCAGGTCCAGGCGCCCGTCGCCGTTCATGTCGGCCGTGCGAACCTTGTGGGGGAGGGGTCCCCGGCTGGGAAACCGCTTCACCTCGGTGAATTGGCCTGCGCCATCGCCCTGCCAAAGCGCGATTTCGTTCGTACTGTACATGGTCGTAACCATGTCAGTTTTTCCGTCGCCATCGAAATCGGCGAGTTGTAGGTCCCGCGGACCTCCGGGTGCGTCGATCGTATAGGGCTCGGCGAAGTAGGTTTCGCCATGTCCGGGAAAGACGATAACAACGCCGCTCGACCATCCAGTCGCTACCGCGTCGCGATAGGGATCGCCGTTGATTTCGCGAACCGCGACGGCGGTGATACCCGGAACCGCATAGATCGCGCGGTCGTCATCGTCGCGGACGCTCTCGTATCGCAATCCTCCGTCAGGAACCGTGTACGACGAAGGTTCGAAACCCGTTTCGCCGAGATTGCGAAACAAGGTCAGGTCCCGGCCGCGTGTGGCATGGAAACTTCCCACGACGAGGTCGGGCGCCTTCAGCGCGTCCACGTTGGCGACCGCGATCGCCCACGGCGCGAACCCCGCTCGAAGGGGCGGCATCTTTTCATAGGTGAAGTCCGGCTTCGCGACCAGAAGCGAAAGCTCATCGTTTGCAGGGCGCTCTTCCCGCGTGTCGGCCATTTCGCCGCGGTCGGCCGTGACGATTTCGGGAAGGCCGTCGTCGTTGAGATCCGCGGTCACGATGGCGCACGGATTCGGGCCAACTTGAATCCATCGGCTGTGTTTTACAAAGGTTTCAGCCGCGGCCCAATGGGCGCAACCGCCTACAATCAAGAAAACTATCGCCACGTTCCACCGTCGCATGTTCAGCCTCATCACTTCCCTGTCAGGCGTGCCGCCAGTTGGATCGCCGCGCACAGACTGTGTTCTCGCGCGGCCCCGGTGCCGGCGATATCGTACGCGGTGCCGTGGTCGACCGACGTGCGCACAATCGGAATTCCCAGCGTGACGTTCACGCCCTCGTCCATGGCAACCAGTTTCAAAGGGATATGCCCCTGGTCGTGGTACATGGCCACGACCAGGTCGAACTCACCATCCGCCATTCTACGGAAGACCGTGTCCGGCGGATACGGCCCGCTGCAATCGATGCCTTCGGATTGGCAACGCAAAACAGCCGGTTCAATCTCGCGCGATTCTTCATCTCCGAGCAAACCAGCTTCGCCGGCGTGCGGATTGAGCCCGGCGACGGCGATCCGTTTGCGCGGCAGGCCAATTCTGGTCAGCGCGTCATGAGCGATTCGAATCGAGGTTTCAATGCGATCGGTTCGCACCATCTCCACCGCTTCGCGCAAGGGAAAGTGCGCGGAAATATGCACGATCCGCATCTGGTCGGTAAAGAGACACATGCGGTAGTCCGCCGATCCGGTCATCTCCGCGATGATCTCGGTATGCCCCGTTGACGGGCATCCCCCTAGCTTGATGCCTTCCTTATTGATGGGGCATGTGACGAGGCCGTCGACGACCCCGTCGAGCGTGAGTTGAACCGCCGCTCGAATCCACGCTACTGCGGCAGCGCCGGCGACGCCGTCGAGCGCGCCTGGCGTGTATGGAGGATCCGCGACGCCGGCATCGAAAACCGATAGGGATCCAGATTCGTGGCGCCAACTCGCCAAGTCCTGTACTTCACGCAGATGCGGCAAGGCTGCAACCCGTGGCCGTTGCGCAGCCAGGATCGAGATGCTGCCGATCACGAGCGGGTCGCAGACCGAAAGGACCTCGTCGCGCGACAGCGCTTTCGCGAGGATCTCGGGGCCAATACCGTTCACATCGCCCATCGTGATGGCGAGACGCGGACGCAACGCGCGATCCGATTCAACAGTCACTACGAATGTCCTTTTGCAGGTTTGGCGATGAGGTTAATCAGCGTGGTGCGGACAGTAGCATACGGCATTGCGGGATAGATTCTCCACACGTTGTGCTTTCTCATTTGAAAAGAATCCTTGCGGAGATCGCCTTAGGGTGGTATACTGTGCGAATCTAATGGTCGGAGCAGAGTAGCGGGTTTGTAAGGCCGAAGCTGGACCGGCACGAACTCGCAGTTGCTCGTCAAATTCACGTACCTTCACGTAGTCATGCGAAATCCCCTACAAGGGAGACGTGTGTCTGTTTACAGGAGTAAGCGGCGTGCGCGAGGTGCAGTCGGCAGACCGAAGTACAATCCTTCTTCGCGCGATCCCGTCAACGACTCCCGATCCTCTCCAACGCGCCCGAGTCGAGGAATGTCACGGTGTTTCGTTCGCATCCTTACTCAGGAAACAAGTGCATGGCAGCAGGAATTCATTCGTAAAGTCGCGTGTGTGTTGGGTCCGCAAGGAGTGCTTGACAAGAGCGCCGATCATGATGCACACTCGGTCCCCATTTGAGCAGAAAACACCTGATTTTATTGGGTTGTGGAAAGATTGTGGATAGCCCGTGGATAAGCTGTGGATAAGTTTTCGGAATCCGAATTCACCGTGCGCAGCGGTCGCGTGCGGTCCACGTTAAGCGGCAGAAACGACGTCGGCTCTGGGGTCAGTCAGACATCGGTCTTGATAGAGGTATGAACGAGTAGGTGGCGTATCGGCGCCAGGGTCGAGAGGGAAGTGGGGATGCGAATTGGTGGGGCGAAAGCCGTGTCGCATTCTCCGAATACAGCGGGAAGGGGTTTGACGATTGTCTGCACACGAAATCAGCGGGAATACCGTACCCAACGATTTAGATCCTTGGCAGGCTGCCCAGGAGCGGCTTCAAAAAATCCTCGATGAACACAGTTACAAGAATTGGTTTTCGCAGACTTCTTTTGGTTCGTATGAAGATGGACGATTGATCGTGAAGGTGCCCAGTCAGTTCTTCGCGGACTGGCTCCGGCGGCACTACCTGGACGCCGTGAGCGCGTGCGCGGGCGCGGTCATTCCCAACTTCCGGGAGGTGCAGTTCGTTCCCGGCGCGGAGGGCGCCGCGCGAACTTTGAAACGTCCACAGGAGCGTCCCGCAGTCGCGCCTGCGCCGGCCCCCATGCCAGAGATGGCCAACCGCGACGGATTCAATCCGCGCTATGTTTTCGATCGGTTCGTCGTCGGCAGCGGCAATCGTTTCGCCCATGCCGCGTCCCGCGCCGTGGCGGAGTCCCCCGCGCGGGCGTACAACCCCTTGTTCGTGTACGGCGGTACCGGACTTGGCAAGACACATCTGATGCAGGCAATCGGCCATGAGATCCTGGACCGCCGACCAGGAACGAACGTGGTCTTCATTTCGTCGGAGCATTTCACCAATCAATTGATCGAAAGTATCGCGAAGAAGTCGACCATGCGGTTCCGGTCGAAGTACCGGCGAGCGGACGTGTTGCTCATCGACGACATCCAGTTCATCTCGGGCAAGGAAGCGACGCAGGAAGAGTTCTTCCATACGTTCAATGCGTTGTTCGACATGCACAAGCAGATCGTCATTTCGAGCGACCGGCAGCCGAAGGAAATCCCAGGACTCGAAGAGCGGTTGATTTCGCGATTTGAATGGGGACTGGTGACGGATATCCAGCCGCCGGACCTCGAAACCCGGGTGGCCATCCTTCAAAACAAGGCGGCCCAGGAGAATTTGACGGTACCGCCCGAGGTGCTGAAGTACATCGCGACGTACATCACGACGAATATTCGCGAGTTGGAAGGCGCCTTGGTCACCGTGTTGGCCTATGCGAAACTCACGGACCAGAAGATTTCCCAAAGCCTTGCGGAAGAGGTACTTCGCGATCTCATCGGACGCGATAAGCTCCAGCCTGTGACGATGGAGGCCATTCAGCGGGGCGTGGCCGAGTATTTTGACGTGCGCATCTCGGATATGCGCGGCCGGAGCCGGCAGCGGCAAGTGGCGTACCCACGGCAAGTTGCGATGTATCTGTGCAAAGAACTGATCCCAAGCCTGTCGCTGAACGAAATCGGCGAAGCCTTTGGCGGCAAGGATCATACGACGGTCTTATACGCCTGTCAGAAGATTACCGCGGAAGTGAAATCGAACAAGGAAACGAACCAGGTAATCCATCATTTGGAGCGCAAGATTCGAACCTGAGTTTGAACGCGAGCTGATTTTCGGGGCGAAGCCGTGCTGATATGCGGTTTCGCCCCGTTTTTCTTTTGGACCAAGTTCGTCGCAAAAAAGCCCGCCACAATCGTTATACTGATTGGTGAAGTCATCGCTTCGTCTTACTCGAGAAAATGGAGGCTGCTGCCATGCGATGGGGTCCGATCGGTCTTGCGGTGGTTCTGACGCTTCTCCTGGTGTCCGGCGGCAGTGCGGCGCGGGAGTCCGCTGCGCGGGCATTCGCGGACCGGGAGCCCTACTTCTCGCTTCCGTTTCAACCGGAATCTTCACCGCGCGTGCTGGTCCTTAAAGGGGAGCCGGAGCCCTTTTCGTGGCTGAATCCGATTACGGATTGGAACGCCACGCCTGAGGAGACCCAGCAGGATTACGCAATGCTAATCATACCGGTACCAGAGGATTGGCCGGGCAGCCGGATGCCGGTCATCCAGCCGGATCCGAGCACGATCTATACAATGCCGATGATCGACCCCATGCCGGGTTTCATGGCTTTGCCGGATTCTATCCCGTCAAACCAGGTGGCTGCGCCCTAGTGCGCAGGTTTTGGCGTCGTTCGTAGTTCTTGAAGCTGAGGGAACATCCCCCTAAATCCCCCTTCAAAGGGGGACTTTGATACGTGCCATTGCGGCCATTGAAAAGGCCTAATTCTCTTCGAACGGCCCTAGAGGGCACTCAGGGTTCAGGAGCCGAGGGCCATGCAGAGCCGCGAACTATTCCGCGCGGCCGGTGTCTAAGGGTGCCGGGATTGACGAACTGTTCATCGGGAATACAATCGCAACCATGGACCGGAGGTACCGGACGATGTATCGAATCGCATTACTTTGCACCGCAATATGTTGCGGCGCCGCGTTCGCGCAGCAGGAACAGGCCGCCTCGACCTTGTCGGATCAGACGGACGTGGCTGTGACGGCCTACAATAACGGGCTCGCCCTTGTACGCGACACACGCAAGCTCTCCTTGCCGGAAGGGGAATTCGATTTGCAATTCATGGACGTGGCGCAGCAGATCCGGCCGGAGACGGTGAGTCTGCAGTCGGCCTCCGCGCCAGGGTCCGTGGGCATTCTGGAACAGAATTACGAGTACGACCTGATTAGTCCATCAAAGCTCATGGAGAAGTACGTGGGCAAGAGGGTGTGGCTGGAGAATTTTCATAACGACGTGAAGATGGGCCGGGTCGAGGCGGAGTTGCTCAGCGTCAACGAAGGCGCGGTGTACAAGATGGGCGACGAGATCTTCCTTGGTCATCCCGGTAATGTGGTATTGCCGGAAATTCCGGAAAACCTGATCGCGAAGCCGTCGTTGATATGGAAACTCTCGAATTCCCAGACGGACCAGACCTTGGAAGTCACCTATCTGACCAATGGCGTGAGTTGGAAGGCCGACTACGTAGTGACGCTGGCGAAGGACGACCAGTCGCTGGACCTTGCGGGGTGGGTAACTATGAACAACCAATCCGGCGCGACCTACACGAATGCAAAGCTGAAGCTGGTGGCAGGCGACGTGAACGTGGTGCAACAGCAACCGGAGCGCGTAGGACGGGGGCGCCATCTCGCTGCGATGGAAGTAGCGACGATGCCGCAGGAGGAGTCCTTCGCCGAATACCACCTCTACACCATGCCGCGACGCACGACGATCAAGCAGAATCAGTCGAAGCAGTTGGCGCTGTTGAGCGGAACGGATGTGGTCTGCAAGAAAAAGTATGAGTATCGAGGGCAAGAGTATTTCTACAGCCAGCAGGTTCCGCCGACGGGTGAAGAGCACGTGGGCGTGTTTCTCGAATTTGAGAACGAGAAAGAAAACGCGCTCGGCATTCCGTTGCCGGCGGGCGTGATGCGGATTTACCAGGAAGACAGCGAAGGCATGCTCCAGTTCGCGGGCGAGGATAACATCAAGCACACGCCGAAAGACGAGACAGTGACGCTGCGGATGGGCGATGCGTTCGACGTCATCGGCGAACGCGTGCAGACCGATTTCAAGGTCTACGGCGGCAACGTGCACGAGTCGGCGTACGAGATTTCAATTCGCAATCACAAAGAACAGGATATCGTTGTGGACATCGTGGAGCCCATGCCGGGTGATTGGGAGATCGTGACGGCCTCACAAGAGCATGAAAAGAAGGACGCCCGGACGGCGATCTTTCATGTGGCCGTCCCGAAAGACGGCGAGGCGAAGGTAACCTACCGCGTGCGCGTGCGGTTCTAAAGAAGGAGTATGTGTGTCGTGAGCTCACATCTGCACGAGACAGATCAAGACGCTACTCGATATGGCGTTGACACCTCCGAATGGCGGAAGAACATCCCCCTTGATCCCCCTTCAAAGGGGGAATTGGTCCCACCGGCGCTTAAGGGTGGATGCTGCGCAACTTGCACTATACGGAGGTTCTCGCTGACCTTGAACACAACACGAACAGTTGTGCGGAATTC
>CAZWDH010000261.1:0-10320 GCA_964632865.1 uncultured Nitrospiraceae bacterium
ACCCATCGAAGGCGCGGTCATCGGCGGATTGTACCAGGGCGAGGGCGACCAGGAGCCGGTGCAGCTTTGGCGGACGATCTCCGGAAAGGACGGCGCGTTCCGGTGGAATGGAGTCGTCCCGTACGTGCCGATGGCCTGTCTCGCGGCCACGGGTCCCGATGGGTTTGGCCGGTCAATGGCGTTTAACGCGGCGCCGGGGAATACCGAAGACGTTGGTAAGGTGGTCATCGCGGATGCCGAGCGCTCTCGTAAGGAGCAGGGCCAGTCGATGGCGGGCCGGCAACTGGACCTTACGGAGTACCCTGTTCTTTCGGGAACGTTGCCGGGTGGCGCAAGTCCAATTCTTGTCCTATTCGCCACCGTTGGGGAAGCGCAGCTCTACCTTCAGGCTTTAACCAGCGTCAAAGCTACGCTGGACGGTCTCAACGTGGATGCGGTTCTCGCCGTTGACGGGCCGGCCACGTTCCAAGGGGAGCGCATTCCTGTAGTTCAAGGAAGCGCGCCGGGCGCGGCACAGACCTACCTCATAAGCGGCGGCGGAACCGTTGTTCTGGAAACGTGGGGTCTGCCACAGATTGCGGCCCTGTTAAGAACGGTCGCCGGAGAGTAGACCTGCAATGCGTACTACCCGAGTCGTCCTATTTGTGTTCATGTGCTTCCTTGCTGTGCAGTCGGCTTCTGCCTACGACATTTCCGTGTGGGTCGTCGACCTCAACGGGCAAGCGGTGCCGGATGCGCGCGTCTGGTTGGCGCAGGACCGGATCCCAAAACATCTGACAACGGACGAAACGGGCCGGTGTACCTTTGCCGAGGTCGGAATCGGCCCTGTGCAAATCGTTGCGTGGAAGGACGGCCACGCGGTTGGCGGCCGGGACGCGCGGGTCGTCGGGTCCGCGGAGATTGCCATTGCCCTGGGCAACCCTGGCACCCTTGCCGTCCAACTCATCAGCCGCGGCCGCAATCCCAGCACGGGCGAAGAACTGAAACCGGAACCGGTGGAAGGCGCCCGGGTGGAAGCGATGCTCGTAAACAACGCGTTTACCGTTGCGGTGGACGATCTCGTCGAACACGGTTTTCCGTCTGCGCGAAGCGATGCCGAAGGGCGCCTGGTACTCGATTACCTGCCCGACGGGGGCCATGTCGCATTTCGCGTGAGCCATCGTCTGTTCTGTGATAAGTACGTGAATTATCCCGTCGGCCAGCGCGAGATCGTCGTGCAGATGTTTGAAGGTGTGGTGCTTCGCGGGCGCGTCACAGACGAGCAGGGCGAAGGCGTCGAACATGCGCGCGTATCCATCTTTCGCACCAACGACAACGACACAACCCTCCGCGAATTTGAAGAGGCTACTACGGGCCCGGATGGCTTCTACCGGTCCATGCTTCCCCCCGGCGAATACCACGTCACCGCCAAACATCCTGAGTACGCGACCGCGGAGCCTGTATCTGGTTTCCTTCACCCTCAAGATCTCGATGCTACCTGCGACTTGATCTTGCCGACGGCCTTCAACCTTACCGGACGGGTCGTGGGAACGGACGATGAACCCGTCGGCGGCGTTCGCATTCAATACGTGGTCAATGAGGTCGTGTACGAAGAAACGCTAACGAACAATGCAGGCGATTTCACCCTCAAGGTGGCGCCCGGCGAAGGCCGCATCCACGTCGAAGCGCCCGACGGCTACATGACCGACCGGGGAACCGACATCGACGTGCTAATGGGAGAGGCGGACGTCGCCATCGAGGAAGCGATTCGTCTTCAGGTTTTGCCCGAAATCTCGGGTGTGGTGAGGGACGAGCACGGCGATCCGGTGCCCATGGCATTCATCTCCACCATGGGATACGATCCGCCCCAGTTCGCGCGCACGAGCGACGAAGGCCGGTTTTGGATGCAGCTGCCAGCGGTACCGGAAAATGCCGTTGCCCTGCTGCGTTTCGAACACCCGCGCCGCTACATGCGCGCGGATGTCATCGTCCCGCTTACCGATGCGGAGCCCATCAACGTGGAACTCACCCCGTTTGAGCCCGATCTCGCCCCTTGCGATCCGCAGTACGTGCAGAACAAGGCGTTGGACGCTCTGCGCGGAAAGGATGCGCCGCCTGTCGAAGGCGACCTTTGGGTAAATGTTCCCTTCGACACCGATGGGAAGCCCATCGCGCCGACCCTGCAGTCACTGCGGGGCAAGGTCGTGGTACTCGCGTTTTGGGGAGGATTCGACCGGAGTGGGGAAGGTCTCGCCCACGTACGGGGCTTGCGCACGCTTTATCCCATCATTCTGGAAATGGAGGACGTCGCGCTCGTTGGGATTCACGATACCGGCACCGATGAAGTCGAGCTTCAGCAGTACGTTCGCGATCTGGAAATCCCGTACCCCGTTTGCCGCGATGAGGATGCGAAAACGTACGACCGCTACGACATCACATCCGTTCCCCAGATCGTCTTAATCGACAAGAAAGGCGTCCTTCGATTCTACGATATCGACGGACGCCTGCTGGAATTGATTAAGAGTCTACGACGCGAAGCGCCGTAAGTTGGGTTAGGCGGAAATCTGCGCGGCCCTGCGTTGCAACGTGGACTTCTTGCGCGCGGCGGCATTCGCGTGAATGACGCCCTTGCTCGCCGCCTTGTCAATCTCCTCCAAGGCCACCGGAAGGGTCTTCTTGATCTCTTCCGCGTTCTTGGCGTCGATCGCGGCGGCGGCCGCCTTGATGCACGTCTTCATTTTCGACTTCACAGTCATATTGCGTTGGCGGTCCCGCTCGTTGGTGAGGTCGCGAGCCTTCGCCGTCTTGGTGTTCGGCATGCCTGAGAATCTCCACTAAATGGTAAAAACAGCCCTTAAACAGCACCGAACTTTACCAGAAACCCGTCTCCCCTTTCAAATTGCGCTTTCCAGAGTCTTGCGCGGATTGGGATCGGGTAGTAAGCTGAAACCAACGGCCGGGTTTTGAAACCTGGCGGAAAGGGGACCGTATGTTTACCAACAGCAACATTCTGGTGCCAACGGACTTCTCGCCCTATGCCCGGTTCGCCAACACCTATGCCCTCGCCATCGCCCGAAACTACGGCGGTACCGTCCATTTCGTGCACGTGCTCGATGCGAACGCCGTGTCCGGTGTCCGCGGCCACGGCATGTGGCTCAACCCTGCCGATGCGCAGACGTTGCTCGATTCCATGCGGGAGCACGCTTCGAGCCGTCTCGCTACCTTGGCGGAGGAGGCGGAAGGCCAAGGGGTCCGTTCAGAGCAGCACATCGTCGTGGGTAATGCCCCGCAGGAAATCCTGCGTCTTGCGTTGGACAAGCAGTGCACGCTGATCGTGATTGCCACGCACGGACGATCGGGGTTCGACCACGTCGTATTCGGCAGTGTCGCCGAGAGGGTCGTGCGCCAATCGCCGGTGCCGGTGCTCGCCATCAAGCACCCCGAGCACGACTTTGTCGAAGCGAGCGACCTGTCGCTCCGCATCGGGCACGTCCTGTTTCCTACGGATTTCTCCGACTTCTCCGAGAAAGGCCTGCCTTTTGCCATTTCTTTCTGCCGCGAGTTTTCCGCAAGGCTGACCTTGTTGCACGCCACGGAAATCCCCATTGTCTTACCTGAATTCATGCCGGATTCCGTCGTATCGGTCGGGCCGGAAATGGAGCAGGCGGCGCGCGGAACGTTGGAAGAGAAGAAGGCTGGAATCCCCGATCTCGATGTGGACGCCGTCTCCGTGACCGGGGTGCCGCATACCGAGATCTGCCGCTTCGCGGAGGAGCATAGGGTGGACCTGATCGTAATGCCTACGCACGGCCGTTCGGGGTTCGGGCACGTGTTATTTGGGAGTGTGGCGGAGAAGGTAGTGCGGCTGGCGCGGTGCCCCGTGTTGACCATCCGGCCGGATGGCGATGGGTCCGCTTTCGAGCGGTGAGCAGGACAGAATTCTCCGTCGCCGGGCGACCCCCAAAAATGTTCGCCTGGCAGACGATGTTCCCCCGCTATCGAATCGCGCGGTATCCCGACCCTAGTTCAAACGGTTCTGGGCGCGGTACGATTCGATAGCCTGTTCGATGTCTCCGGGGCGGAGTTTCCCCTTGGCTACCAAGCCCCCGTCCGTGTCATAGATGATGAAGCGATTGCAGCCGTGCTCCACGGCGTCGCACATCACGCGGCCCGCAAGATCTTCCAGCAACTCCCGCCGCTGATCCTGATCCGCCGCGTTCCACGACCGGCTCTCTTTTGGGGACAAGGTATACTGCCACGGCTCCGAACGAATAGGACGACGTTCGAACATTCGCGACCTCCCATCAGGTACTTCAATCGCGATTGCCGGGACAATTCCCGCAAGCGTTGCCGCCGTTGCACCTTCGACCCAGCCCGGCAGGGCAAGCGATCCGGCTGGCAAGGCACCCGCATTATAACATGCCCCTAACAAAATCCAAGTTCGCCGTGGAAGGCGGGTAGGGCCGGTGGCTAGTTGGTGGCCGCGACCTTCTTGTCTTATAGGTCCTATTCGTCCTATAAGTCCTATCGGGCACCGGAATAGGACTCATAGGACCCATACGACCAATAGGACTCTTCCCCAGTTTGATGCCAAGTTGGAGAATCACCAGGCTCGTGGCGATGAATCGCTGTGACTGGAAAAGGACGAACCCACTTCCGGCGGCCGCAACGTGTGCGGTCGCGGCGGCACTGTGCTTGCTGATCTGCGGCTGTGTCTCGGTGAAGGATCACCAGACGGGACGAGAATCTCTGGTGGCCGCCATCGAACAGTGGGAGTCGCACCGGCAACCCATCCCCGCTGACACCGAATTGCGGAAATACGTCAAGGTACGCTCGGAACTGCTGAGCGCGTTCTGGGGGCGCGATATGTTCCTCGAAGCGGCTGTTATCGTGCCACCCGGTCACGATCCGGGCGATCGTCTGCCGGTCTGCTACTTCATTCACGGGTTCACCAACTGGGAACTCTGGGCCTTTCGTCTGAGCGATGAGATTATCGAAGGCCTGCAAGATCCTGCAGAGGAGTACCCCCGCATGATCTACGTGTTTCCTAACGCGCAGTTCGGATTGGGACATCACGTATTCGCCGATTCGGCTACCAATGGACCTTGGGGAACAGCGTTTGTTAAGGAACTCGTGCCAGCCATCGAGACGCAATTCGGCGGAGTAAGGGAGACGGAGGCGCGGTTTCTCGCGGGGCACTCGTCGGGTGCATGGAGCGCGCTTTGGCTGCAGGTCATGTATCCCGACTTCTTCGGCGGGGCTTGGGCCATGGCGCCGGATCCGGTCGATTTCCGTTCGTTTACCGGTGTCAACATCTATCAGGATGAGAATGCGTTCGTCGACGCCGAAGGCAATGAACGCATGCTGGTCCGCAACCGAAAAGAGTGGGTGCAGTCGTTTCGCGAGATTACGAAGTCCGAAGCGCAGAAAAGTCCCTTCGCAGGCCAATTCGCCAGCTTCGACAACGTCTTCTGCCCGGTCGGGCCGGACGGCTTGCCGCGACGCCTCTATGATTGGGAAACCGGCATCATCGACCGCGAGGTCGCCGAAACGTGGAAGGCCTACGACATCTCACGGATCCTGCGGTCACACTGGGAGGACCTGGCCCCGAAGCTATCCGGTAAGCTGCACATCTACGCGGGGACACTCGACAACTTCCGGCTCAACGAAGCTGTGGAACTAATGCAAGCGGAACTCGAAGAACTAAATGCAGAAGCGGAAATCATCATCGTCCCCGACGCCGGCCACAGTATTTTCCGGCCTCATCCCGACTACTGGCCCGAGGGCCTTGTGGAACACGTACACCGGGAGATGAAAGCGCGCTACGAAGCGGCCGTTCCGTGAGGAGCGTCAGGAGCGCGGGTTTTCCAACCCGCGATGCCAATCCCTCGTTGAGTAGATACCAAGATCCCCTGAACGGTCTAGGATTTCGCGACGATTTCGGTGCTTGGTGAAGCAGCGGGTTGGAAAACCCGCTCTCCTGGCTAGCTTCTCACGATCCTTTAGTTACAACTTACCGAAGCGCTCGAAGAAATCGGGGAAGGTTTTGGAGACGCAACCGGGGTCTTTGATGACGACTCCCGGGATCTTCAGTCCCGCCATGGCGAAGCTCATGGCCATGCGGTGGTCGTCGTAGGTGTCGATTGCGGCCCCGCGCAATGCGCCCGGACGTACAATGATGCCGTCCGCCAACTCCTCCGCATCCGCGCCGAGTTTGCGAAGTTCCGTGACGGTCGCTGCGATGCGGTCGGTTTCTTTGATGCGCAAGTTGGCCACATTGCGAATGCGGGTCTCACCTTCGGCAAAGAGCGCCGTCACCGCGAGGGTCTGTGCCATGTCCGGCATAGCGTTGAGGTCAATGTCGATGCCTCGCAGCGAGTCCCCGGACGTGACCTCAATCCAGTCCGGCCCTTCCTGGACGGAGCAACCCATTTGTTCCAATACGTAGGCAAACTGCGCGTCGCCCTGGTGCGATTTGCTGGTCAGGTTGCGTATACGCACACGACCTCCGGCGATGGCAGCCGCCGCGAGAAAGTACGATGCGCCTGATGCGTCCGCTTCGATAGCGTAGGCGCCAGGCCTGTAGCGCTGCCCCGTCGAGCACGCGAATTCTGTGTAGCTTCTATGCATGGCGACAACGCCGCGCTCTTCCATCATGGCGAGCGTAAGATCGATGTAGGGCTTGGAAACCAGATCCCCTTCGATACCGATGGTGACGGGTTCGGTCGCGTACGGCGCCACCATGAGCAAACCGGAAAGGTACTGGCTGCTCGCGGTCCCTTTCACCGAGGAATATCCGCCGAAGCTTCCCCGGCCGGCCACGCGCAGGGGCGGACATCCGGTCTCTGTAGCGGCGTGCACGCCCCACGCGCCAAGCGCCTCGATGAGATCCACAATAGGCCGTTCCCGCATGCGCGTCGTGCCGTCAATGATGACGTCGCCTTGGACGGTGGCACAGGCCGCCGCGAGGAAACGGACGGCGGTCCCGGAGTTCCCGAGAAACAGCGGTTTTACGGGAGGCTTGAGTCCGTCACTCTCCACACGCGTAATTGATCCGTTGCACTCGACCGATACGCCGAGCGCGCGCAGACCATCCATCATGTAGTTTGAGTCGTCGCAGTCCGCGGGATCCTGCAACTCGGTGACGCCCAGGGTGAGGCCCGCCATGACCAGGGCGCGGGCGGTGCAACTTTTTGAACCGGGAATGGTGACGGTCGCATCCAGACCAGAGCGTGTGGCGATAGTCTTTTCGTTCATCGGATTAGAATCGAACCTCAATACGGGTGCCGCGGGCCAACTGCAACTGTTCGCGCGCGCTGCCCCGGTGTACTGCGATTTCAAGATAGTCGTTGCTACTGAACAGGACGAGCGCACGACCCGGCGGCACGTCGCCGTAAGTTTCATGCATTTCCGTAAACCGGTGATGCCCCGCGCGCAGTTCGCTGAATGCGCGGCCGCCGAGGTCCGTCCGGTGAATGTTCGTAACCGCATTGCCGAAGCGATCGATGTGCATGATCGCACCTTCCAGATGGCCTTCGGCGTCTGTCGTTAATGCCGGTATGTCCAGCATGGTTAGCGTCGTCAGCTTTTCACCGGCCATCTCCAGGGCAGCGTCTTGCGCGAGCCGGGCCGCGGCCGGAGCGAACATATCGCGCCCATGAAAGGTCGCGCTGATCGACGAACGCATAAACTCCGGGTTCGTGATGATTCGCGCTTCCCGGATGGGATACTGGCGCGCGTACAGGGTCAACAATCCGTTATCCGGCAACACGAACAACTGCTCCCCAGCAGACACAACCATGGGTAAGCGCGATGTGCCTACGCCGGGATCGATGACGACACAATGGATGGTACCCTCCGGAAACAGCGGCGCGGCCGACGCGACAAACTGCGCCCCTTCAAAGACGTCCTGCGGCGGGATCTCATGAGATAGATCGACGATGCGCGCATCCGGGCACATCGACAGGATGACACCCTTCATCGCGGCGACATAGGGGTCCCGCGTTCCGAAATCGGTCGTTAGTGTAATCAGGCGTGACATGCCAACCTGTTCCTACCCCCCGGACATGCGCATCCGCGCCGAATCAACTCGGCCTTCCTCAGCCCTGTGCTTCCGCGCATCGCGTGCAGTTTCGCCCGGCGCCCTTGGCCGCGTACAATGCGCCATCCGCCGCCGCGATGATCTGTTCGATGGTGCGTCCGTGTGTGGGGAACTCGGCCAGCCCCTGGCTGATGGTTACGCTGAACGGTACGCCCTCATGCTCAAACTGCAACGCCGCAATCCGCTGGCGCAACGATTCCGCCTGGGCTGATGCTTCCTCCAGCGTCGTTCCAGGATAAAGAATGATGGCCTCGTCCCCGCCGTAGATTCCCGCGCGGTCGCTTGGGCGCAAGTTCGCCCGGATGGCCGCGCCCATTTCGCGAATGACCCGGCTGCCCTGGAGATGGCCATGAGTGTCGTTGACCTTCTTCAACCCGTCCAGATCGGTCATGGCGAGGGTGAACTTCGTCCCGGTGCGGCCTTTGGCAATCTCATCCTGCAAATGCGGTTTGAAGGATTCCAGCGTCAGGAGACCCGTCAAATCGTTGTAATGGATTCGACGATGCACTTCCTGGTGAAACAGCGCGTCCATCTCGTCCTGCAGCATGAATTTCAAGACGACGTCGCCAAGCTGGATCTTGTCGTTGCTGTTCAGGCGCTCGGTCCGGATCGGCTGGTTGTTGACCCGCGTGCCGTTCATGCTGTTGAGATCCGCAATTTCGTAGTGCTCATCATCGTCCTGCTTTACGAACGTGATGCTGGCGTGCTGCCGTGATACCGAGGGCAGGCCGATGGTCACTGTGGCATCGGGCGAACGGCCAATGGAAATCTGGGTTTCCTTGATGGGAAACTCCCGTCCAATCTCCCACCCGGCAAGCACGATGAGGCTCGCCCGCTGCCCTTCGTGCATGGCGCGGATCGCCGCCAACTCCTCCGCCAGGATGAGTTTCGTTGTGTCGCCGTCGGATTCTTTTTGCTTTTCCATGGTGCCTTGCGTCCACCGCTTCCGGCCTAATGATATCAAGGCGTAGCACGCCGCGCAATGATCGGGCGGATTGCGGCGGAATTGCAGAGCAGGGTATCGTGTTCAGAGGACTAATCTTGCGAAACGGGAGAGACACCGGGGCGCCATGCAGTACGTGAAAATCGCGAAAGTGGCCGAGTTCGAGAAGCAGCGGTTCAAGAAGATCAAGCTCCTGGCCCGCAACGTGGCTATCTTCAAGGACCCCGACGGCACCTTCTTCGCCACCGAGATCAGCTGCAAACACCAGAACTGGGACCTCACGACGGGGACCTTCAAAGGCGACATCGTCACCTGTCCCCGGCACCAGTGGGTCTACAACATCCGGACCGGCCAATGCCTCACGCATGACTCCACCCGGCTGCGGAAGTATGGCCTGAAGGTGGAGGGTGAGGACATTTTCATCACCCTGACGCCGATCGAAGATTGACTGGGCGCCACCAGCGAGGGGCACGCAATGTAGCGCAGGCGTCCTCGCCAGCAATGCATGACGCAGGACCCCATAAGAATGCAGGCGAGGACGCCTGCGGTACCGCATGACCCACTACGCCAGTACCAGGAAGAGCACCAGTTCGATTTCCACCAGCAGATGCGCGAGGAAGGGCAGCAGGGCGTTCCGCCGACGCAGCACCCACGCGGTGAGAATCAGGGAGAAGACCACCATGCCGGCCGCTTCGATTGGCGCTTTTTGCAGGTGGTACACGCCTTCCGAGAAGGGAACGATCAACCAGCCGAAGCGTGGCCAGCGTGCCGCGAAGGGGCGCAGCAGGAAGTAGCGGTGGATGAACTCCCAGCCAATCAGCCAGGAGAAGGTCCACAGCATGCCGCGCGCGATGATCTCCCATTTCTGCGGCCAGGGCAATTCGCTGTAGGAAGGGTAATACTCGCGCAGGCTCGGAAAGACGTTGATCGTCAGGACCGCCAAGAGGCCGACCGCGCCCAGCCCGATCAGCAGCGCCCAGTCCCACCGTTTCCAACGCGCGACGCCGAAATAGCCCCAGTCCATCCCCCGCAAGCTGACGACAAACGGCACGACGAACCACGCCAAAAACTTGAATCCGTCGAATCCGTTGTCCGACGTCCACCTAAACACGCGCCAATCAATCGGAACGCGGACCCCCAGCGCCGCCAGTGTGTCGACCAGTAACACGACGGTGACATACCCCGCAACGAAGCCGAGGAGCAGGGGGGAGGGTTTATTTTGGTCGGCAGTAGTTTCCACAGGGATTCCCAGGTTCAAGCCATTTCGGACCCAGATTGTGCGGCAAGACAAGGACGC
>CAZWDH010000262.1:0-10305 GCA_964632865.1 uncultured Nitrospiraceae bacterium
CTTCGGCGATGGTGAGGTATTCGAGCGCGAGCGAGGGTTCCGTGATGGGCGGCGCGAGAGGCTTGTCACCCCTGCTGTGCAGCCGTTCGATGGCCGCCTCGTGCCAAATGGTCATGTTGAGGCGTGCGGGATGCTTGCCGGTCATGAGAGAAGCGCGGGTCGGCGTGCAGACGGGGCTCGCGGCATATGCCTGGTCGAAGCGGACCCCTTCCGCCGCGAGGCGGTCGATATTCGGGGTCTCATGAAGATTGCTCCCGTAGCAGGCAGGGCCGGTCCACCCCATGTCGTCCACGATGATGTACACGATGTTGGGGCGCGCCTTCGGCTCCAGCTCCCCGCCAGACGCCTTCTGACCGAGCATGGCGCCCAGGGCACAGGCGCTGGACTGCAAGAACGAGCGTCGTGAAACATGCATAAACTGAATCTCCACTCTTACTTCGCGCGGCCGCGTTCCCTGTATTACAGAGCACGCAACCGGACGCTGTCAACACTGGAAGGGCGCTCCCTTCCGTTACTTCTCCACTGATGGCCCTCGCATTTTTGTGCGAAACGTGCTACCCTAGATAAGGGGGTGCTTTTCCGATGCGAGCACTTGCACGATACCTTCGAGGGGGAAGAAGAAGCGCAGCGCGGCTTGCCATTTGCGCGTTGCTCGCAGCCGGGTGCGGCAGTGAATGGAGCGAACGAAGCAAGATCCGGGTCGCGGCGTGTAGCCCGTCGGAAGTGTTCGTATTCAGCGGAACCGGTAGACTCCTTCGGGTCTTCGATCGCTCAAAGCGGAGCGTTGAACAACCCTGGTTGTACGCGTTCAGGTACTACGAGCCAACCGTATCTCCAGACTCGACGACCCTTATCCTCCCCGCGGTCCATGGATATAACCCGCAAACGCAAGACATCGCAGAGTCGGACGAGAGCTACAGTTTGCATCGAATCGATCTGGATAGTTGGAAGGATGCAGTGATTCTCACCAGCGGTACGGACCGGCCCATCCATATGCCGACATGGCACCCGTCCGGCGAGTTCATCGCACTGTTTCTGGGCGAGGATCTCGTCTTCATCGATCGCGATGGCGTGACAATCTCCTCTACGCCATTGCCCGAAGTGCAACTTGGGAAGAGGCCGAACCTCTACCAGGGACACCGGGAAGAATTCATGCGCTGGGACCAGCGCGGAGAATTGCTTTACATTTGTGCGAACGGTCCGCCGCGAAAAAATTACGATCGGGATATCGGCGCGTTCAATCCGGCGACCGGTACGATTACCTGGACCGACCTAAAGACACCGACGTTCACTCATGGAAGGTATACCCCCGTTGGCAGGTATGGACGCGTTTGGAATGACCCGGCGTACCTCGCCCTCTTCGGATCGGTGGAAAACCCGGCGTGGGCGCCAGTTTACATGAACGATGGCGGGTACTATTTCTATCTCGTGCGAAAGGAAGGCTTCTTCCCGAAAGGCTGGGTCGAGGGGTACGCACGACAAAGCAATCGCACCTTTAAGGTCGGAACGCTCTGGCGCGGGCTGTACGCTGAGTAGGTATCACGGGACGGGTACGGCGGGCAGGCAAGTCGGAACGACGTTTCGTCCGGTCTGTGCTAATACTCGGGCGCGGTTTCTTCGACGAGGGATTGGCGAACGCGGACGTAGGAATTGTAGCGCGCTTTGGCGATGTCCCCGGATTCAAGGGCGGCCTTGACGGCACAGTGGGGTTCGTGAATGTGGGTGCAGTTACGGAATCGGCAGTCAGCGGCGCGCTCGACGATTTCGTGGAAGTAGTAGTCGAGTTCTTCGGGGGACACGCCCCAGAGGCCGAGTTGCTTGATGCCCGGAGTGTCGATGATGGTCGCGCCGTTATCGAGCGTGTAGAGCTTGGAATAGGTGGTCGTGTGCCGTCCTTTTTGCGTGCTCTCGCTGATCTCCTGCGTGTCGATACGGATGGTGGGTTCGAGGGCGTTAATCAATGACGATTTGCCAACGCCGCTGTGTCCGGTCAGAACGCTGACGTGACCCGCGAGGGCGGCGCTCAGGCGATCCATGCCCATGCTAAACGCGCAACTCGTATTGAACACGTCCAGCCCCAAGTCGCGGTAGGGCTGTACACCTTCGGGTTCGCGGTCGCTGAGGTCCATTTTGTTGATGACCAGAAGCGGTTTGGCCCCACCGGCCTGCGCGGCCACAAGGTAGCGATCGATAAGCCCGGGATTGAAGGCGGGCTTGGCCACGGACGCCACAATGACGACGCAATCAATATTTGCGGCGATGACCTGTTCGCCATTGCGGCCGACCGCGGGACGGCTTAATTTGCTGCGCCTGGGGCGCACCGCGCGGATCACGAGGTCTTCGCCGTCCTCTTCAACCAACACTTCATCGCCGGGAGCGAGAACGGAGGTCTTGCCGTCCATGAGCGCATCGTCCACGCGACAGAGGTATTCGGTATCGATACGCAGGACAAACGCGAGCGCGCCGTAGGGGGTAATGACGAGCGCGTTGGGCGTGCAGTCCGTGAAGTACTCGCAATCCTCCACCGGAATGACGCGAACCGCGCCGCGATCTTCCCGGCGCGCGCGCGACTCACGAGCGAGCGTGTCAGCGTCGGCGGGATCCCACTGGCGACGCCGCACGGGTTTGCTCTTTTTGACTATCTTTTTGGCCATGGTGGCAACTTCATTCGAATAATCTCACAAGGCACTGATTGCGAGCCAGGGACAACAGAGACATCAGGGACAGCCGAGACCAATCCTTGATGAAGAGCCTGTGTCTGCCGCACTGCGCATCGGTTCGGTGCGACTCCCAACCTCTTTATGCGGAATCCTACTTCCTGCCCCATATGATAGCAGATTCCCAGACAATCGGCGTGGGTAATTTGCCACCTTGCGCGATGTCCGCACGAAGACGGGCTAGCCCCTCGTCAAATTCACCTATAGGAAGTAGCGCATACGTGCTGATGAATTGTCCTGCGACTTTCTCCACATACTGTGCGTCGATGGGCGCTGGTTCGGCGCGGAAAATCTCGGTTTGAACGTGTTGAAATCCGGCGGAACGCATGGCTTCGACTACCTCCGGAAGGTCTTGAAATCGACTCGTGTCAACCTTGGCGAAGCTGGGGAAATAGGCGTTCATGGGGTGGCGGCGGATGAAGTCGTGAGTGGTCGTGACGACGGCGGCACATCCCGAACCCAGAACGCGGAAGCATTCGGCCATGAGGCCATTGAGATTCTGGATGTGGTGGAGCATGTAAACAGAGAAGATAAAATCCTGGGTAACGTTCGCGAAGGGGAGATGTTCCGCGTCGCCGCGTAGCCAGCAAGCGGGTAGGGACTTTCCCCTACCCTTCTCCAACATACGAAGGGAACGTTCGAGGGCGACGAAACGGGTGGACGGGTGGCGTTGGAGAAAGGCTTCCGTGTTGTTTCCGGTGCCGGCGCCAAGTTCGAGGACGTACCGTGCGTTGGATTCGATGGCCAGCTCAAGCAGGCGGTTGATGTAGGGACCGCCGCCACGACGGTGATTGTCGTAAGTGCTGGCGAGGGTGTCGTAGTTGATGGTCATGAGGTGATTCTTGCACGGACTGACGCAGTTTTTACATGACAAAGGGTTTCACTTGTCCGTCACACCACGAGCGCAAAGCAATCGATCCATGCAAAGAACATCCCCCTCAATCCCCCTTTGAAGGGGGAATTCCGCCGCCGTATTCGAATGGAGTGGTCGCGATCCCTTGCCGAATTGGTAGGCAACGAGCTGCATACCGCGCAATGCGGGGCGAGGCATTGCGAAAGTTTCCCCCTTTGAAGGGGGCAAGGCCCGCAGGGCCGCGGTGGATGTTGCCGTCCCTTACGATAAACGTCGTTCCGTCACGTTTTCTTTTCGATCTGCGTGAAGTCGGCGGTGATGGTGATCGCGTTGAGCACGTCGCGGACTAAGGCGTGGCGGTTCTGGCGGACGCGGTCGTCCTTGTCGTTCACGAGGACGCTTTCGAAGTATGCCGCGATGATGGGCACCCACGACAGGATCTCTTCGCAGGCGCTGTCGAACTCCTTCCGTTCGACGAAGGTGCGAACCTTGTCCGCGCCGGTGGTGCGGATGAGGTCGAGCGCATTTTCGTTGTCATCAAGCAGGGACGCGTCGACAGAATCCGCCGGTTCCTTGACGATGCGCTGCATGCGCTTGGCCTGTTCGGCGAGATCCTGGAGTTGGGGCTCGTCGAGCTTGCTGATGGCGTCGAGGCAGCGATGGAGCTGGACCGGACGCTTCGCGTGAACCGCCAGGGCCGCGGCGACCTGATCGTATGCGTACCCCTGATCGCGCAGCATGACGGCCATGCGATCGCTGAAGAATTCCAGAATGACCTGGAGCGCGTTGTCCGGCGCGTGCACCGTTTGGCCGTAATTGGCGAGGGCAGCGCGGACGAAGACCTCGAGATCGATGTCGAGTTGCGTCGCGTCGATGATGGACAACAATGCGAGCGCGTTGCGGCGCAGGCCAAAGGGATCGCTCGTGCCTTTCACGCGCTGGCCGATACCGAAGTACCCCGCGAGCGTGTCGAAGCGGTCGAGGATGCCCGCGACCGTACCGAGGTTACCATCGGGCAACGCGTCACCCGAGCGGCGCGGCAGCCGGTGCTCGTAGATGGCCTGCGCGACATCGTCGTCAATGCCTTCTTTCCGCGCGTAGAGCATTCCGACCACGCCTTCGAGGGAATCGAACTCGAAAACCATCTGCGTGGTGAGGTCGGCCTTCATAAGCGTGAGCACCTCCCCCATCTTCCGGTCGTCGACTTCGGGGAGGTATTGCTTGAGTGTGAAATAGAGATCGCGCAGCCGCGCCACTTTGTCCGCGACAGATCCGAGCTTCTGGTGGAACATGACTGTGTTGAGCTTTTCGGCGAAGGCGCGCAAAGGCGTCTGGGTGTCCGTATCCCAGAAGTATCGCGCATCCCGCAGCCGCGCGTTGAGCACGCGCTCGTTGCCCCCGCGGATAATGTCGCGTCCCTCATCGCTGAACTTGCCGTTGGCCACGCAAATGAAGTGTCGGCTAAGCGTGCCGTCCGCGTTGCGAAGCGGAATGTAGCGTTGGTGTACCTTCATGGGCGTGATGATAATGTCTTCGGGCAATACAAGCGCGTCCTCCGGAATCGCCCCGATGATGGGATCCGGCCACGCCACGAGGTCGGCGATCTCTTCGTAGAGATCGTCGTCCTCCTCCGGAACGAGTCCGGCCTCTTTCGCGATGGCATCTACACGCTCGAGCAAGAGTTGCTTGCGATCATCGTGACTTGGAATCACGTAGTGCTCGCGTAACTTGTCGATGTACTCCGTCGCGTGGCCAATCGCTACGGGGCCCGGTGCGAGACGGCGGTGCCCGTAGGTGATTCGGCCGGAATAGAGGAAGCGGTCGACGCCGTCATCGGTTTTCTCTCGCAACCGGATGGATGCGGGCACGACGGTGGAACCATGCACGGCGACGAGCCACCGGATGGGGCGCGAGAACACGGTAGTCGTGTTTTCCCAGCCCATCGTCTTAGCGAAATGAATCCCGCTAAGAACGTCGTCGAGGACCTCGGTCAGGAGTTTTGCGATGTGACGGCCCTTTTGATGCACGGTGACGAAACAGTACTCGGCTTTTCCATCGCTCCGGAACTCGATCGCATCGACGGTCGCGCCTTGCCCTTCGGCGAAGCGCTTGGCCGCCATGGTCCATTCCCCTTTGTCGTTCTGCGCGGCCTGCCGTTTCGGTCCCCGCACCTCTTTCGTAACGTCCTGTTGCCGTGCGGGCACATCATCAAGCATGAAGGCGATTCTGCGGGGCGTCACCCACGTCTGGATGGCGCCATGCGTGAGACCACGCGCTTCCAATGCCTTGGTGAGTAGGCCGGGCGCTTGGTCCTCCACTGTCTGGATGTCCCGGTGGGGCAATTCCTCGACACCGATTTCGATGAGAAGCGTGTCGCGTTCGTTGTACTCGGACGCATCGGGCGTTTCTTGTTGGGTGGACTCATACTGGACGGGGCTGGGATGGCGCAGCATCGGAAACCCGAGTTCTTCACGCTGCGCGAGGAAACCTTTGGCGCATTGTTCCGCGACTGCGCGGCAGCGCAGCAGAAACCGGCCACGCTCGGAAACCGAAAAGGCACCGCGTGCGTCGAGCAAGTTGAACAAATGGGACATGCGCAGGCAATGGTCGTAGGCTGGGAGAATCAGGCCGAGTTCGAGGAGACGCAGCCCCTCCCCTTCCCAGATGTCGAAGACCTGGAGGAGCTTCTCCGTATCGGCGGCTTCGAAGTTGTACTTGCAGTACTCGACTTCCTGGGCGTGGAAGATATCGCGGTAAGTGACGCCGCCGGGCGACCATTGCAGGTCGAACACGTTTTCCACGCCTTGCAGGTACATGGCGATGCGTTCGATGCCGTAGGTCAGCTCGCAGGCGCGCACGTCGAGCTTGAGACCGCCGCATTCCTGGAAGTACGTGAACTGGAGCACTTCCATGCCGTCGAGCCAGGCTTCCCAGCCGAGCCCCCAGGCACCGAGGGAGGGACTCTGCCAGTTGTCCTCGACGAAACGGAAATCGTGGAGCTTCAGATCGAGGCCGAGCGCTTCGAGGGATTCGAGGAACAACTCCTGCACGTTCGGCGGCGAGGGTTTTAATATAACCTGGTACTGGTAGTAGTGCTGCAACCGGTTCGGGTTTTCTCCGTAACGGCCGTCGGTCGGACGCGTGCTCGGCTCCGTGTACGCCACCCACCACGGTTCGGGTCCCAACACGCGCAGGAAGGTCGCCGGGTTGGACGTGCCGGCCCCCACTTCCGTGTGGTAGGGCTGCCAAAGGAGACAGCCGCGACTGCTCCAGAAGTTGTTCAGGGTCTGCAACACGTCCTGCATGTACATGGTCGAAACGGTCCTTCTTAACCAGTCATATCCCGGGAAGATTCGCGGCGCCACCCGGCGTCCGGCGCTGCGAAGAATGGGGTTAATACAAAGGGGGAATTGTACTTGCGAACCGGGGCGGGAGTCAAAGAGGGTGGCTCGACGTAACCACGCGCGGCCGTTCGAAGAGGGATCGAATGTCGGCCCGCGTCAGGACACGATACTGCCAAACCGCAAGAGCAAAAAACGGAATCACCCAAAACACAACCAGGATCTTAGGGACTTGCGCAACCTTGATACCAAATAACTCAAAATACGCGGGCGCATGACTGAAAAAAGCTATCAGACCAATGATGGGGAGACCGATCATGCCGAACCAGAGAAGAACTAGCGAGCAGATTCGCCAGCCGTTCCGATACTGGAGCAAACCAAAGTATATCGGAATTCCCAGAATACCGAACTGGATTGAGAACGTGCTTTGGGTCAACAGTACGAAGAACGTAATTACGGCGAGAATTCCCACGACGAGATGGATTATCGCGACGATTCGCAACGCTGTCGGAACGGTCTGCGGGTCCGCCATAGTGTATCCCCCACTGGTTTGTTCCGATAATAGGCAACCTTATCACAGGCAACACTAGTTGTCAATTGGACAGGGTATGCGGATTGAGCTCTGGACATCTAGATCCGTTTTTGAAGAACTGACCTGCCCCCCAGTTTATGTACCAGCCTGGGTGAGAGTATTTGCTCCGGGGGCTGTCCGCATTCCCGGAACCCCGCCATGCTGGGATCGGCCGACGGGAGTTGCGGCAATGCGCGATGAAGTCCGCCGGGGCCCCGTCGCGGAAGTAGTCGTTGAAGCCTTCGATACATGGGTTTTCCCAAGGACCACCGGCATGACGGAAACTCCTATCGCAACAGGAAAACAGGGACAGTAGCCACGTAGTTTCTCCGCGGCTGCATTGATTGCCAATCGCTTCAGAGACGATATGGCAACGATTCTCCTTCTGCTCAGTATCCGATCAAGTTCCAGTAATGAAGAAACGGCAGGAACGCGATGGCAGCGACCGCAAGCGCGGTCTGAAAGCTTCTCCCGACCATACCTCCCTCTCGCGTTCGCCAACGTTGGGCAAGACCGGGTACTGCTAGACAGATGAGGACCGCCGCGAGTAAAGGCAAGATCAGGACGACTTTCAACGACGCTGGCACTCCGGCGAAGAGTTCCATGGTGTCCATGCGCAGCATTAGCGCGCCAAATCCGGCAAAGAAAAGAAGGTTGACTGCGCACGCGCCGAGCATCATCGACTCCGCCCAGCCGAAACCCCGTGAATGCCTTCGTGTTCGCGCAATCCATCCAGTCGCGAGTGCGGTCGCGCCGATAGCGAATGACGCGAAGAACGATGCGAAGAGCCCTGTCTGCACCGGTGCGGATTCGAACAAAGACACTTTCTCGTAAGAACCAGTACCGATAAACAGGTGCGTAACGCGCCCGTTAGCATCTTCACGGAAGGCAACGTATGAATCCCCACCGTCTACCGACTGAAACAATCCGGGTTCGATTTGCCTATATCGCGAACTCCCCACAGCGATCGTTCCGTTGTCATCGGTTAGAACCGGGATCTGCTCCATAAGGCTAACCACTTTCTGCAGCGTGTGGCGCGAGTAGTTCGTCTGCCGGTAGTGCCCGTCAAACCGCCGAAGAGGCAGAGAATCCTCGATTGGGTCCGGCGGCTCGTGCGTAGTAGCCGTATCGGGAAAAAAGCGATCAAGGAACGCGGTGGTTAACCTGCGACTAAGTCGCCCTGACTCCGTAAGCGCACCGCCGGCGCCGAAGGGCGCGACGTTGTAGGTGACAAAGAAACCTGTGCGCGCTTCGGGCAGCAGAAACAGACGACTCGTGTGGCCGATGGCGTTGCCGTCATGAAACAGGGCGCGCCGGCCGTTCTCGTTCCACTCGGCGAATCCGTAGGTGAACCCGCGGAGCATGGGGTGATTGGCGAACTGAACGTCGTGCATCTGCTCGATGACCGGGGCAGGCAGTGCCTGAGTCCCGCTCACCACACCGCCGTTGAATTGCGCGAGGAGAAATCGTCCCATGTCATCCGCGGTTGTCAGCATGGCGATGCCGGGGGATGCTTTGATGAAGTCAAAGGGATACTGTTTATACGACCCGCCAAAGGAGTTGTAGCCGGAAGCGAGCCGTTCCAAGAGGGCGGGCGGAGGATCCGGCAGCGCAAATGACGAACGCGCCATTCCCAGCGGCTCGAATACGTGCTGCTGGATGAACTCGTCGTAGGGCATCCCCGTCACTTCTTCGATAAGCAACCCAGCCAGCGCGAAATCCCAACTGCTGTAGCCAATCATGGAATCCGGCGGCACCACGGGATCGGGCAGTTCCTCTTGGAGGTACTCGTCGAGAGGCAGCCAATCGGCCTTGTCGCGCTCGTGCATACCCACGATGGTGTCGTCAAATCCGGCGGTGTGGGTCAGCAGATTGCGGACGCGCACGATCCCGAAAGGTTGCGGTACTTCGACGGAAGTGAGGTATCGGCCAATGGGCGCGTCAAGTTCGATCTGTCCCCGCTCGGCTAGCAACAACACCGCCGCTGCCGTGAAACACTTGGAAACGGAGCCTGCGCGAAAAACGGTCTCTTGAGGATCGACACGTTCTTGAGTCGCGCGGTCGGCCACGCCGTAGCCTTTTGCGAATACTACGGCGTCGTTCTGAACGACGAGGAACGCGGCACCCGGGATTGGATGCGATTGAAGCTCTTCGGCAAAGAACGCATCGGAAAACGATGCGACCTCATCCGGAAAGCGTAACGTGTGGGCTTCCTGGGCGACTGACCATGTCGCGGCAACAAGTACGACAAGCCACAGGGCGTAGCGGGTCGCGAATGACCCGAACCGGCGCCGTGGATTCATTGGGATTGCATGAGACGAAGCCTTCATCGTCACGTTATGATGTGCAGGGAACGAGAAGGGTTTAACGCGCGCATGCGGAAAAAACTCCGGGGGGCCCGCAACGTGTGTTGCGCGCCCCCCGGTCATTCGCAATTCTTACGGGCGTCCCTCGTTACCAGGAGCGGCCGCCGCGGCCACCGCCGCCGCCATATCCGCCGCCACTACGGCCACCACCGCCTTCCGTCTTCGGGCGGGCTTCGTTCACCTTAATCGAGCGGCCCCCGAGATCCTTGCCGTCCAGGCCGGCGATGGCCGCCTGGGCCTCGGCCTTGTCCGGCATCTCGACGAAACCAAACCCCTTGGACTGATTCGTGTACTTGTCGACGATGGTCCGTGCGGTGTCGACCTTGCCATAGGCTTCAAAGGCCGCCTTCAGCTCGTCTTCGGTGGTTTGATACGACAGATTGCCTACATAGATGTTCATTCACGTCTTCCTTTTTTGCAGTTGCACTGCACCTACGGGGAAAGCGTTCGAGACCTC
>CAZWDH010000263.1:0-10144 GCA_964632865.1 uncultured Nitrospiraceae bacterium
AAATGCTGAGTGCATGCACTTGATACTGTCTCGATTCTAGAATTTGCGCTGGTCCGGTTCAACGACTGTCCGCTGTCGGCGACCGTCAATCGGTTATCAATCGAGACCAGTGCGCAAGGCATCGTCTCCGGATACGTTCCCGCTCGCGCAACCACCATGCGCTACTACAAAAATAGGGACAGCCGCCTTTTCGTTCCTCAGTTGCTGCACTCTTTCTCAGCGATTCAAGAACGAAAAGGTGGCTGTCCCTATTTTTCCGCAGAGTCACTGCGAGAGTAAAAGCTCAATAAGGAATGTCGATACTCAACGCGAACCGTATGGCTGGGTATAGCAGCAGAATAAGCAGCCCAACGATCAGCGCCGCTATCCCGTACTCGATCCAAAGACGCCGCCGTTTCCGGATACGTTCCCGATCATGTATATCGCCACTCATGCCGATCCCCTCCGAACTTGGGGCATACTATACCCTACCCCCTTCGCAACCGCCATGCGCTACTAGAAAAATGGGGACAGTCACCTTTTCGTTTCTCGGTTGTTGTGCTTCTTCTCAGCGAATCAAAAACGAAAAGGTGGCTGTCCCCATTTTTCCGCAGAGTCGCTGCGTATGATGCGGGGTCAGCGCGGCTGGACACCGAGTCTACTCGAGCACGACTCAGCAACATTGACTTGCGCAGAAGAGAAGTCGAGAATCGGGGCTTCTGGATGGGGCCTAGAGGGAAGGATAAACGATTATGCGGGTACACCTTTTATTGTTGACGGCCGCGTGCGGCGCAGCAGTCATCGCGCAGGGCGCAGATTCGGACGTGAATCTTATCGAGCAATGGACCTCCCCCGTGTGGGCGGGCGACACGCTCCACGGCGAAAGCCTGTTCTTCATTCAGGAGACTGCGGATTCGCGCCCGGAATCTCCTCTCCTCTTCCCGGCGACGAAGATCCTTTCCGTGGTCCAACCCAACTCGGGGATGGTGTATTCGGAAGGCGCGGACTACGTCCTCAGTGAAGACGGCGCAAAGCTGGAGCTGCCCGAGGGCTCCCGCATCTTCTACCGCACGCGCGACGAGATGTACCCGCCCGCGGGCGCGGAGAACTCGTACCCCGCGAAACGGGACAGCGACCGGCACATGCTCTTCGGCGAAGGCCACTTCTACCACGACCAACAGGTCGAGGTTACCTATACCCACGAGCCGGGTCTGTGGGAAAAACGCGGCGCCTACGTCCCCGAACCTGCGGTGAGCGAACTACCCCGCACGCGCGAGAAGATCCAGTCCGGCCAACCCCTCACCATTGTATTGCTCGGCGACAGCATCGCCACCGGCGGGAACGCGTCGGGCTTTGTCAGCGCGCCCCCCTTCATGCCCTACTTCGGCTGGCTGGTTTCGGAACGCCTGCGCCAACAGTTCGGATGTCCGGTTACCTTCAAGAACTTCTCCGTCGGCGGCAAAGCGACGGGCTGGGGCGTCGAAGTGGCCCCCGAAGTGGCGAACGCCAAACCGGACCTGGCGATTATCGCCTTCGGCATGAACGACGCCTCCGGCCGCGTCGAACGGGAAACCTACATCGCAAACAACCTCGCCATCATGGACGCCATTCGCGCCGGGAACGCTAACGCCGAGTTCATCTTCGTGGCCACCATGACCGGCAACCCGGAGTGGACCGCCACCTCGACCGAACATTACGAGGCCTACCGCGAAGGACTCCTGGAGCTTTCCGGCGAAGGCATCGCCATCGCCGATGTAACGTCGGTCTGGCAGGAATTGCTGAAATACAAGCCCTTCACCTCCTTCACCGGCAACGGCGTGAACCACCCCAACGACTTCGGCCACCGTCTGTACGCGCAGGTAATCTTAGGACTGCTGTTGTGACCGGGGTTTCCGGAGCGAATGGCGTCAATGCGGCAACAGCATGGACACTTCAATGCCATGTCCGTTCAAGAAGATCTGGAGTGAGATGATGAACAACGTAACGCGACTGCTCATTCTTGCGGCGATAATCGGGACCGGCGCCCAACGCGGCATCGCGCAAACTGATCCCCCAATCGGACCGTCGGGCCTGACCGCGACGTACGCACTCGAACAATCCGGTTCAGCCAGACCCGCCAACGTCATCGAGCTGACCGTGACCTTGGGCCCTGTGGAGAAGTGGAACGACGTGGAGGGGCAATGGCTCCATCTCGACGCGGCCACGGCAGAGGGAAACGAGTTCCGGCTGTGGTTACTGAGCGACGGTTGGCCATCCAGCGAACTGAAATCGGCTCAGGTATCCGCGCTCCGGTACGTTCTGCAATCCGGCGACGACCCGCCCGTGGAATACCGCCATCGGTTGACCGGGCGCGCACTCCTCCCCACCAGTGGCGCCTGGCCCTATCTTTTCCCCCGGCCCTTGCCTTCGTCCGATACGCCACCCCCTGACGGTCTGTTTCCCGCTACGATTGAGTACCTTGGCCACCGGTACGTGCGCAGCTCCCGCGAGCGACGAGAACCTGCCGCGCCACCCGTCGATACCCGATTGGTCGCCTTACGTCCCGACGTGCTCACGGGGCTTCCCCACAACACGCGCCAAGCCGACGAAACGCGCCGGTACGACGACTCCGAATACACGTATATCCCGCTGACGCCCGACGACTACGCCGCCATGATCGACGCTGGTGTGAACTGTTTCAACGCTCCGCCAGACAATCTGGATTGGCCGAAAGAAGCCGGTGTCTTCTATTGGGGAGTCGGGGGCAAAGACATCACCTTTCCCGATGACCTCTACAATCCCCTCTACATTGGTCCCGCGCTGTTCCTGAACGAACCCGCTGTCGTCACACGAGACCACGTTCTCCGGCCGCGGTTGGCCGAAGACCCCCTATTCCGCAAGTCCATTAGCCCCGCCATCGCGCTGGATGCATTCAAAACCCATTACGCGGAGGTCATCGAGACCGGCACCCCCACGGAACTCATCCGGGGCCTTGCCGCGCGCGAAGATCTCGACTTGGGATCGATGTCCTTCGACCAGACGAACGTCTACAGTTGGGAGACGATGATCAGTTCGGCCGCACACCAGCTGCTTTTTCATCCCGACACACCGGATGCGATCGTCTTTGAGCCGCCCGGACACGTGGGCACGCGACGTCTGCTGCCCGACATCAACATGAGTTACGGCTGCCAGATCCCCGTGACCGGTTCGGACCATTTCATCGACATCATCATCGGGTTCTTGCGGGGCGCGGCCCGGGCCAGCGACAAGGAATGGGGCATCAGCATCTACGGCAGCGTGGAACGCGGGGAGTCCCCGGCATTTCTGACCCGTGCCTACGACTTGGGCGCGACACGGTTCTTCTACTGGGATAACGCCCGCCTGGCTTGTGTACCCTTCAGCGAAGTACTCGCGCTGACCCGCCAGCTCCGCGAACACGCGAAACAATACCCCAACCGCGATCTGGAACGTCTACGCAATGCCGCCGAAGTCGTGATCCTGATTCCGCCGGGATACAACCTGGGGCACGTCTACATGGGGAAAGGCATCCTCTGGGGAATTACCGAGTTGAATCTCGAGCGGCGCAATTCCGAAGGCGTCGCATACCGGACCGTCATGGGAAATGCCTTCACGGAAATCGAACGTTGCCTGCGTTTGGGCATTGCCTTCGATCTGCTTTGGGATCTCCCCGCGATCTCGACCGACGGGTATCGGGAGATTGTGCGTGTGCGTGACGACGGCAAAGTGGAAATCATCGATGGAACGTCCCGGTCCGTACTGGACGGACCTCGTATACCGGAACGTCCGGATGGTACGTCTCCCCAACTCACCCTGGCGCTATCGGCTGCAAACGGTAAGGCTCCGTTCTCCATCACCGCTACGGCCCAGGTGCAGGAAGGCTCCGCGCCGGTCTATTATTCGCGCGAACCGGACGCGACCGGCGTGCATCACAATCAGGTGGTGGCGTGGGAACTCTATGGGCCTGAAGAAGAGGATTACACCTGTCGCGTGCCCGCCATTGTTCCGGGAACCGTTACACAGGGTCAGGACCGCAACTATGAGGTGAATGCCCAAATCCGCATCGACACTCCCGGTACCTATCGCCTCCGCGCGGCGACGACTGACCTGGCCGGGCGCTCGACCGTTGTTTGGAACGAAATCACGGCAACCGAGTAGCGGGGACATGCCTGGTTGGCTCTGAGCAGGATGCTCGCTGCCCTTTTCAGGGCGTTACGCCAGACGTCGCCGCATCCTTCTGCGCGCGGTGATCTGCCATCGCCTTGGCGATGTCCAGATCGAACTGGTGATACCGGCGTCCAACGATGTGCCCCGCCTGCTCGCACAGCGTGTCCTGCGCGGGGCTGTACGTCCAAACCTGAATTGTGTGCTCGCCAGGAACGAAGCGGAACAGACGCACCCAATCCGATTCATCCTTGTCGCGCGGATAATCCGTCAGCACTTCGTGAACAGGGTTCAGGTCCCTGCCGAGACTCGTCTGGTGGTGCGTGATGGATATGGACTGATCGCCGCAGACGATGAGAAACACGTTCGGATGGTTGCGAAAGCACTTCTCCCAGAGTTGCTGCGGCGTGTTGCCGCGTTCGCCGTGGACCTTCTTCCACTGCATCCGGCCCTGCGGCACATCGATGCCCTTACGCGGAATGCCGCCGAGATACATATGCGTCGCGATAATCGCCATGCGATCGCGGTGCTCGTCGAGCACTCCGTCCACCCACGCCAGCACGTCGTCCGGCGCGTTGCACTCCACGTGAACGATGACGAAGTCCAACCCCTCTGCCGAGAACAACTGATAGCTGTTGGCGTTGTTGCCCGACACGGCCGGAGCCAGATCGGGAAGGCCCACATACGTCCCCGCGTACCAGGGTTCATCCTCGTATCGCTCCGCCCCGAAATACTTCTGGAACTGTGAAGAATCGCCCGATTCTCGCTCCATGTCGTGGTTCCCGACCACGATCCCGTACGGCACCTTTCCATGGATACGATCCATATTCTCGCGGGCGATCTGCCATTGGAAGTCATTGAGCTTATCGACAATATCGCCGGTATGCGTGACAAACACGACGCGCTGGGCTTCCAGGTTATCCGCAAGCCACATCGTGCGCGAATCGAATGCGGGGTTACTGGGCTCTTCGCTTTCATTCTCACGCCCCGAACCCGGACCCAGGTACCGCTGCGTATCGGGAATCACCGCAAACGTAAACGTTCCTTCCGGCGCGGGTCCCAAAGTCTCGGCACCGGCCAACACCGGCGCAGCTACCAGCGCGATCAAACTTCCAACGATGGTCAGCAATAGTGTGATGCGGACACTTCGGAGCATAAAACACTTCCCCCTTCACAAACCCAGACTCGACCCTATCGCTATCTCTGTCGCTATCCTAATCGAAGCGCCACGCCAAGTGCACACCGGCTCGATGTCCCCGTCTAATTCCTCCCGAACTCCACGCGACGGTTTCGACTCCACGCCTGCTCATCATGCCCCACATCCGCCGGCAACTCTTCGCCATAGCTGATCGTCGTGAGAATATCGGGCGTCACACCCAGCCGCACCAGATGCGCCTTCACGGCCTGCGCGCGATGTTCGCCAAGTGTCAGGTTGTATTCCGCGGTGCCGCGCTCGTCGCAATGTCCTTCAACGAGAATCCGCGACCGGTCCGACTGCATCTGCGGTGCATAACCGCTGAGGGTGGTCAACGTTTCCTGCGAAAGCGCGTAGCTGTCGTATTCGAAATACACGGGTTCGTATGGCGCGCGCGGCCATTGAATTCCGAGGCTATCCATAGTGCTTGATTCGCCCGGATAGCGAGTACCGACGTCTCCTCCGCTTCCGAGTTGCCCTTGACCCTGTTGCAGGGCATCTCCCGTAAAGATGGGGTTTACATTGGACTTACGCGCACAGCCGGCCTGCAATGCTCCGGCGACCGCTATACCAACCAACATTACAAATAGGATTTGAGGGATACGCATGGCGATACACTCCTTCCGCGGATTCCGCGATACAGTGTGATAGATTGCTGTCCATTCCTCGCCGGCGTACGGAACTATATATCCCTCACCGTCCCCGCGGGTTGCCTGCAGAGAATTTGCAATCGATACTCCGTCTTTAGTCGGTATCGCTATCGGTATCGAAATCGCCTTACGCTTTCCCAGTCAAATCTCGATACCGATCCCGATACCGATCGCGATACCGATACCGTTACCGACAATTAGGTATAGCGCGGCCGCACAAGTCTTTCGCCCAGGGGAAACCTTCACTCCTAAGAATTCTGCCATCACCCCTAAAGATTCCGCCGCAAATGCCGATATATCGGATTGGGACATCCAAATACGCCGTGGCGCCGGCGTCGACTTGAGAGGGTAAGACGAATGGCTGCAACAATTTCCTCCGTGCAAACGAATCTCTTCGCCCAGTATCAATCCACCCAACTGAGCTTCCGCCAGAATCAGGATTCGGCGACGGCACAGGTCCGCGACAGCTTGGATTTGGGCCAGAGCGGCCCCCTATCCACGGAAGACGCCATCAACATCGTCACGGAACGGTCGCTGAATAAGCTGCTCTCCGTAGTGAACGAGGCGCGCGCGGAACTTGGAATCCCGGAAGGCTCAGCGCTGGATATTTCGCCCGAAGCCACCGCCGGCCGTATCGCGGACTTCGCCCTGGGGTTTTTCGACGTTTACCGCGAACAGCATTCCGAGCTTGGCGAGGACGAAGCGCGCCAGCAGTTTGCCGAGTTTATCGGCGCCGCGATCGGTCAAGGGATTGAAGAGGCTCGCGGTATCCTCGGAGCCTTGCAGGCGTTGAACCCCGAAGTGGACAACAAGATCGAAACCATCGCTGACTTGATCCAACAGCGCCTTGATGCGTTCGTGTCCGGAGTCGAATAACCGGCACAAAAAGTTGCATCACCCAGCGGCCCTGTTGTACACTCCCGCTTCGCTGACACCACAACAAATTGCTACATTTGCCGGAGTGGTGAAATTGGCAGACACGCACGGTTCAGGGCCGTGTGGGCGCAAGCCCGTGGGGGTTCAAGTCCCTTCTCCGGCACCATCACTTTCGTTCCGCGGGCCGTCCGGGATACCGGCCGGCCTGTCTTCATTTCTACCGGCGGCACTCGACGTCGCCGGCCGTTGCGCTTCCCGAAAACCGTCCAGCCGGCCGGCGAGCAACCCGGCAATCGGCGCCGTTGAATCAATTCGTTCCAACGACATCCGAATGATCGCCGTGATAGGTACCGCCAAGACCATTCCCTCAAACCCCCACAGAATGCCCCAGAAAATCAGCGACAGCAACACCACCGCCGGATGGAGATCCAGGGACATCCCCATGATCTTCGGTTCGAGCACGCTGCCGATGAAGAACTGTATCGTTGCAGGAATGAGAATGGCCAGAACCTTCGCCGTTTGCGAAAGCTCTGGCGACAGAAGCACGATCGGGAGCGGCAGAGCGGTTGCCACAATCGAACCGATATTGGGAATGAAATTCAGCAGAAACGCAAAGGCGCCAAAAGTGATTGCGAATTGAACCCCCAGTAGTTCGAGCGTAGCGTACACAAGCGCTCCCGTGATCCCGGAAAGGACGACCTTGGTGGTGATGTACCGCTTGATATGCTTCTCGATCTCCCCCAGCGCGCCGGTACTGCGTTTCCCCGTTCCCTTGTTGCCGAGCAGGATAAAAAGCGCGAACAACATCACCAACAAGCCTTTCGAAAGCAAGCTTGCGATCGTTCCGGTCAAGCTGCGAAGTACGCCTTCCACGGTCCCGGCGGGCAAGATTGAAAAGAAGTCAATGTCCCGTTCCGGATCGATTCCAAACTGTGACAGGGGTAATCGCTCGGCGACGTCATTGACAAGCGTCTGAAACTGGCGCTGGTAAGCGCCGACATTCCGGGCAAACTGCGTGATCGACACCGAGATAAACCCACCGAGCACCGCGACAACTACAAAGACGGCAATGAGCGCGATTATCACCGATACAACGTGAGGAATGCGCGTCACGCGGGTCATCGTGTGGACAATGGGGGTCAGCGTGATCGCCAGGAATAACGCGTAAACGAATGGGACGACGACGGCACGCATCCAGAACAGGGCGACCGCAACCGCGATGGCGGTCAGCGCAAGCAGACACGCCGTCTGAATCCGATGCTGGGGTATGGGTCTGGTCACAAAGCGATTCAACTCCACCTTAAGCGCAGGACAAATTCCGGTGTGCGATCTGGAAACAGATTGTAGACCGTACGGTCGCGCGTTCGCAAAAAAGATGCGTATTCCGACGCCTGTTTGTAGTATGATGTCCCCCGGTGTAATCATGCAAGCCAATGGTGTAGGGAAGTGAATACAATGAACCGAGTGCTATTGTCTGCTTTGGGACTCTGCCTGGCCGGTTGCGGTATCGCTCACGCCGAGCCTGTTTCGCGAATCACCATCGACGGAAGTTTCACGGACTGGCAGTACGTCCCGGCCTATACCGACCCCGTCGACGACCAGCATGACACCGATCACGACCAGCCCGGGGATACGCCGGCCTACGTCGATCACGAAGACGTGGACCTCATCGAGTTCAAATTCACCCACGACGAAAACAACCTCTACGCCTACTTCAAGGCCACCGGCGAGATCGGCCGCACCCAAAGTTCCGGCTCGGGCACGGCGGGCCGCTATTACGTCATCGTCACGATTGACGTGGACAACAACGACGCCACCGGCTATCCCCTCCACGAAGGCGGATACTACCCCACGACCACCGGCTACGATATGAACATGGAAGTTGAATACTTCGACGCAGCATTCAACACAGGCCATTACCTGAACCACGGGTGCCTGGACGCCACCGAGTACGCCCAGGCCCAGACGGACCAGTCCAACGGCGTCGTCGACGTGCGCCCCGGAACCTACGACTGGTATACCCAATGGGTCTGGTGGGACACGCCCCAAGGGAACCCGGGAGAGATTATTCTCCCCGATGGAAACAGCACCATTATCTGGGTGGCCGACAAGGGCCCCGTCTACCAGGGCATCATCACCATCGAACTTTCTGCCGACAAACACGAGGCGGAAATGATGGCCCCATTCCGGGGGTTCATGAAAGACAAGAATGCGCCGGCCAACGCCATCATGGCCCTGGGCAAAACCATCGACGCATCGTTCTCACTCGAGGCGAGCGGCGAATTGGCCGTCGGCGCACAGTGGGCGTCGGACACCGCCGACCCGCTGAACGGGTACTATCTCGCGTTGCCCACGGAAGACAGCGACGGCGACCTCCTCCTCGATGGATGGGAAGCGGACCATGCGTTGAATCCCAACGATGACGGTTCGACGGATTTCGACCACGGCGCCAGCGGCGATCCCGACGGGGACACCTTCACCAATATACAGGAGCAAACCGCGGGGACCGACCCGCGGGATTCGGGAAGTTTCCCCGTACCGGTTACGATCAGCACGTTCTCGGCCGACTAACCGGATCAACTTTGTTGCAAGGTGAATCCCCGATCGTCGTTGTGGCGACGACGATATCGGCGGTATTTGGATTCAGGGGGTGGCTCCGCGCTTCGGGCCGAAAGGTCTAAGGCCGACGCTGTCGCATCATGTTAAGTGTAAAACACGTATCCGCTAAAGTTCTCATCTTTGCCGTCGTCCCGCTCGCCTTGAATGGAATCATGGCGGCCATGTACTTCTCGGGGAACGACTGCCTCCAGTCCATCATCGCGCCCCATAGTTTCAACGACATGCGCCCCGACTCCGGGCGCGAATTTGGACTGCTGGAGAACGTTCAGCACCTGCTGATCCTCATTATGATCGGGACGTGCGTCTGGGCGGCTTGGCGAAAACCCCTCCCACTTGAAAAAGCGGGCTTCACGCTCGTGGCCCTCTTCGCGATTTTCATCTTCCTTGAAGAGATCGACTACGGCCTCCACTACTACGAGTACTACCACGGAATCCAATGGTACGAGTCCGCCGACGTGCGCAATCTTCACAACCAGGGCGACGTAACGGACATCATGAAACGCGCCGTAGACGTCGGATTGGTCGTGCTGTTCCTCATCGTCGCCTGGGCCTGCGGCCGGAGCCGCTTCGCCCTCGTCCGCTACCTGGCGCCGGACAAATGGTTTACCCTTACCCTGCTTTGCATGGTGGCCATGCGGTTCGTGGTCCACGAACTGGGCGAGCG
>CAZWDH010000264.1:0-9936 GCA_964632865.1 uncultured Nitrospiraceae bacterium
AGCGCGTCGTCATCCTCGGCGATCTCTTCGATTTCTGGTTCGAGTACCGGCACGTGATCTTCAGCGGATACTTCGATGTGTTGCGCGCCTTTGCAGACCTGCGCGATGGCGGCGTGCGCTTTGATTTCGTGTGCGGCAACCACGACTTCTGGGCGGGGCGCTTTCTGCGTGACCACCTCGATTTCCAAATCTACGAAAACCGGTTCCTGCTGGATCTCGGCGGGAGACGTGTGCTCTTCGTCCATGGCGACGGCATCAACCCGGAAGACGTGAGCTATCGCATCTACAAACGCATCGCCCGGTTCCCCTTGGTGGTCGCCTTGTTCCGCTTCATTCATCCCGATTGGGCCATGGCCATCGCCCAGGGTGTATCGCGCGGCAGCCGACACCTCAAGGCGGTGGATGATCCCAGCCAGGGTTCGGAGGTGAAGCCCCTGCAAAACTTCGCGCGGCGGGCACTGGAACGGGGAGAAGCAGAAGTGGTGATGTGCGGCCATTCGCACTACCCGGTGATCGAGGAACATCCGGTGCCCAATGGGGCGGGACTGTATATCAACACCGGCGACTGGCTGGCTCATCAGACCTACGTGGAATGGGACGGATCGGAATTCCGGATGCGGTCATTCGACGGCGAATCCGCCTGCAAACCAGTACCCACCGAGGGCGCATAGCGCGCCATACAGAATCGCCAGCAGGAAAATCAGGATGCCCGCGCCGCGCTTGCGTGTGAAGGCGAGCACGTTGCGCCGGATGATCGTGCCCAGACTCGGGCTGATATCCGCCACGATAACTGTGATGTTGTCTTTGCCGCCGTTGTCGTTGGCCATGTTGATGAGGCGGCCGACAATCTCGGCAGGGGCAGCGTTGCGGCGGAATTCCTGAATAATCTCCGAATCTTTGCACATGTTGACGAGCCCGTCCGTGCACAGGAGCAACATGTCGCCGGGCACGATGTGCCAGACGTACGTGTCGATGTCCACCTGAGGATGGGTGCCAATGCTGCGGGTGACGATGTGGCGACGGTTGTCCGATTCCGCTTCGGCCTTCGTCATCATGCCAAACTTGACCTGTTCGTCCACCCAGGAATGGTCTTCGGTTTTGGCGATAATCTCGCCGTCGCGAATGTGGTAGCAGCGCGAGTCCCCCACGTTGCCGATGTAAACCTTCCGCGGCGTGACCACCGCGCTCAACAACGTCGTCCCCATGGGGCGGCCCTTGGTCACGAGATCGGTGTTGGTCCGGTGGACATTATCGTTCGCCAGTTTAATGGCTTCGCGAATGATGGGGATGTACCCCTCATCCTCGTCCGGATCGGCGGCGGGAGGTGGGGGCGCCTGTTTCAGCATGTCCTTGGCGATGGATACGGCGAGCTTGCTGGCAATCTCGCCGCCCATGTGCCCGCCCAAGCCGTCGGCGACACAAAGCAAGGCGCCTTCACGGAAAAGCTGCAGACCGGCCGTGTCGTCGCGGAAGACTCCGTAGTAGTCTTCGTTGTTTCTCTTGCGCCGCCCAATATCCGTCTGCGCCGCTATGTCAATACGCATGCAGAACTGCCTCCTGCTGACTCGGGGAACAGTAGCAAACACCGTCCGACGCAGGCAAGCTTTTCGGGACTTCGCACCGGACCCACGCCGGATTGTTTCCCCTTGACACTAAACGGGTTGACAGGCTTCGGCCAAGGGACTAGAATCGCCCTTGGTTGACAAGCCGCCTGCGGGGAGCATTTTTCGTATGAAAAGGTTCAACTTCGGCTCATTTCTGGTAGACGAGTCGAACGATCACGCCTTTCAGCTCTGCCGCGATGTGGCCGACCTCAAGCCGGTTAATCCCGTGCCGGTGGTCCTGCTTGGCGACGAGGGCTGCGGAAAGACGCATCTCCTCTATTCCATCGTAAATCGCGTGCGCGCGGGATCTTCCAAAACGGGGCTCGCATATGTGACGGCGTACGACTTCCCCGATCAGGTGCGCGCGCTCATCGACGATCCGTCTCCCGTGGAGCGTGCCCAGTCGGCCATTCTGCTTGTCGACCAGTTCGAGCGGTTTCGCGATCTCGTCGAAGAGCTTGAGGCCGTGGTCCGGATATTTCTGGACAACAATCACTACGTCGTCATCGCCACGAGCGTGCATCCTGGGCGGCTCCATCACCTCAGCGAGAGCTTCAAGGCCCTGCTCGATTCCGGGCAAATGGCGCAGATTGTGCCCAAGGGTACGGAAACCCAGATCGACCGGATCAAACGCCAGCTTCGCGAAGAAAGCGAGTCGCAGCTTCAGAAGAAGCAGGAAGAAATCGAAGAGTTGCGCGCTCTCCTGAGCCGTGTCGGGAAGGACCTCGATCGCGACACGACGGCGACTATCAATGGGCTCCGTGAGGAACTCGACGCGGAACGGATCGCGAAGGCCGACGTAGTGAACAAGTACGAGGTCGCGCGAGACCTCGCGGCGAGCGTGCAGGATGAGTTGGCAGCGGCCCGCGACGAGATTTCCGCAGCGCGCAAGCGCGCCGAAGAAGCCGAATCGAAAGCACGTGCCGCGGTCGAGCAGGACCTGAACGAAACGCGGCAGCAACTCACCATCGCGCAGGCAGGCGCCGCCGAGCGGGATCGCGAAATCGAGCGGCTCAAATCGGAGCTGGCGCAGTCTGAATCGTTGAAGGCGGCCATCGCATCCCTCGAACAGGACCTGACGGAAGCCAGGGCGGAAGCGTCCGAAAACCTGGAAGCCGCTCGCGGCCTGCACGAGAAATACGAAACGGTCCAGGAACAGGTGTCGAGCGAAGCGGAGACGGCTGCGTCGTTGCGGACCCGGTTGGAAGCCTTAGAAGCGCAGCTTGCCGAACGTACCGAAGCGGAATCGGCCCTCCAAACCGAACTCGAAACGGTCAAGTCGGAATCAACGCAACGCGCGGCGGAACTGGATTCGGCTCGGCAAGAGATCGCCGATCTCCGGGCAACGTCCGAAGGCATTTCCCAGTCGGAGCAGGAGCTGCGGGACGAGCTGAATCGGTTACGCACGGAACTGAGCGCGGAACAAGGCAAAGCGCGCGACTTGCAGGAGCGTTTCGAGCGGGCGGAGTCCGAGGCGGGGTCCCATGCGGCGGCGGCGGGCGACCTGCGCGCGCAGCTGGAGTCCACGCGAACGGAACTCAGTTCACAGATCGATACCTTGCGCCGCGAGAAATCCGTCGCCGAAGCGGAACGCGACGAGGTCGTTCAGCGGGCGGAAGGTTTGCTGGAACAAATCGGCGGTCTTCGCGCGGAGTACCGCGCGGTCGAGGAAGAACAGCAGACGCGCGTCGCCGCGTTGGAAGCGGCTATCGAAGCGCAGGCCGCGCAAGCCATCGACCCGGAGGAAGTGGTCCGCCTCCAAGCGCTCGCGGAACAGGCGGGCGCGGAGTTGGATGCCCTGCGTCAGGCGTCGGCCGCGGAATCGGAGGAATTGCGGCAACAGGCCGCGGACCTGCGTGAGAAACTGCAACGCGCCGAACAGGAACGTGCGACGTTGGAGTCGGAGAAAGACGGCGCGTTGCGGGATTCCGAGGAACTGCGCAATGCTTTCGAAGCGGCCAAGAGCGACGCGGAACGGGAGATCGCGGAACTGCGCGGCGCGCTCGATCAATCTGCCAACGCGCAGGAAACCCTGAACGCCCAACTGCAAGAATTCAGCGCGGAACGCGACCGCCTGCAGGAACGGGTTGCCACCTTGGAAGAGGACCGCGATCAGTTCGACATGGTCCGTCAGGAACTCATTCGCGAACGGGAGGCGGTCCAGACGCAACTCGACGAAACCCACGGCACACTCGATCGCGTGCAGCAGGAGTTCGCGACGGAACGCGACCAGTGGCAATCCCGCGTCGACGAGGCCCAGCGCGAAGTCGATGCCGCGCGCACTGAATTGGCCGGTGCGAACGACGCGATGCAGGCGCGTATCGCCGATCTCGAATCTGCGTTGCAGGCGAAGGATGACGAACTCGCGTCCTTACGAAACGAAATCGATTCGCGTACCGGCGAGTTGGCATCGTCTCTCGAAGCGAAGGAAACGGAACTTGCCCGCGTCCGCGCCGAGGTCGAAGGACGTGCCGGCGAACTGAGCGAATCCCTGCGCGCGAAAGAGGAGGAATTGGCCGCCACGCGCCGCGATGCCGAGGCGCAGATTGCGGATGCCACCGCGCGTGCCGACCGCCTCGAAGCGGACATGGCCGAGATGCGCCGCGCCTCCGACACCATGCGCCGCGCCAGCAGCGACGCCGGGCAACGCCTCGAAGGCGCCGCCCGCAGCCTCGCCGATATCGCCACAGGCCTGGTCGCCGCGCTCCAAAGCGTGAACCCCAACACCGATGACGACTCCGGCGACGCCGCCATGCGCTCCGCCCACGACGCCGTCACCGGCGCCCTCGAAAAACTCCGCCCCCTCGAAGACCTCGAAACCTTCGAAGAAGACCACTCGATTTAACCGGGGCCGGCTCCCCGTTCCAAGACACGCCGTCTTCGTCCGCCGCGCGGTAGTGGCCGGCGATGCCGTTGGCGAAGGTGGCGTCGAGGATGACTTGCGACAAGATGTCGCTGCCGATGCCTTCGACCATGGCGGTGAGGGTGTTTCTGGTGTTCCCTTCGACGTAGTTGGGGCGGCTGGAATCGACGTAGACCATGCGGGGGGGAGATACGGAGGAGAACCTCTACTTTGGTTCCCATGGCACCTACCTGACAAAACTGCACGGCGCCGACGACGCCGATGCACCACCTATCCGGGTCCTCATCGCGTCATGTACTGGGGCGATTTCGGAAGGCAGGCCAAGACCTTCGCCGACGTCTATCGACTGAACTTGCGCACGAACGCGTGATGCGCGGCACGGTCATTTTGCCCATGATTCGAGGTGCCATGGGCTTCCAGCCCATGATTCGAGGTGTCACGGCCTTCCAGGCCGTGGAGACCCATGGGCTTCCAGCCCATGGCACCTCAAAACACCGGCAAGTCGGGATTGTCGGCCGGCACAATCGCAATGCCCTCGACTTCGATTAACCAGCCAGGACGGCAGACGCGCGCTTCGATCACTTCCACGGGCGCATGGCCAAAGCGCTCCCGTATGACGGACCATGCCAGCCCGTAGTCGCTGGGGTCGCGAATGTAGACGATAAACGAGCACATATCCGCCAATGTCGCTTCAGCGCGCGCGAGCAAGGCTTCGATATTCTCCAGCGTCCGATTCAACTGCTTCGCGACATCGCCGGGATGCACAATCTCGCCGTGGCGGTCGATGCTGGCTGTCCCGGAGATGAAAATGTGCTTGCGGTCCCGGTAGGCCACGGAAGTTCCGCGCTCAAAGGTGACGCCGTACACATGCGTCGGACTGAGGTGATCGAGGTCGGCCAGATACTCGATCTGTTCTGGTTCGACACCGTCGATCGCATAGGCGTCCATGAGCACCGTAGCACGCGGATCCACACCCACGCCTTCCACGCCAGTGCTCGCGATGAAGTGAGTTTCCGCAGTCAAGCCGCGTTCCGCGAACCACTCGCGCCGTGCATCGACCAGGCCCTGATAGTTGACGTCCACGTTTTGCACGAACAGCCAGGTCCGAACCACATGGTCCGGCAGGTTAAGTCCGCGTTCGGCAAGCGCGCTTTCGTATCGGGCGAAGACGTTTTGTGTCTGCGCGTAGGATGTCGAACCATTCGTATCGAAGACACCGGCCGTCCACATATGGCGCAATCCCCCGCGCACGAGCATCGTGGATAGTCCATCGGTAGCTTTCCCTGATTCTCCTTTCGGGTCGACCACATGGTATGCCCACATCGCCACTTTCACGGGCGGCATGGGAGGCTGGCAAACCCAGGAAACGGCGCAGGGGTCATTTGTCGAGCTCGGATCGGAGAACGGGCGGCACCGAAGAAGGGGCGCCTGGTTAGTTAAATCGCTGCAATAGAACCGACGAAAAACGCCTGTGCCTTCGTCGACACCCAACGCGGACAAGGCTTGGTTGTAGGCGTCCTCAATCCACTGCAATTGCTTTTCGGCACTCGCATACTTGGTGGGACGCACGCACACGTGATACTCGCGAACGCCGCTCCGGCCTGCAAAACACGACGCGTTCGCAACCGCGGGAACGTCTCCACAATCCAAAAGGTGATACTGCATGATCTACTTTCGTTCAGTCTACATCCAACATCGTCGATTCTGACTCGTCCCCGGATTAATCAAAGAACATCCCCCTTGATCCCCCTTCGAAGGGGGAATTGGCCACACCCACGGAATTCGGAAAGTGTGGGCGCTTTGCACACAAACGACGGCCACGTAGTAGTCCAAACCGCAACGCAAAGCGTTGAGCAAAATTCCCCCTTTGAAGGGGGATCAAGCGGGATGTTCTTCTGCCATCTCGAAAACACCCGCACTTTCATCCGCCTGCGGCCACCACTTCGATCGGGATCGCGGGAAGGTAACCTGCCGGCGCGCGCCGCAATTGTTTTGTCGGTTTGCCATCCTTCCCCCGCACGGGGAGATGCGCGAAGGCCTCGACGATCAAGTTGTCCATCAATACCGAGGTTGCGGCGTCGGCCTTCAATTCGAAATCCACGCCCTCCGGCGAGACGTTGACGTTGTCCAGGGTCACCCCTTCGGGGGGATCGTTCAATGTGAGATCGATCTTCTGCGCTGCAGGGCCCTTGGAAAGCCGCATGTGGACCGGCGCCGATCCCCCCGCAGGGATCTGCACTGGCGTCTCGTTTGCCAGTTCGATGGAGGGCTGACGTCCACCGCCACCTTGCACGAGCGTCAATAGTTGCTCCGCCGGCACGAGGTGCTGATAGATGAATGCTTGCATCATGTCGTCCGCGGGAACTACCGGCCTGGAAACGGGCTGACCGTCAATCCACGCGCGCCCGACGAGCCGCAGTTCAACCGGCTCTGTCGGAACTTCGCGCGGAGCGGTCAATGTCATCCGAATGCGGTCGCAACCCGCCGGAATGCGGTCGCCGCTCAGTTCAAAACCGGGCGGTGGCTCTTGCAATGCAATCTCGATATCGTCTTCAAACCCGTCCTTCCGGAAAGCGCATACCGTGAACGGCACCGCGCGACCCGCCTGAATCGTCAGGCTGGAAGGCGTCATCCGCAGTGCATAATCAGGCTGCGGGTCGGAGATGCGCAGCCGGTAAGCGTACGCCTCACCGCCATGCCGTTGGGCGTCTGACACGACAACCACGTACTCGCCATCAGCAGGTAATTGGGCGCGGAGGTAGGAATCGGCATGATGCGTATTCAGGCCCGATTCCACTTCCGTGTAGTCGTCGTTCCACGCGACGACCGTCCCGGAGGTATCGACTAATCGCAGCAGCGAATCCAGGGGAGAGCCCAGCCTGCGGCCGACTACTTCCGCCACGATGGTCTCGCCAGCTTTCCCACTGAAACGGAAGGCGTCCACATCCCCGGTTTCATCAATTGCACCGTTCAGGACCTGTGGCAACGAGATCCGTAATGCCGCGACGGTACTATCGTTGGGCTCAATTTCAGCGCGTTCCGGCAGCGCTCCGATCGCGTAGGCCACGAAATTCGACGCGGCGCCATCCTGTTCTAAGGAAGCCATTCGAATGTCCGGACCTGTTGCGAGGTCGAGCGAAACGTGCTCGCGATCCAGGTTCCACCCGGACACCTTGGCGTGGGCAGCGCCATCTTTCGATGCCCCCAGCGGGAAGATGGATGTGATGAAGGGCCGTTCGGACACGGAAAGCCGGTACACGAAATCCTCGCGACCACGATAGATCGAATCACGGATCTCGATTTCGTAGACGCCATCGTTGGGCGCCGCAAACAAGAACACGGGATCGGGATCGAACCGATAATCGTCGCCAAAGGCAACCTCCCGACCGCGCGCGGCATATACCGTCACTACGGGTTGAAACCATCCGGGGACTGCATCGGCCAGATACGGAACGAGGCATCGCGCACTCGCCTCGATCACCAACGATTGACCCTTATTCGCCCGGAACTTAAACCGATCGGCATCGCCAGGCATGGCTTGGCCGTTCATCACGAAAGGCGGCTTCAACGGAGGCGGCTCGGGAAGCTTTGCATTTACGCCCGGATCGTTTGGTTCAAGTTCGCTTAGCTCCCGGAACTGACCGACCTGGAACACCATGGGGTTTGTCAGTCCGCCGGACGTTTCCAGCCGAAGTTCCCTCGTTCCTGGAGCCGCATCGGAATCGATGGTGACCTCAACCAACACCGATTCCGCGATCTGCGAGTTCAATTGCTGCTTTTCGCGGGGAAAGAACAGCATGGTTCGAATGTGCGCCAGTTCGCGCAGCGACTTGCCTTCCAGGTCGTATAACAATGGATGCCGCACCGGGCGGAACGTCGTGTTTTCGTCACCCGCTGGATCGGCAGCCGGTTCCGCAGCGGGCGCGCGCGATTCGCCGCGCAGTTCGGCAAGCCGCGCATCGCGGACTGCGGTCATACGGGCCATCAACTCGTCCCGCTGTTCCTTCTGGATGTTCCGAACGGGCGGATAGAATTCGATGACCCGCGCGCTTACCCCCTCGCCGGATACGTGTACCCGCTTGGGCCCGCGAAGGCGCTGGCCGCCGACCGTGATCTTTGTCACAGTCCCGGCCTGTCCTCCCGCCGGATAGAGGTACCCGATAGCGGGGGTGTTCGTCGGCTGCTGTCCCCACGCGCTTCCGACCCACAGGATCGCGCCGAGGAGGACAACGCGCATTGCACCTTGTACATGAATTTTCATGCGACGAGTTCCCGGACCCGACCGGCGCTTTCGTGCGACGTCGTCATGACCGGAATATCCAGGCCGCTCGCGTTGGGCAGCGGACCATCCGGATCGATCCCAAGCAATTCGTACATGGTGCCGAGCAGGTCTTCGGGATACACGGGCCGTTCCGCTACTTCCTCGCCTTTGGCATCGGACGCCCCCAGCACGCAGCCGCCCTTGAATCCGCCGCCTGCCACCACTGCGGAGAAACATTTGCCGTAGTGGCTCCGGCCGCCGTTCCAGGGCGGATTCCATTGGACGCGCGGCGTGCGGCCGAACTCGCCGCTCCACCAAACGATAGTGCTGTCCAGCAGACCGCGTTCCGACAAATCGGCGAGCAAAGCTGCCATGGCCTGGTCCATCTCCGGCAGCTTCCGGTTCATCGTCTCGAAATGCTGCTTATGCGTGTCCCAGCCTTTGTAGTTGATGGTCACGTAGGGAACGCCGCTCTCCACCAACCGCCGCGCCATGAGGCAGGACTGGCCAAAGGTGTTGCGTCCGTAGCGGTCCCGCAGGTCGTCGCTTTCCTGCGCAAGATCGAACAAGGCACGCGCCTCGCCGAACATAAGGTCGTACGCGTTCTGCTCGGTGCGATCGAGTGCCGCGAAGTGGGGATTCGAGGGCATTGCCTTGCCTAGCGAATCCAGCCCATGCAACAGCGCCCGGCGGTCCTGCTGGCGTTCATCCGAAATTCCCTCTGCGACCACGCCCTCGACGACAAATCGTTTCTGGTTGGGATCGCCGCCTGTGACAAAAGGTTTGTATTGCTGTCCAAGAAACCCCGCTTCGGAGAACCGGCCCTGCGATTGCGTGAGGACGACGTAAGGCGGCGTAAGCCCGTCATATCCGGCGTCGTACCCTTTGAACAGTGAGACGACAGCGCCGACGCTTGGGAACACCAGCCGCCCCGGTTCATGTCCCGTCTGAACCATGTACGACGCGGTCTCATGGCCGTTGATTCCGTGGGTCATGCTGCGAATGATGGAAAACTTGTCCGCCTGTTGCGCCAGCAAGGGCAGGTGATCGTTAATCAGAATGCCATCAATGTTTGTGGGAATGGCCTTGTTAAACGGCCCACAGTAGTCGTAGCCCGCGTCCGGCTTGGGGTCAAAAGTGTCGATGTGGCAGGGCCCGCCCCACATCCAAATCTGGATAACCGCCTTTGCCTTGGCGGGAAGTGGAGA
>CAZWDH010000265.1:0-8128 GCA_964632865.1 uncultured Nitrospiraceae bacterium
CGGGCGCCGTCGGTCGTGTCCACCATGGGGCAGTCCAATTCCGCCGCGAATCGGATGCATTGGCGGACGTATTGCACGCCGTAGGCGGAGCCGTCGGGTCCCATCAGGGGATAGGCGCCGTCGATCTGGGAGATCTTCAGGTTGCGTTCGTCGCAGTACCGCTTCAGCGTGCGCGGATTCGATTCCAGTGAAATGCCGGGCTCGTAGCCCATGGCCTGAATGAAGTACTGCCCGTGAATCGCGACGAACTCAAGGTGCTCAATTCCGTACTTGACGGCGGCTTCCGCGGCCTGCTGGAATCCTCCGCTCAGCGGACGCCAGTTGTCGGTATGCATGCCCAGTTCGACCATGACTGCCTCCCCCCCGCGCGTTGCGCGCGATCATGAACCGGGGCGCATCCGCGCCTGCGCAGAGTTCGCGGCAGGCGCGTTTCCCCCAAGCCACTTACGATACCGGGTAGCGGGGCCGTTGGCAATTCGCGGCCCGTGGCGTTTCCTGGCGACTATTTGTTTCCGGCGCGGGATATGGCGCTCTTCAGCGGCGGACGCACGCGGTGATGGTAGGGGTCGTCGGTTTCCAGTTCGCAGTGGTAGATCTCAATGAGCCGTAACATGGCGGCTTCCGCGGCGGGCGTCTCCAACCCATCTCCTGTAAACCGTTCGCGATCGAGGATGGCCCGCAGGTGGAGAATCTCCCAGCGCCAGTTTTGTCGGACCCATTCGGGCACGCGGGCGTTCACCGATTCGGCGAGATCGTAGGCGTGCAGGACCGAGCCGGTGTCGACGGGCTCCTTCCGGTAGGAACGACTCGCCGAGTCTTCCAGTAGTTCGACCAACGAGAGAACTTCCGGCGTGACTCCCGGGCCAAACTCATAGGCGATGTATTCTTCCAGGGTCTCGCGCGCGGACTGTTCCGGGTTCCAGTAGAACTGCAGCACCGCGGCTTTGTTCATGTCTTCGTAGATGCCTTCGCTGTACGGGAATCCGCCCCGCACGACGTGTTTGACCTGGTCCCAGAGGCGCTGGAAACGCGCGGGCAGCGGATTCGCGCCGAAGCCGCCCCACGGCGAGTTCCCCCACATGCTGATTTCCGGGAAGTTGAGAAGAGGCCGGCCGCCGGGCACGCCGGAGTCCAGGGGATAGCGCGGGTAGTCCTCGTGGGCGTCAGCGAGGATGTAATCGAGCCATTCGCCATCGTCCGCGAGGTAATCGGTGAGCCCCTGCCATTCGCCTTCCGGTGGCGTATCGAACATCCATGTGCTCAGCACGGTCTTCAGTTCGGGGAAGTACTCCCGTCCGAGCGCCGCCTGGTCGCGAGACAGCTTCAGGTAGCCGTTGCTGCCCCAGGGGCTGCACTGTTCACAGGCGCAGCCGCCCTCGTCGTACGGCCAGAGACAGACGATGTCCAACCCCACATCGGCCAGCTTCTCGTAGAGCAGGCGCGTGTTGTCCATGATGTATGCGTGGCCTTCGGGATTGCTCGGACAAATGGGATGGCTGTGGTTGCCTCGCCGTCCCAGGGGGTCCGGCAAGGGCGTTGCGCGGATGTCTTGAGGAGCGTCGATGAACAGCGCGTTGTTGAGGCCCGTGGTGAATTGAAGTCCGAGCGCCCGAGCGGTTTTCGCGTACCGGCGCAGCATGGCCATCGCGGGTGCGGCCTGTGGATCGTCCCAGTTGTGAAGGTTGATCATGGGGAAGATAGCCATAACGGCATTGACGCCCCAGAGCGCGAGGTCTTCCATGTAACGGGCGATTTCCGCTTCCGTGGCCTGGTGATACCAGTTGTGAAAATGGGTGGCGAAATACATGCCGCGAAGGGTTCCGTTCGGGGCGGAAGTTCCCCGCCAGGGCGACGGCTGAAACGAGGTGTCGTAGCGGCTGGTTCGAAGGAACTTGCCGACGCCGTAGAGCACGCCGCGTGACGACCCGCCAGAGATGCGGACCACGTCGCCGTCGTTGTCGATACGAAACGCCTCGGCCGGCAGTTCCTTGTCAACCGCGAGGACGACTTGCGCATCGCCGGATACCAGTACGACCCGCTGCGGGACGCGCTGTTCGATCCGGTCTTTCAGAATCCCGAATGCCCGCGCGACGAGCGCGTCACCCGCCCCGTCGATGCTGACGCGAATCGCGGGCGCGGAAGGATCCGGATGAGTAGACTGGTTGCCGGTATCTGCGGCAAGTTGCCACGGCAACGACAGACTGACGGCCGAGAGGCCGGCGTGCTTCAGGAATGTTCGCCGATCCTGGGACTTCATGTGCGGGTCTCTCCCCCATCGCATTTGTTGCCCGTGCGCGCAGACCATCGCCCCGATCACCACGTGCGTTTCGTTGCAGGTATCCTACGCGTCCGGCCTGCGGGAATCGAGAAGGACGCCGGTGCGGATTGCAATGGCGATACGGGCGAGACTAAAGTACGCGCCAACAGCACGAAAGGGGGTTATGTGATGAAGCGAGTAGCGATAGTTGCAATGGCGTTGTTGGTTGGCGCGGGTTTGGCAGTGGGCATCGCCGGTGCGGAAGTGGAGAAGAGCGCACTGGAAACGAACCCCGAGGGATGGATCAATTTGATGCCCAAGAAGGGATTGGACGGCTGGTCGCGGGTGCCGGTGCCGCCGGGCGATCCGTTGGGGAAAGAACAGTGGCACGTGGATGAATCCGGCAAGGTGCTGGTGTGCGAAGGCGACGGCGGCCATGACATGCTGCTCTTCGAGCGCGCGTTTGACGATGCGATCTTTCATGTCGAGTTTCGGTATACGAAGGTCGAGGGCGTGAGCGGATACAACAGCGGGGCGTACGTGCGGAACTCGGAAGATGGCGCGATTTGGCATCAGGCGCAGTTTGGCGATGCGACCGGGGGGTATCTGTTCGGTGAAACGGGGACGGAGGATGGCGGGAAGCGGTCGTTCAGCACGTCGGGGGACGTGACGGATGGGCGGATCAAGCCAGCGGGCGAATGGAATACCTTGGAGATCACGGCGCGCGGGAACACGCTGACGCTGTGGGTGAATGGCGCGGTTACGTGCGAGGTGAAGGACTGCGGCACCGCTAAGGGGCTGGTTGGTGTTGAAGGCGAAGGGTTTCGAATTGAGTTTCGGAATTTGAAGGTGAAGGAATTGTAGTTCGGGCGGTGGGCATAGGATTAAGACACGGACACACACGGACACACACGGACGGCAGGGACAAGCAGGGACCGAAAAATCGGGACAGTCACCATTTTCCTTCTCAGCGCCTGTGATATTGACTCATCGATCGAAAAGGAAAATGGTGGCTGTCCCGATTTTTCTACTTGGTGAGTGTGGGGAACTCGGTTAGGCGGAGGTTGGTGCATCCGTAGGGGATTAGGGTTAGTTGTTCCTTGGGCGAATCGGATTGGACGGGGCTTTGGGGGACGGGTGCGGCGGCGTTGCGGTGGAGTGTCCAGCCGGGTAGTTGGGTTCCTTTGACTGTTGCAACGATGGGCGCGCCTTCGGGAGAGAAGGGGTTTGCGCCGAGGGGGCGTTCTTCCACGGTGATGGACTCGGCTGGGTTTTCGGGATCAAGAGCCAGGGCGTAGTTCCATGGGGAGAGCGGGTGGACTTCCCAATCGGCGTGGGGCAGTTCGCCGCGAATTTGTCGCCACTCTTCTTCGATCTTGAGACTCAATACCAGGGGTCCGCTGTGGATGGCGACGGCGTCGTTGAATCGCTGTTCGATACGCGGGCGCATGGGAATGCGGAGTGTAACCAGCGTCTCCCCCTCCCACTCTCGCTCGATGCGACAAAACGATCCAGCCTTTGGCGAAGGGACGGCATCACCGCTCACTTCGAGTTGCGTGTTTTGCGCCCACTCCGGGATGCGCAACACGAGCGGGAAGGTCGCGGGGCGGTCGACCGTTACAGCGATCGCGACGGACTCGCGGAAGGGATACTTGGTATCGACGCGGACGGATACTGCCGTATCTCCCAGGCGGGTTTGAACAGTGCATGGCGCATAGGCCACGGCGGCGAGTCCGTTGTCGGGGGTCTTCATCCAGAGGTGCGCCGCGAACTTGGGCCAGCCCTGGTGCATGTTTGAGGTACAACATCCGTAGTTGGGTTCAAGGCCGAAGAGATTCGAGTCGGGGCCGTTGGTGGTATAGACATTCTCCGGTGCGATGCAGGCGATGACCTGGTTGGCCTGCTGGTCGTACTGATGGGCCCACATGTCGGGTTTGAAGGTCGCGGGCAGGGCGTTGAAGGCAATGCGCTCCATGCGATCCGCGAGGGCGGGTTCGCCGAAGGTTGCGATGAGGTATTCGAGGGAGTAGAGGTATTCGACGACCGCGCAGAGTTCGGTGCCTTGCGAGGGATTCTTTCCCGCGAGATGCTCGTCGCCGCTGAAGAGTCCAGTCGCCTGGCCGTGGTAACGGTCGAGGTTCGCAAGGCCTTCGAACACGGCTTGCTCCGCAAATTCTCCGCCGCCGAGACGATAGGAAATGCCGGGCGCTTTGATGCCCATGGCGTTATTGACGACATGGGTGTCCATGGATGCCTTGGATCGATCGGTTCGCTCGCGGTAGGGGAAGGCGGTGAAATGGGCGCGCCAATCGTATCCCTGCCGCTCGAGCAGCTTCGCGGTGTCGAGCAGACGCTCATCCCCGGTGCGTTCGTATAGCCATAGCATGGAGAGGGCGCCGTCCATCCAGCGGTGGCGTCCCCACTCGAAGAGGGGGTCGTCTTCGAGGACTTCCTGTAAGGCGGTGGCGTAGCGAAGGAGCGCCGGGATGACGCGGTTGTCGCCGGTGGCTTCGTAGTACTGGGTCATGGCCTTGACCGCTATGAAGGTGGGCCAGGCGTCGTGGGTATGTTCGGCAGGTTTGCCGCCGCGCTGGCCGTGGAGGGGTCCAAGCCAGCCGTCCTCGTGCTGGTGTTCGAGGATGTAGTTCATCCAACGCTCGGCCTTTGCGACGAGTGCGGGATCGTCGAGGAGATAGGCGAGCGGGACGAGTCCGTCGAGCCAGTAGGGACCGCGCTCCCAGCCTTCGGCATCGCCGCCGATCCAACCGCTGTCGCGCACGTCCGGCCAGAATTCGTCGAGATGACCGGTCAGGCCGTCGGCCTGGATCTGCAGTTGGTTGGCGAGCCATCCTTCGGGTTTGATCGTGCCGAGAGGCAGCGGTTCCAGTGCGAATGGTTCCGGTTGCGCACCGAGAACTCCCCCGGCCATTGTCAGACTCCACATGATTGCCGCGATGGTTCGCATGGTTTCCCCTGCTTGTTGTGTCCCGGGTGTCGTTGCTGACACCGCCCCCGTTCTCGGATTCTACCGCAGCGTGAGTCGAAAGAGTTAATCCGCGATATCGCGTTTACGACAATGTTGCGTTAGAATTAGCCGGTTTCATTGTTCACGGAATCGTTTACAACGCAGGTATGCCAAGGATAGACAAATGCAGTATCGAGTTGTCGCAGCAGTTCTGGTTGGATTTGGTCTTTCGGTATGTCGCGGTGATGCAATACCCGAACTTCCGATCGACGTTGGGACGTTTCAGCAGGAGGAGCATCTGCGGTACACGATGGCGCAGGGGCTTCCCGGCAGCGTTGTGGAACGAATTGCGATAGACGATCAGGGGAGTATCCTTGCGGAGACGAATGAAGGTATCGCGCGGTTCTCCGGGGATCGATGGGAGCCGGTGGAAGAGGATGCGGTGCAGTTGCCCGTGCTTTCCACGCTTACACGGGAGCAGGAAGCGAATCTGCGGTCCGTTGTGGGTGGAACCATTGCAGTCCGCGAGGTGGCCATACGTGCGGGGGAAATTGCGGTGGCAGCGGATTCGGGCCTGTACATCGGTGACGGAACGGATTGGCGTCTGGCGTTGCCGCGCGAAGGGGAGATTCGCTGGGCGCCGGTGGATGTGCGGGCGGTGGCGTATGACGCGGAAGGGGCGCTTTGGTTTGCCGCGCCGCAGGGCGTGGGTCGACGTGTGTCGGAGGATGAATGGGAGTTGTTCACGGGCCACGACGGGCTTCCGTACAACGATTTTACGTGCATGGCGGCGGGACCGGAGGGTGTGTGGTTCGGGACGACGAATGGGGCGATTCACTACCACGATGGATACTGGGCGTTTCGTCAAGGGGGGCGCTGGTTGCTGGATGACTCCGTGCGGGATATTGCGGTGGACGTCGAGGGAAACGCGTGGATCGCGACGGCGGCGGGGGTGTCGTGTATCGCGCGAAAGCCGATGACGCTGGCGAAGAAGGCGGCGTTCTACGAAGAAGAGATCGAGAAGTATCACCGGCGCACGAGTCTTGGGTATGTGTGCCCGGCCGAGCTAGCGGTGCCGGGCGACAAGAGCACGGGGACGCCGGTGTTCACGGACAATGACGGGCATTTCAACGGCCTCTATCTCGGCGCGATGAGTCTGGGCTATAAGGCGACCGGCGATCCCGTGTTGAAACAGCATGCGCATGGCGCCTTTCGCGCGGTAGCCTTTCTCAGCGAGGTAACGCAGGGCGGCACGCACCCGGCGCCGGAAGGGTTCTTTGCGCGGGCGGTCGTGCCGACGACGGATCCGGATCCCAATCCGGAGTTTGACCTCGACTATGACATTCGCCGGAACGAGCGGGATGCGTTGTGGAAGATCATTCAGCCGCGGTTTCCGATTGACGAGACGGGCGACTGGTACTGGAAGAACGACTCGAGTCCGGATGAGTTGGACGGGCACTTCTTCGGGTATGGCGCGTATTACGATCACGTCTGCGAGACCGACGCGGAGAAGGAGGCGGTGCGCGCGGTCGTGCGGCGGCTCGTGGACCATATCATCGAGCACGATTACAACCTCGTCGACTACGACGGCAAGCCGACGCGGTGGGGGCATTTTTCGCCGGACGATCTGAACCGGAACCCGGAGTGGGTCATGGAACGGGGGCTGAACTCGAACAGCATCTTGACATACTTGTCGGTTGCGCATCATGTGACGGGCGATCCGAAGTATCGCGACGAGTACTTGCGCCTGGCCATCGACGAAGGGTACGGCATGAACGGCATGACCCAGCCCAAAGACATCGCGGGGCCGGGCACCTTCGGCCAGGGCGACGACTACATGGCGTTTATGAACTACTACCATCTGATCCGGTATGAGACCGATCCGAAGCTGCTGAGCATGTATTACTTTGCGATTCGGCGACATTGGGAGATGGAGCAGTACGAGCGAAACACCTTTGCGAACTTTGTTTACGCGGCGTGCTGCCAGGGGAAGGTGCGAAGCGATCAGTGGGGTGATTCGGATCTTTCGCTCGATCGCAAGTACTTCGAGGACGCCATCGACACGTTGAAGCGGTATCCGCTCGACCTAATCGACTGGCCCCACTCGAACGCGCATCGCACCGACATGGTGCCGCTGCAATCGCACCTGTGGCAGAGTCCGGGGAGCGCGGGGCATCGGGTCGACGGGTACGTGTTTCCTATCGATGAACGAAACGCCATCAACTGGGGTCGCGATCCGTGGTTTCTGTCGTACGGCGGCAAGGGGACGGAGTTGCGGGACAGCATCCATTACCTTGTCGCGTATTACATGGGGCTGGCGCACGAGTTTATTCAGGGCTAGATGGGAGCAGGGTTTCGCGTGAACGTGTGCGAAACCAAGTCAACTGCGAAGGTGCGGGTGGCCAAGGAACGCATTGAGTTTGTCCATGGTGGCCTTGAAATAATCGTGCGAATAGGCGACGGATTGGTACCGGGGCAAATCCCGAAGCCCGATCGGCATGTCTTCCGGCAGGGGGAATTCGAAGCCGGGAAGGGTAACGGGGATGATATTGCGATCGCTTCGGATGGCGTGGCTAATCTCGCGGCGAAACCAATCGTCGTGCTGGGTGCAGCGCTCGAGGCAGCCTTTGGATAGGATTGGAATGAAGTTTGTCGTGTTTTCGATGGTTTCGAGAAGGCGGTCATCGAACATGTGAACCCCCAGGTCGTCGACATCGAGGAACACCTTGTTTCCGAGACGGAGGAGTTCAGATCGAATGCTGCGAGCGACTTCCGCGCCGCCATCCCGCCGATAGCTCATGAAGGCAGTAAAGGGACGGGCACTTGGAACGAAAACGTGGAATATCCGTTCGCGTAGCGTCGAACGCGTCGCAGCCGGAGAACCTGTTCGCCTCGCCGGGTAGAGG